>JAAAOT010000371.1 GCA_009908725.1 Bacteroidota bacterium | reverse complement strand
CGGGTGGGTACGGCTGGGAACGGGACATAAGAGGAGAGTCGTTGATGAGAACGTCCGTGGGTAGGATACGACTGTCCACTTTATCGGGGTAACTCCAATTCGCCTCCAACGTTCACGCTTCGAATCGCGAGTCCCTTTTTATTGGAACGGCCCAGTTACACACCCCTTCGCCTTCATCCAGAGACAGATGACAAAAGCCGTCTGGCACCCACACTGCAGCTGTTCGGGCGGTCAATTCGAAAATCCGTTGCTTTCAAGGACGGTCGCCTTGAGCTGTTCTTTAATGACGGCACCCGGTTGGTTGCCCCGCCGGATGTAGAATACGAGGCATGGGAAGTCAGCGGCGACCGCGGAGAACTCGTGGTGTCATGTCCGGGCGGAGACCTGGCCGTGTGGCGCGGTCGCGAGCCCGTGGATGTCCCGGGCGAGGACAAAGGGTCCCGCCCGGATGTGCCTCAAGTCATCGAATTCGACGACTACTGGTTGCTTCCTCTGCGCAAGCGCACCGTCACCCGATGCCTAGTCGACACTAACGCCTTCGGTCTTCAGTTCGGAGATCCTTTCACTGAAGAACCGCACGTCGTCTTCAATCTGCATGTTGAAGGCCCCTTTCGCCTGCGGGACGCGACGGGTACAGAGCATTACCTTGTTCCTCCGGAAGGGGTTATCCCCGCGCTGCGTTTGCCTGGGGCGACGGTTAGCAAAGCGTTGGGCTACAAAGAAGGACGCCTCCGACTCTGCTTTGTAGAAGGAGGGGAGGTGCTCATCGTGGACACAGGAGAAGGCCAGAAGTGGTCGCTTGTTGGTGAAGGTATGGCCCGAGGGATACAGGTGCGCTCCACACCGAGTGCTAAACCCTGCGTTCACGTAAGCGACGTTCCGTAGTATCGCCCCCGGCGACGACGAAGGTCGCGACGCGAGCCGCGCCGCCGCGCAGTGCTTTCCTGGCGTATTCGGGTCCTCGACCTATTACGCTGACTGACGGGTATGCCCAGAACCGCTAACCTCCTCATTCAACTTCTGCTGCAGCGATGACACAGCATTCCGACGCCTTCTTCGAGTCTGTGAGAACACACGGAGAGGGTTTGCTTCGGTTGCCAGGTAGCGCTATCACTTATCATCAGCTCTGGTTACGCGACGGGCTCTCGCCGAATTTCGATAAGCCCGAACTCTTCGACCGCTTGATCCACTCTCACGCCTACGCACGGCCCGTTTGCCGTTGCCAAGGTGTCCACTGACCATTACGAGCCGGTCTCTGCTGAGGATGTTCGGCAGGCCCTTCACACGCGTCTAATTCCGGGTTTGGCAGAGGATCTGGCACGCGGCCGCGATCCGTGGCCCGGCGTCGAGGCGCTGCACCGTCGGCTATCGGCGCTCCTGACCTACATCGATGTCGGGCAGTTGCATTGGTACCGGTTAGCCATCGATCTCGACGATGAGCGGTACTGGTCGGACGAACACCGTAAAGTACCGATCCTCGATCACTTTGAGGAGTGGGGGGCGTCGACCCCAAGGCAGCGATGATTCAAATGCTGCAGGTGATTCAGGATTGATGTCCGCTGACTGGCTCGGGCTTTCGTGGTATGACGATGTGATGGGTTATCTCCAGACATCCCGCTATGCAGGCGACCTGATCAATAATGTTACTGATCTCAGAATGATAGAAGGAGTAGCAACGCAGGGGGGGATAAGGTGCTCGGAAAATGGCTGATGCCAGAGGGCCCTGCAGCGAGGCGAAGACCTGCTGGACGCCAAAACCTGGAAGAACATCCTGGAGAGCGAGTAGGCGGACGCCGCGCAGGCCGGTGCGGATACGCAGGCGCCGCTGAATAGCGACGTGGCTGCGCTCATCAGCGTGCTGGACTACATTGTCGGCCAGATCCGCCCCCCTCGGCGGTTTGGTTGATATGCTGCATACCCTGAGGCATGGTCAGCATCTTGGCCTTTCCTGGTTCGACGACATCACGCGGGCATTTTCGCAGTCGGCGTATTTCGATGAGTTAGGCGGTCACTTTATTGGGACAGGTCATGCCTGGGACAAGCATGGGCAGAAGTACGGAGACGCGATCAGCACAAAAGAGCAGTTTGTCGATCTGATTGGGAGCATTATCCAGAATCCAGACGACGTCAAGGTCTTTCGAACGGACATTCAGAAGAAAGCGTTCTGGGACGACGCGACAGAAACGATCGTGATTTTCGACCCTGCGAACCCAGATCTTGGTACGGCTTTCCGACCTGACATCAGCAAGTATAATCCACGCAAGACATATTTTGATCAACTCGGCGAGTGATCCCCGGCGTCCCGCATAGAGATGCTGAGATCACGACGGATGTCGCACAAGTACAACGAAGTTAGCAGGGCGAACGTATGTCTACACACTGGATTTCAACAAACCCGGAGGCAGTGGTTCACCCCATCGAGTTGGTGCCCGGATCCTATAACCGCGATGCTGTGCGCGAGGCGTCTATTTATTTGCCGGAAGAGCAGTTTGCCCACTTCGAAGCGCTCCTGGTCCTTCACGACCCGCTATCTTCGTTCTCCCGCTACGCATTCACGGAGGTCCCTCTGGCAATCTGGGCGCCGGTGATCGAAGACATGCATGCTTGGGTGACGCAGATAGACGACAACGCGCGACTGGATCAGATCACTCCGTCTCCCGGGTTCATTTCTGCGCATTCGCGTCAGCGATTTCTTGAGCGCGAGACTGAGAATCTTCGAGCGTTCCGTGAGACGTCAGACCAACTTGCAACGTGGCTCAAAGATGCGGCTCACAAGCACGGGGTGGTTTCCGTGCTGGGGATGTAAGCGAGGGATATGGACCTTCCTGCTCCGTCCTTACGACGGGAATCAGTTCTTCCCAGAAGCTCTCCGATAGCAAATGAGCTGACGCCGTCCAAGCGGTCGCCC
>JAAAOT010000105.1 GCA_009908725.1 Bacteroidota bacterium | reverse complement strand
ACCGCGCGCCAGCCGCCCCCCGTTTCGGGGGCCTGGAAGAAGTTGGCGAACCCGTCGAGTCCGTCGGAGAACGCGGTCGGCGACCCGGCAATCACGAAGAGACCGAGAGCGGCCAGCGTGATCGAGACGACGATGATATTGGTGATGTTAGACCGCCGGAGACCGGAGTACACGACGGCCGTCAGGACGACGACGGCCAGCAGGGCGACGGGCATGAGCCAGACATCCATGTCGACGCCAATGGCGCCGAGGAAATAGCCGGAGAAGCCCAGTGCTGCCGTCGCCGCCGATGCGCTCTTGGCGATCAGGTACATCCACCCGGCGGTGAACCCGAAGGCCGGGCTCAGGAATTCGTAGCCGTATTCGTAGGTACCGCCGGACACGGCGTGGTTGGCCGCGAGCTGAGCGCTGGACAACCCGTTGAACGTCGCGACCATGGCACCGACGGCGACCGCGATCACGACCGCCGGGCCGGCGATACCGGCTGCGATGCCGATGCTGACGAAGACGCCGGTGCCAACGATCGAGCCGAGGCCCATCATGACGGCACCGAAGGTGCCAAGCTCACGGGTAAGACGTTGAGGAGCGGCGTCGTCTGGCATTCAGTCGTGGGAAGTCGTGATGTGAGGTCGGGAGCGGCGTCGTTCGGACCGCTGCCGTCGCGCGTCTGGGTGACGGCAGAACGCACCGGGGGAGGTGTCTGAGGGCGCGTTGTCGGCGTGCTAGGTGCGCTCCTTCGGCGGGTCTGGCAGGGACGACGGGCCGTCCCCGTCCAGCAGTTCACCGGTCAGCTCGGCGAGGCGGGGCCGTAGGGCGTCGAGGGCCTCCCGGCCGGCCGCCGTTGCGGCGTAGTACTTCCGCTGTTTGCCGTCAACCACCCGTTCGGTGTGTTCGAGCAGGCCGTTCTCCTCCATGCGGTGGAGAAGCGGATAGAAGGTGCCGGCGCTGATCTCGTAGCCGTGGCGCCGGAGCTCCTCCATCATCGCCGCACCGTAGAACGGCTCTTCAACCGCATGGTAGAGCACGTGCAGGCGCATGAACGCGAGGTGGACACTTCGAAGCACGGGCGTGTCGGGCTGCTGTCGTATTATCGGTTACCGATATTGGATATCAATGATACGAGAGATACCGACGCTACGCAACGGTCCGGGATGACGGTTTCGTTATCCCGCCACCTCCAGCCGATACGCGATCCGTGCCCGCCTGTCCCGTTGCTTACGGTTGAAAGTTCTACATCTGGCTGGGCCAGCTGATGGGATCCGACCGCCCGTCAGCAACTCGTACCCGTCCCGGTTCGCTTCGTAGAGCGTCGTACGCCCCCGATCGCCACAGCCTGTTGGAACGTATAGATGTCTGGGGGGACCCGTCCCGGATGGGTCCTAGACGTTGGACTCGCTCGATACCCCGCGGCGCGTATCAATGGGAAACGGGGTCGGCTCGCTGATCGAAAGATGAGCAAACCGGGGATGCCGGACGTTGAGCAGGACGTTCCGGTGCATTGGGATCACGGCGGAGGGCACGGACAGCGCGACGGAATCCCGGCGCTCGTGCCAGAAGGTGCCGATCGCCTTCGTGGATGCCGGCCACGGCCAGTTTCGCCAGTCGGATGGCAGGTCCGCATCGGGAAGCCTGAGCAGGTCCGTGTCGTCCTCTAACTCGATCTCGAAAGATACGTAATCGGCGGTAACAAGGTCAGCGCGCCCCGTGTGGACGAGCGTCTCAAGCAACGCGGTCGCAGGCTGATCGACGGCGTAAACCACCGGCACGCCCTGTTCGTACCATTTTCCTCGCCCGCGCGAGCCCCGGAACGCGGTGTCGGCATACTCGGCTTTTGTGAGACGATAGACGGTCATACCATTTCTTTGGAACCGCGACCGGGTCCGGCGACGCGCCCATCCTCGAGCCGACCGGCCTTGCTGGAATCGGCGTCTCGACCGGAGCGGAATCGGAGCGTCAAGAAATCCTCGCTGTCTGAGCGAGCCTGCGAGCGAGTTTCGAGGATTTCAGCGCAGATGGAGCGTAGGTAGCCGAAGCCAGCCCAGCCTTGATCTTTTTGGTTCGTTTTTGCATCAAGGCAAAAATGAACACCATCAGCAGGTGAAGACTCGACGTGTCCTGCCAAGACGATCTCCGGCCCGAGCGACGTTCCGTCTGTAATGTCAGGGAATTGGTATCACAAGGCCGTGGGGCGGTGACGGGCAGGATGCGAGCCAACGATTATGCGGCGCCGGTTTCGTCGATCGTAGTGAGCAAATCTTCCACCTCGCGAAGGCCGGGCTCCGTATCAAGACGCCGGAGCGGCGTTTCTCCGTCCAGGAGTCCGTGCGGTGTTTTGAGCCACGTACGGGCCGCGTCGTCTGAGGCGAAGGCGGATCGGCTCCGCGGTCATCAGCATTCACGACCATGACGGCTGTAACCGCTAACGCTGTCACGCCACCTGCCTTACGTAAGCCATTCGCAGCCTGCTATACTCTAACGGTGGTGACACCACTTCAGATTGCAGCTATCGTATCGGAAAAACCGGACCACATCCACGTCAGCACATCTGAATGCCTCATTCAGGTGTTATCGTTCGGTGAATCGCGTCCTGTAGGATCAATTAATAATGGACGATTCGTGACCAGGTCTACATACGCGCTACCAGCATCGTTTTTATCTGACATAGCATCCCCCCCGGGTCTACCGACCGATCTTGCCCTCTGGCAGCATCTGCTGACCCCGCCCCGCATGCGGAGAACAAACACGCCGGGATAATAAAAAAGGCTTCTGCCCGACGAAGGACAGAAGCCTGGAAGAAATGGTGGGCCCTCCTGGATTTGAACCAGGGACCTCTCGCGTGTGAGGCGAGCGCTCTAAACCACTGAGCTAAGAGCCCGAATGTGGATGCTCCTCAATCGGAAGCGTCGGAAAATCGATTGGCTGC
>JAAAOT010000153.1 GCA_009908725.1 Bacteroidota bacterium | reverse complement strand
AAACATCGCAATCGCGATTTACTGAAAGGATCTACGGAAAGCAGGCGTGCGGGGGAGGGTTGTGTGTAGGTGTTTATGTGTATAGGTTCGTATGTGTGTATGTGTTTGTGGGGTTGGTTCGGGGTTCAAGGTTCAGGGTTCGACGCCAAACGCAAGCTCCCAAATTCCCAATCCCGAATCCCCAATCCGAAATTCTCGATCTCAAATTCCCAATCCCAAATCCCTAATTCTAAATTCTAATCCACTCCCCTCAACCCCATCCCACGCCGAACGATCCAACGGACCAACGAACGAACGAGTCAACGCCCTACGGCATCTTCCGGATGTTGACGGAGCCGCCTCGGGTGCGGATCACGACGGTCGGGCCGCCGCCGTTCAGGGTGCCGGATGCGCGGAGAAGGTCGCCGTTCCGGTCCGTTTCGATGGTGATCGGGAAGTCGCTTGTGATGTCGTCCCGGTCGATGCGTCCGCCCCAGTCGCTGCTTACCTCGATATCGAGGCGCGCCGCCACGTTGTCCGGCAAGAGTAGCTCGACGTCGCCATGGGACGTTCGGAACGACGAGTCGTCGCTGCCGGACGCGAGCATTTGAATCTCGATGTCACCGACGGACGTTTCCGCGTCGACGCTCCCGCCGACGGCCTCCAGTTCGATGTCGCCGGCCCGCGTGGTTGCTTCAACGCTGCCGTCGATCTGTCGCCCTTCGATGTCGCCACCGGCCGTCTTGGCGATCAGTGATCCGCCGATCGAGGCGACCTCGATATCGCCGCCCGAGGTTCGCGCCTCTACGTCACCCGTCGCCCCGTCGACCTCAATATTGCCGCCTGCCGTCCGTGCGTAGAGCGCCCCCCGTACGTTGACGGCACTCAAACCGCCTCCTGACGATTCGATTCGGGTGTCGCCTCCCACGTCCTCGACGGAGATTGGTCCGCCGGATGTCTTGGCGTCCAGCGGTCCGCCGATCGATTCGGCGCTGATCGGTCCGCCGCTGGTTTTAGCCGTGGCTTCGCCCGTCACATTGTCCAGCGAGACGGGTCCGCCGGACGTTTTCACGTCGGCATCGCCGGTGATATCTTCGACGGAGACGGGGCCGCCAGATGTGGCGCCTTCTACGCGACCCTCGATGTTTTCGATGGAAACAGGTCCGCCCGCAGTGGAGGCCGTTACGGTGAACCGTCTAGGGACCAGCACTTCGAATCCGAGGGAGACGCCCGACCGGCCCCAGCCGTCCGGGGTTCGGATCGACAGCGTGGACCCGTTCACCTCGTAAGTGATCTCTGTATCCGCGATCGCGGACTCGGCGCTGCTCTGGCTGGAGGCTCGGACGCGGATGGTTTCTTCCACCTCGACGTTGGATCGGTCGCTACCGACCACGGATACCGGGCCGCCCTTCGTGGAGATGTCGAGCGTGCCGCCCGGGCCGACCGCGAACGATTTGGTGGTGACCTGCACAAATCGATTGCCGTCGCGCTGGAGCTCCTGGGCCAGCGCGCTTGGAGCGCTGATCACGAAGGCGAGAAACAGGAGTGCGGTGGCGGTGCGAACGAGAGAAGTCATGGACGACGAGTGGCTGAGAAGACGGAAAAGGGTGTTGGCGGCGGCATGGTGCGGCCGTACGTCACAGGTCGCCGGCATCGCTTCGGATCTGCTGCAGCATCTCGACGGCGCGGTAGCGAACGTAGCCGTTGGAGTCGGACTGAGCCTGATGCAGGAAGCTAGGGACAGCACGCGCTCCGTCGGTCGTGGCAGCCGGGGAAGAGAGCATGGCATCATTGGTTAGAGATTCCAGCGCTTCGATACGCAGCGCGGGGAGGTCTGCCTCGAGCAGGACGTTGACGAGGACGCCGCGGGTCGACTCGCTCATCGGGGTGGTCTGGTGGAGCCGACGCAGCGCACGAACGGCGCGGAGCCGCATGTCGGGGCTCGATCCATCTCGGACCAGGTATGTGAGTGCGCTGACGATCTCATCGTCGGCGGCGGGACGGGCCGCTTCGAGGGTCTTGACCGCGTGCAGCCGGGAGGACGGGTTGTTGTCATCGAGCAGCGCCGCCCGCAGAAGGCGCTGAATCTTCGGATCGTCCGGTTTGCCGCGGACAACCACGTCGTTCGTGGTGTTGTACCGGATTTCGACGGAGCCGTCGGTGACGTCGTAGGTGATGTCTTCGACGCCCGTCAGGCGCGGCTGTATGTTTGCATCATCCACGCCGGCGGCGATGGGGAGGAGAAGAGGGTCTGTTGCCGGGCCTGCAGCCTCGGCGAGCGGGTCGGACGGGACCGGGGCTGGCGCCGTCATCCGGCCGAGCGTCAGACCGGCGGCGATAAGGAGAAGGGCGAGGGCTCCGTGGGCGGCCCACTGCACGCCCGTCACAGGGAGCAGAGCAGGGCGCGACGCCCACCAGGTCGCGAGCCGGTCCGTCCATGACGGAGCGGCGGCACCGGCAGGTGCGGCAGCAGGCTCGCGATCGACCCGTTCGTAGAGTCGCTCGCTGAACGCATCCCAGTAGGCATCGGTGCGCTGCGGGCGTTCGTAGGCGGCCGTCACCTCGAGGGTGGATTGCAACGAGGCAAACTTGGCCGCACAGGCGTCGCAGGCCTGCAGGTGGTCGTTGAGGCGCGACCGGTCGCCGGGGGGCAGATCGCCGAACAGCGCCTCGGTCATGATGGGCTTAAATGTGGGGCAGGCGTCGCGCATGGCGGGGAGGGAGAAAAGGGTGGGCGGTGACCGGGCTACAGATCATCGCGTTAGAAAGCCAGTTCGTCGCGCAACTTGCGCGTGGCACGGTAGAGCAGGCTCTTCACGGTGCCGGGGGCGACGTCCATGGCAGCGGCCGTATCCTTGATGGTGAGGCCGTTCATGTGCTTTAGGACGAACGCGGAGCGCTCGCGGGGCGACAGCGCATCCAGGGAAGCCCGGATGTGCGACTG
>JAAAOT010000138.1 GCA_009908725.1 Bacteroidota bacterium | reverse complement strand
TTCGCGACTGACCTGTTCGCGAGTAACCTGTCCGCGAGTAACCTGTCCGCGAGTAACCTGTCCGCGACGCATGCGTATGGCCCGCTTCCGCCGCGGGCTCGATCCGCGGAGCTGCGAACGTGCCTCCGTTCACCGACCCATCACGCGTTCCTCCCCGACCTTCAGGCGCTTCTATGACTGTATTTCTGACCGGTGGGACCGGCTTCGTCGGTTCGTACGTCCTGCGAGCCCTGCTGCGTGCCGGCCACGACGTGCGGTGCCTCATGCGCGACCCATCGGACCCGCTCGCCCTGCCTGATGCACCGTCGGAGCCGACCGGACCGTCTGTCGAACGCGTCAGGGGCGATATCACCGACCCCTCGTCTCTGGGCGATCACCTCAGCGGGTGTGACGCCGTCGTCCATCTCGTCGGCATCATCGAGGAGCATCCGGGACGGGGCATCACGTTCGAGCGCATCCACGTGGATGGGACGCGGCATGTGGCTGACAAAGCACGTCAGGCCGGCGTAGACCGATTCATCCACATGAGTGCAAACGGCGCCCGGCCGAGCGACGGTACCGCGTACCAGACCACCAAGTGGGAAGCGGAGCAGATCGTTCAGGCGGCGGGATTCGAGCACTGGACCATCTTTCGGCCGTCCATCCTCTTCGGCGACCCGGGCCCGGACAATCCGGAATTTGCCTCGCAGCTTCTGGCTGAGCTGATCCGCCCGTTCCCCGTGTGGCCGATCTTCGGCGACGGCATGTACCAGCTCCAGCCCGTAGCGGTCGAGGAGGTCGCCTCCGCCTTTGTGCAGGCCATCGAACGCCCGGCCGCGTCGGGACGGACGTACTTCGCCGGCGGTCCGGACCGGATTGCATACCGCCACGTGCTGGACATCATCGCCCGGGGGGCGGGGCTCAAGCCGAAACCCGAGGTGAGCGTGCCGATGCCGCTCGCAAGACTCGGGGTCAGCACCGTCGGCCGCACGAGGCTTCTCCCGATTTCACCCGCTCAGTTCAACATGCTGATCGAAGGCAACACGGGCGACAACAGCGCTTTCTACGCCGACTTCGACCTCACGCCGACACGGTTCTCCGAGGAAGCGCTCGCCTACCTTCGTAACCGCTAGCTCTCGCGCGGGCCGCTGGTTTTGACGGCCGTCCCTCGATCCCGTCACGCCTGTCACTCCGTTACGCCTGTGCATCGACGGCGAGGCGCGCCACCTTGCGGACGTACTCATCCGGGTCGGCCTTCCGCTCAAGCCCGCCCTTGCTCATGTAGCGCGTCTTCCCGTAGACCGGGCGCTCCTGCCACGCGCGGTCGTGCAGGCCGAAGATCCAGAGGACGTTGCTGAAAGAATTCGGGTCGCGCCCGTCCAGAAAATACGTGTTATTGAGGTGTAGAATCCGGCGGTGCGCCTCCTCCGGGTTCGGGGACCACTCCAGGATTTTCTTTCCCCAGTACATGCGCATGTAGTTGTGCATGTAGCCGGTCTCCCGCATTTCCTTCATCGCCGCGTTCCAGTATGGATCGTGGGTTTCACCCTTCCGTAGCTCGTCGAGGCTGTAAAGGTACTCGCGCTCGTCGTCGGCATGCTCTTCCAGCGTCGTGGCGGCCCAATCGGGCAGCGGATCGAGCGTGTCGTAACTATCGCGATTGTAGTAGCAAAAGTTCATCGTGATCTCCCGCCGGACCATCAACTCCTCGATGTAAGAGTCGATCTCGGACTCCGGCGCATCGGATTCTCGAATCCGATTTGCAATCCAGACCGGCGACACCTGACCAAAGTGGAGGAACATGCTGGCATACGACACGGCAGACGTCTCCGGTCGATTGCGTTTGTCATCATAATCGCTGAACTCCTTCGCGATGAAGGTGCGGATGACATCTTTCGCATGGCGAGGACCGCCCCGGTACAGGCTGGACACCGGCTCAATGCTCCGATCGAGGTCGAGTTGATCCGTCACCGCTTCGACATCCGACAGGTCCAGGCCGTCTTCCACGCCGAGATCAAGCGAGGATTGATCGACCGGGGTCGGCTCCAGATCGACGAAAAAGGCCTCCGCATGCTCCCATAGCTTGGGGCGAATGGTGCGGGCGGCGTACTCGCTCTTGTCAGACGCCAGCTCGACCGGTACGATGACGTCGCCTTCCACCTGATCGACGCGACACGGCGCCTCCGCGGCAACGGTCTCCCTCCACGTCCGCTGGTGACGGAGGTACCCGCGGTCGGTCACCAGAACCACCGCTCCGTCCGCATACCGTAGCGCAACCTCGTCCGGCGAGCCGTGGGCGACCACCATCTTGACGTTGCGCTCCTCCGCGAGAATTTCCTGCGTTTCGCGGAGGCCTTCCAGCATGAATGTGTAGTGCCGGAGATTCGCCTCCGGATAGTCGTCCATCAACCCGAAGACGACCAGCAACGGCCGGTCGTGGTCATTGGCGAGCTGCGCCGCGCGTTCAAGCGCCGGGTTGTCCTCCGGTCGCTGCGACTGCTGCATCCAGTAGAGCACGTAGTCCCCGTCCTCGTTGACCGGCGTGTCGTTGAGAACCTGGATACGTTCGTTCTGAATGTCGGATGTGGACGCGGCCATGACAACTGCGGTGTGATGGAGGACAATCGGCAACAGCGCCGCTACAAACGTCCCGAAATCCAATCAGGTGCCGCCCTCCCCTCAAGCCGCACGGCATCGTTTCATTCGCGCATCGCCCCCCGTACTTCGCACTTCACCCTTCGCACTTCACCCTTCGCACTTCGCCCTTCGCATTTCGCCCTTCGCATTTCGCCCTTCGCATTTCGCCCTTCACCCTTCACCCTTCGCATTTCGCATTTCGCATTTCACCCTTCGCATTTTGCCCTTCAACTCTCGCTCGTACCCTCGCCTGGACTCGAACCAGGATTTACGGCTTAGGAGGCCATCGTTCTATCCCGTTGAACTAC
>JAAAOT010000155.1 GCA_009908725.1 Bacteroidota bacterium | reverse complement strand
GACGTTGCGGATCAGCAGGCGGGATTGATCCCGGACTCGTCATACTTCAACGATACGTACGGACGGTGGACGGCCGGCTACACCGTGAACCTCGGCATCGGTCAGGGCGACATGTCGGTCACGCCCATGCAACTGGCGCGGTACGTTGCGGCAATCGCTAATGGCGGGACGCTTCATATCCCGCGCTTCGTCCACGAACTTCGCCATCCGGCAACCGGCGAAACCGTCAAGCCGGATCTTCCGGAAGCGACCACGGTGCCCATCGACAGCAGCCATTTTGCCGCCGTCCGGGAGGGAATGCGACGTGTGATGGAGAACGGCACGGGCCAGTGGGTGCAGATCCCGGGCGTGACCAGCGCGGGGAAGACGGGGACGGCGCAGAATCCGCACGGGGAGGACCACTCGCTCTTTATCATGTTCGCGCCGTTCGAGGACCCTGAAATTGCCATTGCGGTCGCGGTCGAGAACGCCGGCTACGGAGGCAGCGCCGCCGCCCCCATCGCGAGCCTGATGGCCGAGCAATACCTGAACGGCTCCGTCGACCTCGACATCTGGCAGCGGCGATACTGGATCAAGCGACTGATGGAGGAGGTCCGGTCGGCACCGCCGAAGGGCTTCGGGGCTCCGCTGGAAGACGAAACGGACGGGGAACGCGTACTGAACGCGGGGGCGACGCCCGACAGTGCCGATGCCCCTCGTAGCCGATCCACGCGCACCGTCCGACTCGACCCGATCGCCCCAATTCAGCCGGCGGCCCCGGAGAACGAGTAGTCGCCGCCGTCTTTCACCGATAGTCCCCCGTTTCCTGTGAAGCGCTCCTGGTACAACACGCTCGACGTCGGCACGCTGCTGACATGGCTCGCGCTCGTCGCGGTCGGGCTGACGGCAATCTACAGCACGACGCACGGCCCGGCGGCGGAGCAGCTTTCCACGAGCGTCCAATCGAACTTCTACCGGCAGTTTACCTGGCTCGCGATCTGCTCGGTGGGCATCGGCATTTCGCTGATGCTTCCGGTACGATTCTTCCGTCACGCGGCCTTCCCGATCTACGCGGGAACGATCGTTCTTCTCATCGCCGCGCTGCTGTTCGGGAAAGAGGTTAACGGCGCGCAGTCATGGCTCGTGATCGGGCCGCTGCGTCTGCAGGTGTCGGAGCTGGCGAAGGTCGGCACCGTGCTGGCGGTTGCACAGCTCCTGGCGGATCGGCGTGGGCGCCTCGGCAGCAACGTGAAGTACGCTCTGAAGGCGAGCGGGCTTATCCTGCTTCCGGCCATCCTCATCGTGATGCAGAACGATATGGGGACGGCGCTGGTCTTTTTTGGCCTCGTGCCGATCATGCTGTTCTGGAGCGGGCTGCCCTTTACCACCATCTTGCTGATGGTCTCGCCGGCGATTGCCGGCTACCTCTCGCTCGTCTACATGCCGGCCGCGATTGGGTTTTCGGTGCTCTTTACGATCGGCATGGGCTGGTATACGGGCCAGCGATACATCGGCGCGATCGCTGCGGCTTTCACCGGCGGGGTGGCGGCCATCACATCCATCGCCATCTCTTACGTTCTCCAACCTCACCAGGTCGCCCGGCTCATCTCGTTCACCAACCCCGAGGCGGAGGAATTCCGCCAGGGCGTCGGCTTTCACCTCGTGCAGTCCAAGGCTGCCATCGGTTCCGGCGGACTCTGGGGGAAGGGCTTCATGCAGGGAACGCAAACGCAGGGCGCCTACGTCCCGGAGCAATCCACGGACTTCATTTTCAGCGTGATCGGGGAGGAGTTCGGGTTCGTCGGCTCGCTGGTCGTTCTTTGCCTCTTTGCAATCCTGCTCCTCCGCCTCATCAAGCTGGGGACCGACGTGAAGCATCCCTTCGGTTCGATCGTCGCCGCCGGCGCCGTCGGCGTCTACCTGCTCCACATTTTTATCAATATCGGGATGGCGACCGGGATCCTTCCGGTCATCGGTATCCCGCTCCCGTTCCTCTCGTACGGCGGCTCGGCCCTCCTCGCCAACACCGCCATGCTCGCAATTGTGCTAACGATCCACATGCGACGCGACGACCTGTCGATCTACGGGTACTGAGTGGACGTTCAGGGTTCGGGTTCAGGGTACCGGGTAATGGGTTCCGGGTACTGGGTACTGGGTACTGGGGGAATATCCCATCATTCTCCATTCTCCATTCTCCATTCTGAATTCCGAATTCCCAATTCTCAATCCCCAATCCCCAATTCCCAATTCTCAATTCCCAATCCCCCCTTCACCCCACCTTTCTCAGATGGGAGGAGCGCGCGGAGGTGCGGCGGTTTTTCTGGCGCTCGATGCTGTGCTCGATGATCGAGGCGTAGAGGTCTTCGATCAGATCTTCGGACAGGTCGTTGTCCCGGGCAATGTCGCGGAGACGATCCATCAATTCGCATTCGCGATCCCGGTCGCGGATGTCGTCGTTTTTCTCTTCTTTGACGGCGGCGATATCGTCAACGGCGGACTGGCGCCGGGCGAGGAGTTGGATGATCGCCTGATCCAGCTGGTCGATGCGGGAACGAATGTCGCTCAGTGCGGAAGCAGAAGAAGACATTGGCAAAGGGTGTGTCGGTAGGGTCGATGGAGGTGCAGCGCGACACCGCTCGACCGATCTAACAGGCCCACAAACGCAAAAAACCCGCGGGCCTGGGAGGCCGGCGGGTCGTAGCAGGTGGGCATGACAACAGAACGCCTACAATCCGCCGGAGGAGGTCGCATAAAAATAAAAATACGCATAGCCAAGAAACGTGAAGGCGTATGCGTACGACGATCCCAGCACGGCATTGGAAGCCGATGCGACGGTGCCCGGTCGGGGGCAGGCGGATGGGAGGTCTGCTGTGTTCATGGTACCGATACGGTACGAGGCACAGCCGGCGATGTCAAGTGAGGCGAGAAAATAGTTCAGGGTTCAGCGTTCA
>JAAAOT010000253.1 GCA_009908725.1 Bacteroidota bacterium | reverse complement strand
ACGTCCACCGGTCGCCCGCTCGCAACCCCGATCCTGTGCGATGCGCTGCTCGACCGACTCGTTCGGTTCGAGCGCACACGACGCATCGCCGATGCTCGGGGGGACGCCGACGCCGTCGCACGGCACGCCTTCCACCAGCGTACGTGGGCCGAAGACCTCGACGTTCAGCTTATCCTGAAAGGGGAATACATCGCCGGTCGACATCGTCGCAGCACCATCTGCCTTGCGCCGTCCCTGGGTCTCGTCATCAAGCAGCCCGGCCCCGAGCCCTTCCATGACATCGAACTCAGCGCCCGGAAGCACGATGGGGATGTTGAGAACTGGCCGGTGCTTGAGAAAAACGGCGCCGTCGTAACATCACGCGGCCGCGTCCGCATTGTCCTGGAAGAAAACGTGGTCCCGCCCCTCCACGCCGCCTTCGACCACGGCGTTAGCTTCTCCTCCCTGTTCGGCCTCATCATCGAGGACCACGTGCCGGGACCCACGCTGCAGTCCTTTATCGCGGATGACCCGCGCCGGCTGACGGCCGACGTCTACGCCCAGGTGCTGATCACGCAGCAGGTCTGTGAAGCCCTTGGCGTGAACAACCCGGACTGGCACTCAGCCAACTTCATCGTCGAAGACGGAACGGATGATCTCGTCCACATCGACTGGGGCGCGGCGCGACCGCTAACGTCCGACGAGCAAACGGAGGACGAACGCCGTGCCCGCATCGAGCAGGTCCGCAACTTCGCCTACTCGTTCCAGGATGACGACATCGCCGAACGAGCGGGACAACTGCACGATCGGATCACAGGCGACCCCGACCACATGGCCTCCATCCGAGACACCGCCCGCCACCTCGCCAACACATCCTAAGTCCGCCCCCCCACTCGACGCTTCGCCCTTCCCCATTCCACATTCCCCCTTACACATTCCCCATTCCGCATTCCCCCTTCCACATTCGCCATTCCACATTCGCCATTCCAAATTCCGCATTCCCCATCCCCTCACTCTCCTTTCGCGCCTTTCAGCCCGGACAGGCTGCGTTCCGCGAGAAGGTTGACGTCGTAGGTTCGCACGCGACCGTTTTTCTCTCGATGCCGGCGCCGGGCGATTTCGATCATCCGGTGCATGAGTTCATCGAACGGCACGCCGGACGGCTCCCAGAGGTAGAAGGAAAACGACCCGGGGATGGTGTTGATTTCGTTGAAGAACAGGTCACCGGTGGCTTCATCGATCATGAAATCAATCCGTGCCACGCCGGCGCACTCGAAGAGCCGGAAGATGCGAATCGCCAGGTCCTGAATTTCGTCGGTGCGCTCGTCCGATAGATTCGCCGGGATAATGCGATCGAGCGAGGCCATCCCCTCCGGTCCCGCCTCCTGCGTCTTGGCGCCGTGTTTGGCCGCGCCGCCGTTCTCGTCGCGCATGTACTTGTCCTGAAACGTCAGAACGTCATCGTCCTCCGAAGCCACCGGCTCCTCGAGCACGCTCGCTTCGACGTCGGTTTCATCCCCGAGCAGGGAGCAGTTGATTTCGCGCAACTCCTGCACGGCCCGCTCGACCACGACCTTGTCGTCATATCGGAAGGCGTCCTCGATTGCCGCGTCGAGCTCGCTCCGATCCTCTGCCCGCGTAATGCCGATCGAAGACCCGCCGCGGGCGGGCTTCACGATTAACGGATACCCGATTCGATCCTCGCAGCGGTCGAGTCCCTGCTCTTCGCGCCCCGCCCACTCGGTCTCGGTGAACGCGACGAAGTCGACGACCGGGATGCCGGCTTCCCGGCACAGGTGCTTCGACAACACCTTGTCCATCCCGATGGCCGAGCCGAAGATAGAGCTGCCGGTGTAGGGGACGTTGAACGCCTCGCAGAGGCCCTGAACCCCGCCGTTTTCCCCCGGTCCGCCGTGGAGACCGGGCAGGACGACGTCGATCGAAAAGCGACGCGGGGGGCGAGTCAGGTTCGACAGCGCACCACCTTCGCGGACCTCCACGCACTCCAGCGTACCCAAGGCGCCGGGAAAAAGCGCCAGTCGCACCGCCGACTCTCGGAGGGCGTCCATGTCACGATACGCCTCGACTTCGAGCAGATGCTCTCCGGTATACCACGTCCCATCCTTGGCGATGTATAGCGGGACGGGCCGGTATTGCGATCGATCCAGTGCGGCTGCGGCCTGCAGTGCGGAGATGATGGATACCTCGTGCTCGGGCGCGACGCCACCGAGAACGACGCCGACCGTGAGGGGAGAATCGGACATACGGAAAGCGTGGGGGTCGATACAGCGATGGGGATCGGGCAGACGGCGATCCGCGTCGAAGGGAATATCGTCTTTCGCGCTCCATCCGATCGGCGACCGTCCGCGGCACAGTATACATCACAGTATACATCAGGGGATCGAGAAAACACGAACGTGCAGGGCGCGACCATTCGGGCGTAGAAGCCGCTCCGTCACGCAATCCCTTTGAATCCGACGCATCACAGGGCCGCACGCTGGTTTTCGCGGGTGAACACCTGTAGATTACGCGCACATACCCGTTTTTCGACCTCCCCCCTTTCTGCCCCTGCCTGTGCGCCTCGCCATCATTTCTGACATCCATTCGAATCTGGAAGCCCTGCAGACGGCACTGCGCGCCATCGAACGGGTCGGGGTCGATCGGATGTATTGTCTCGGGGACGTCGTCGGCTACAACGCCAACCCCGTCGAATGCATGCACCTCGTCCAGAAGCACTGTGACGGCGTCGTGGTCGGGAATCACGACCTGGCGGTCGCAACCGGCGACGGGCTCGGCCAGCTGCCCCCCGATGCGCAGAAAGCGGCCCTGCACAACCGGAAGCTTCTGAATGAGTCGCTGCGAAAGGAAATCATCTCCTGGCCCGAGCGCATCGATGCGCACGACTGTACGTTCGTCCACGCGACGCCGGACGCCCCGCTCGCCTGGAAACGG
>JAAAOT010000169.1 GCA_009908725.1 Bacteroidota bacterium | reverse complement strand
GCCGGCTGCCTGGGCCGTGCGAAGGATGTCGGTCATGCGATCGTCGTGCTCCGGCAATCGCTCGAGAAAGGAGGCAACATCCCCGTCCCGTAGCGCATCCGGGACAAGGCCGTCGACCGAAACGTCGCTCAGGTCCAGCGGCAGCCCCATTTCCCGTGCGAGGATAACGACTTTCCGTGCCACGTCCATCCCGGAGAGATCGTCGCGGGGATCAGGCTCCGTGAAACCGGCCTCCTTGGCCTGGCGAAGGATCGAGGAGAACGTCTGGCTCCCGTCGAACGCGTTGAAAAGGTAGGACAGGGTGCCCGAGAGTATCCCCTCAATCCGGTGAACGCGGTCGCCGGTTTCGACGAGGTTGTGCAGGGTCTGAAGAATCGGAAGTCCCGCTCCAACCGTCGTTTCGTAGAGGTAGCGCGGGTTCGCGCCGCGCGTCAGGTGTTGAAGACGCCGATACTGATCCCACGACGCCGTGTTGGCCAGCTTATTGGGCGTCACGACGTGGATGCCCCGCTCGAGCCATTCGGTATACTTGCGGGCCACGGTCCGGCTCGCTGTACAATCAACGATCGCCGTGTGCGGGTGGTAATCCGTCCGCACGTGATCGATGAACGCGTCGAGGTCCGGTGCGGCGATAACGTCTCCGAGCGCCTGGCGCCAGTTCTGAAGGTCGATGCTGTGCTCATCGAGGAGGACGCCGGACGTGTTGGCGATCCCCCGGATCCGGACGTCGATGCGACGCTCGGTCCGTAGCCGGTCGACCTGTGCGGCCAGCTGGTCCAGCAGCGCCGCACCGACGTTCCCAACTCCGACAATGCCGACCGACAGGGTCTGCGCCGACAGATAGAACCCCGCGTGTGCCGCGCGAAGAGCCCGCTGCGCATCGGACCCGTCGACCACAGCGGAAATGTTGCGTTCGGACGCTCCCTGCGCAATCGCCCGAACGTTCACCCCGGCCTTTCCGAGCGCGCCGAAAAATGTGGACGCAACACCGGGCGTGCCCGACATGCCATCCCCTACAACGGCGAGAATGCTGCAATTCCGGGTGACCTCGACGTCCTGCACCTGGCCCTGATGCCGCTCCGCGTAAAAGGCCTGCTCCGTCACCTGCCGTGCCCGCTCGGCCTGTCCTTCCGGCACCGCGAAGCAAATCGAATGCTCGGAGCTGCCCTGTGAGATCACGATCACGGAGATGTCGGCGTCCTCCAGCGCGGCGAAGAGACGCCGGGCGATGCCCGGTACCCCGATCATGCCGGTCCCCTCCAGATTCAGCAACGCGACATCATCCACCGTCGAAAACCCCTTGACGGCGTCGTCGACCCCGTTGTCGCCCGCCGACCCGTCGAGATGAATCCGCGTGCCGGGCTGGTCGGATCGGAACGTGTTGCGTATCGTGACCGGGATGTCGTGATCCAGCACCGGCTGCAGGGTACGGGGATGAATGATCCGCGCCCCGAAGTACGCCATCTCCATCGCCTCTGCGTACGACAGCGACTCGAGCTGCTGCGCGTCCGGGACATACCGCGGATCGGCGCTCATTACGCCGTTGACGTCACTCCAGATTTGAAGCTCCTCTGCGTCGAGAAGCGCGGCGAAGATGGCACCGGAGAAGTCGCTGCCGTTGCGACCGAGCGTGGTCGGCACGTTCTCGGGCGTCTTCGCAATAAATCCGGTGATAACGAGAATGTCCGGGTCCGCGCCGTCCTCGTCCGAGAGCTGCGCCTGTACCTGTTCGAACCGCTCGCGGGTGCGGTCCCAGTCGATCACCGGCCCGAGCTGGCCGTGGGTGACGGTAACAACCTCCCGCGCATCGACAAACCGGGCGTGGTGGCCCTGCGCCCGGAGGCACTGTGCCAGCATCCGCGCCGACCAGATCTCGCCGTACCCGGCCACCAGGTCACGCACCGTCTCGGGCGCCGTCTGCATCAGACGTGTTGCACGGAGGACGTCCGTGAGGTCGTCGATGTCGGCGTCAAGCTGCCGGAGGAGCGGCGCAGCCTGGTCCACGGCCAGAAGCTCGGTCACCGACTCCCGCTGATCCCGTCGGAGCGCCGCCAGATCCTGCTCGAATGCGTCCCCGGCCGGAGCCTGCTCCGCGAGTTTTAGCAGGCGATCGGTGACGCCCTTCATGGCCGACACGACAATCGCCAGCGGCCCATCCCCGTCGGGACGGTTGGCAACGATGTCGATGACGCGCCGCACGCAGGTCGGATCGGCAAGGCTGGAGCCGCCGAACTTGTAGGTCGTCCACGCGGACGGAGAAGCTGAAACGTCGGAGGTCGTCATGGGCTGGGGGAAAGCGAGCGTCGGCGGCACACGAACGAACGGTCACAACACGCAACCGCGCCGTGTGTCTGGACGAGTGAAATACCGCAAGGGGATCGGCGGATAGAGGAACGCGCTGTACTACGCGCGGACGGGACGTCCGACCTGGGAAAGCACCCCCTGGAAAATTGTCTTGAGGTGCGGAGCAGCGTCGTCAGCAGCAGCAAGAACCTCTTCAATCTTGACCGGCTCCAGTGCATCCGGAAAGCACTCGTCGGTGATGACCGAAACGGCCATCACGCGAATGTCCATGTGGCGCGCCACGATCACTTCCGGTACGGTGCTCATGCCGACAACGTCCGCACCCATGTGCCGGAGGAACCGGTACTCGGCCGGGGTCTCAAGATTGGGACCGAGGACCGATACGTACACGCCCTGATGGAGCTGGATGCCGTTATCGAGCGCGATCTGCTCGGCCTGCTCCCGAAGGCCGACGTCGTACGGTTCGCTCATGTCGGGAAAGCGTGGTCCCCATTCCTCGACGTTCGGACCGACCAGCGGATTGGCTCCCTGAAAATTGATATGGTCCGTCGTAAGCATGATGTCGCCGCGCTCGAAATGCGGATTCATGCCTCCGGCGGCATTCGAGATCAGAAGCGTCTCGATACCGAACACGCC
>JAAAOT010000310.1 GCA_009908725.1 Bacteroidota bacterium | reverse complement strand
CCTTCACACCTTCAAACAGTCCCTCAAACCTTGTCAAGATGCACATCCATCTGCGGGTACGGAATGCCGATGCCGGCGTCGTCGAGGTGGTCCTTCACGGCCTGGGTGAGGCTCTCGCGGACGTCCCAGTAGTCGGCTGTGGTCGCCCAGACGCGGACCGACCAGTTGATGCATGAGTCGCCCAGGCTGTCGAGGTAGACGACGACGTCCTTGTCTTCCAGGCGGCCCTCGACGCTTTCGGCGGCGGCGGTGAGCACGGCACGCGTCTCGTCCAGGCTGGCGGGGTAGTCGGTCCCGACGCTCACATCCACCCGCCTGGTGTCGTGGAACGTGACGTTTTCGATTGTGGCGCCGAAGATTTCTCCGTTGGGGATGATGACCCGGCGGTTGTCCGGCGTGTCCATCTGCGTTGTGAAGAGGGAGATCTCGAAGATCTTGCCCCGCTCGCCAGCGGTTTCCACGACGTCGTCGACGCGGAACGGGCGAAAGATCAGCAGCATGACGCCGGCGGCAAAGTTCTGGAGCGACCCCTGCAAGGCGAGGCCGACCGCGAAACCGGCAGCGGCCAGCACGGCGGCGAGGCTCGCGACGTTCACGCCGAACTCTCCGAGAACGGCGATACCGGCAATGATCAGAACCAGGTATCGCGCGAGGTTCGAAAAGAACTTCCCGAGCGTCGGATCGACGTTGGCACGGTCGAGTCCCCGCGACGTGGCGCGCTTCGCCCACCCGGCCACAAAGAGGGCAACGATGATGAGGACCAGAGCGAACAGGACGCTCAGGCCCATGCTCACGAGCATGTCGGTATCGATGGACTGCAGGATGTCTTCCATGCGAGGAAATCAGCTTGATTGGATCGAGGCGAAAGCTCGGGGGGGCTTGCTCCCGTGCGCCTCGGAATCTACGTAGCGGCAGGCGCGCTGTCAACCGATATCTGGCGCTCCGACCTTCACCGGACGGATGACGCCGACCGGGCGATCCGGCGATGTCCCACAACGTTTCCCCGAAAGACAGCCTTCTCACGTGGCCGTTTCGTCGACCGTCGTCGCCTTGATCGTCAAGACGAGAGACCGCCGCCCGCCGTGGTCGCGGTGCTCGTTGAGGTAGATGCCCTGCCACGTCCCGAGAGCCATCTCGCCGTGGCGGATGGGAATCGTAAGACTCGTGTCGAGAAGCGATGCCTTGATGTGAGCAGGCATGTCGTCGGAGCCTTCGATCGTATGGTCGTAGTAGGGCTGGTTCTCCGGCACCATCTCGTTGAAATGATCCTCCATGTCGGAGCGTACGTCCGGACTGGCGTTTTCGTTGATGGTTAGCGACGCCGACGTGTGTTGAATGAAGACGTGAAGCAAGCCGGCCCGCACGTCGGACAGGTCCGGCAGGGCACGACGGATCTCTGCCGTAATGAGATGGAAGCCCCGGGGACGGGCGTCGAGCGTGAGCGTGGACTGTCGAATCATCATCGCCGGTAGACTTCTACGGTTGGGACGTGTTGTTCTCGTTCGAATCGGCTGCCGCGATATCGACCAAGACGGGGAAGTGATCGCTCACCTCGGGATCTGTGGCTGCGAGACCCGTTGGACGCCAGACGCCACTGTCGATCACGTGGAGGTCTTTGGAGGGAAGGACGTAATCGACCCGCAGGCTCCAGCGCGCCGTGTCGTCGGCATCCAGATCCGGGAATGTCTCTTGCCCAGCCGTCGTCGCCTCCGGGCTGATGTCGCCGACGCGCGGATGGTCGAAGAGGTCGGTCATGGGCGTTCCGAACGTGTCGCCTTCGTCCGGGTCCGCGTTCAGGTCTCCCATGATCACGAACGAGGCATCCGCGGGAAGACCGCCCGTCCGGCTGGAATCGTCAACGATGTGATCGGCACCCGAAACGTACTCGCGCCAGAACCGGATCTCGTCGTGGTTTCGACGACCGTTTCGGTCGGCTGCACCGTCGAAGGTCGGCGGCGTGGGATGGCTCGCCAGCACGTGAACGATCTCGCCGTTCGGGAGACGTACCGGGATGTCCCAGTGGCTCTTGGACGAGAGCCGGAGCTTCTCCCACTCGTCGGCAGAGTAAAACGGTTCGCCGGTCACGGAATCGGTAGGGACCTCCGCATCCGGCAGACGACTCCACGGGTAGAGGCGAAACGTCCGAATGCGGTCCGCGTCGACGGCCACCGTTTCCCGTACGAAGAGCGCCATGCCGTACTGGCCCGGAAACGTGCCGAAGCCCCACGCATCCCCGCCGTAGGCTCGCCCGGCGTTTGTCTGTGACGGTACGCTTCCATCCGGCGGCGTGGCCGGGGTCTCGGGCACGGTTTCTACGATGGCGCCGTCGTTGTTGAGATCCAGGCCGCTGGCAATTCCGGTGTTCACCGGCAGCATAATCGCCCGGTAACGAACCGGCTCCAGTGAATCCGCCTGAGACCGCGCCAGGTAGTTCTCGACGAAGCGACGGGCGTTCTGGCCGGGTTCATCGCCCGCGTCGACGTCGGGACCTCCGGCCGTATCGTACGTCAACTCATTGACGAGCAGCACATCCGGGCGAAGGAACTGAACCCGCGCGGCCGCTCGCTCAAGTCGCGGGTGATCCTGCCGCTTTACGTCCGATGTTCGGACGTCTTCGATATTGTACGTCATGAACCGAACCGTACGCGGTGCCTCGTCATCAGGAGCCGCACACCCGACGAGAAGTGCGGGTATCGAAAACGCAAATAGCAACAACGAAAGCCGAATCATGCCGCACGCTGGACGGATGGGAGTTCTTGCAAGTTGAAGAAGTCGAACGAAGGCTCTTCCAAATCTACGATCGATGATCTGGCGCAACGCCGCCCCGCACCGAAAGCCGTACATCCCCCTCTCCCATTCACCATTCGGTAGCATGTCAACACTGTGAGACGAACCGAGGATCAGTCGGATTCGGAGGCGGGGAACCAGTCGGCCCACCGCTCTGGATGGTGCCGGTAGACTT
>JAAAOT010000048.1 GCA_009908725.1 Bacteroidota bacterium | reverse complement strand
GGCCAACGTCACCGTAATGGCCGCGGTCAGCGTCGTCTTCCCGTGGTCGACGTGCCCAATCGTTCCAATGTTGACGTGCGGCTTGCTGCGGTCAAATGCCTGCTTCGCCATAGCGTCTAGCGTGTCTCGTGAAAAACTCGGAGTGTAATGGTGTGCTTCGTCGTGTCGTGCGGCTGCGGGCCGTGTGCGTCAGGGCGCGCTCGCCGGTTCGGAGCGGCCGGGAACCGGAGAAGGTGCCTCTCTCGCGCTGAGCGCGGGGGAGGCACCCCCGGTCCGGAATCGGTTACGCGGCAGCTTCCACCGCGTCGGCGTCCGTGATCTCCTTCGCAATGTTGGACGGAACCGCCTCGTACGTCTCAAACTGCATCGTGTAGAGCGCGCGTCCCTGCGTGATCGAGCGAAGGTCCGTGGAGTAGCCGAACATCTCGCTCAGCGGGACCTTGGCGTTGATGACCTGTGCGTCGTTCCGCTGGCCCATCTTGCCAATCTTCCCGCGGCGGCTGTTCAGGTCGCCGATCACATCGCCCATGTACTCATCGGGCGTGATGACCTCTACGGCCATGATCGGCTCCATCAGTACCGGCTTGGCGCGACGCGCAGCATCGCGGAATCCAAGGCGGCCTGCAATTTCAAACGAGTTCTGGTCGGAGTCGACGTCGTGGTAGTCGCCGTCGTAGAGGCGCACCTTGATGCCCTCGATCGGATATCCGGCAAGCGGACCCTGGTCGAGCGAGCTCTCGATGCCCTTTTTCACCGACGGAATGAACTCCTTCGGGATGGCACCACCAACGATCTCGTCTTCGAACTCAAACCCAGTTCCTTCCTCGTTCGGGCTGACCTCCATGTAGATCTCGGCGAACTGGCCGCGACCACCGGTCTGCTTCTTGAGCGTGTAATGCTCATCGACCGATTCCGTGATGGCTTCGCGGTACGCAACCTGCGGTTTGCCCACGTTGGCCTCGACCTTGAACTCGCGCTTGAGCCGGTCCACAATGATCTCGAGGTGCAACTCGCCCATGCCGGCGATCAGCGTCTGACCGGTTTCTTCGTCGGTCGAGACGTTGAACGTCGGGTCTTCTTCGGCGAGCTTCACAAGACCGGTCGTCAGCTTGTCGCGGTCGGCCTTCGTTTTCGGCTCGATCGCGATGCGAATCACCGGCTCGGGGAAGTCCATCGACTCCAGAATCACCGGGTGATCCGGGTCGCAAATCGTGTCGCCCGTTTTCAGGTTCTTCGGCCCGACCACGGCGGCGATGTCGCCGGCGCGGATCATGTCAATGTCCTCACGATCGTTCGAGTGCATGAACATGAGGCGACCGACACGCTCCATCTCGTCGGAGGTGGCGTTATACACCTTCGATCCCGACTCGAGCGTTCCGCTGTAGCAGCGGACGAACGTGAGCTTACCGACGTACGGATCCGTGGCGATCTTGAAGGCCACGGCGCTGAACGGATCGTCCTCCACGGGACGGCGGATGATTTCCTCATCTTCGTCCTGTGGGTGATGCCCCTCAACCGGCGGTACGTCGTCCGGGCTGGGCAGATACTTGATGACACCGTCGAGAAGACGCTGCACGCCCTTGTTTTTCAGGGCGGTCCCGGCAAAGACGGGCGTGATGTCGCGGGCAATGGTCGCCTCACGAATCACGGACTCCAGCTCTGCGGATTCGATTTCGTCGCCTTCGAGGTACTTCATCAGGAGCTCGTCGTCGTACTCCGCGACGCTCTCCAGCAGATTGATGCGCCACTTCTTGGCAACAGGCTTGAGGTCTTCGGGAATGTCGATGACATCCCACGTCATGCCTTCCTCTTCGTCCCAGATGATCGCCTTGTTCTCGATCAGGTCGATCACACCGCGGAACATGTCGCCCGCGCCTATCGGATACTGAACGGGAACCGGATTCGCGCTGAGGCGATCCTGCATCATGCCGACGACCTTCTCAAAGTCGGCGCCGGTGCGATCCATCTTGTTAACGAACGCGATGCGCGGCACGCCATAGCGGTCAGCCTGACGCCAGACCGTTTCGGACTGCGGCTCCACACCGCCCACGGCGCAGAAGAGGGCTACCGCACCATCGAGCACACGGAGCGAGCGCTCCACCTCCACGGTGAAGTCGACGTGCCCGGGCGTGTCGATAATGTTGATGCGGTGATCGTCCCAGTAGCAGGTCGTCGCGGCGGACGTAATCGTAATGCCGCGCTCCTTCTCCTGCTCCATCCAGTCCATCGTCGCTGCACCATCATGGACCTCGCCCATCCGGTGCAGACGACCGGTGTAGAACAGGATGCGCTCGGTCGTCGTGGTTTTCCCGGCATCAATATGCGCCATGATGCCGATGTTGCGCGTCTTGTCGAGCGGGAAGCTCTCGTTTTTGCTGGTAGCCATAATCTGCTGCCTGTGTAATGAGTGCTGGGGTGCCGTCCGCCGGCCCTCGGAAAAGAGCCGGTGCGTGGGCACGCTCACACCGGGGTGGGTGCCGTGGAATATGCCGATCGGAGTGCCATCCGGGTACGGGGCGTGACGTGCAGACCCGGTCGCCTGCCCGCCGCCCGATCAGCGACGTCAAAAGGGGTGTGGGGAGCGCCGACCGGCTAGAACCGGAAGTGTGCGAATGCCTTGTTGGACTCGGCCATGCGGTGCGTATCGTCCTTCTTCTTCACCGCACCACCTTCGCCGTTAGCCGCGCTCTGCAGCTCGCTCGCCAGGCGGTTGACCATGCTCTTCTCTTTCCGAGCACGCGCATACTGGATGATCCAGCGGAACGCGAGGGTCACGCGACGATCGGGGCGAACCTCGATCGGCACCTGGTACGTAGCGCCACCGACGCGTCGGCTGCGAACCTCTACGAGCGGAGCGACGTTGTTGACGGCCTTCTTAAAGACCTCAATGCCCTGCTCACCCGTGCGCTCCTCGATCACATCAAACGCATCATAAATGATGCGCTGCGCGGTGCTTTTCTTTCCGTCGCGCATGATCGAGTTCACAAACCGGGACACAAGTTCGTCCCGGTACACGGGATCCGGCGTCGTGGTGCGCTTTTTGGCTGCCTTGTCTCTAGCCATAAGTTCTACGTGGTCGTTGGCAATCGTGAAGCACGTGAGGGCAGGCGTCCCACCCCGACGTGCGAGGTACCGATAATGTGCAGCGCTGCGGGCGGCCGTTTACAGATGTCGAGAGCGCGAACGTGGCGCTTCCGAAACGCGTGAGCGGCGCCCGAAAGCGTAATTCCTCACATCGGGCCACTTGCGGCCGCATCACAGTGCGATCGTGCAACCGGGTTAGCTGCGCGGCTTCTTCGTACCGTACTTCGAACGGCCCTGGCGGCGATCTTCCACACCGGCGGCGTCAAGTGCGCCACGCACGATGTGGTACTTCACCCCCGGAAGGTCCTTCACACGGCCACCCCGGACGAGCACAATGGAGTGCTCCTGCAGGTTATGCCCCTCACCGGGGATGTACGCCGTCACTTCGTTCCCGTTGGTGAGCCGAACACGGGCCACCTTCCGGAGCGCGGAGTTCGGCTTCTTCGGCGTCGTCGTGTACACTCGGGTGCACACGCCACGCCGCTGCGGGCTATCACCCAGCGCCGGCGAGGTGCTTTTCTTGTTCTTCGACTTGCGTCCTTTGCGGATCAGCTGCTGTATCGTCGGCACGGTGATCGCGTCGTTTGAGTGTCGTAGTTCGCGGAAGGCCCACAGGCACCTTCACCTGGGCGAAGTCATACCGTCGACCTTTCCGTACAGCCTGTAAATATAACGATGACCCCGGTGGCGGTTCGAGACGCTCTGTAAAGAGACAACCAAAACAACCGGTTCGGGCCTGAAGAGCCCGTGAAGGGGTGCCCTCACTGACCAACCTGTATATATCGGTCAATCAATTGCTCTTTCAAAGCGGGGCACAAAAAAAGGCGAGCGGCGCCCGCCTCTCTTCTATTCTGCCACCGGGCGACCGGTGGGATCCACCGAAATGCCCATCTGTCCGCCTGAGTCATCGGTTCAGATGCAGTCGTCAGCAGGCACCTCCGTTTCGTTTGCAGGAGAGAGCCTACGAGGCGTCGTTCCCGTTGGTTTCCTCCGAATGTGAAGGGGCGTTGGATTCACGCGAACCTCCTGCGCCCCGCTGGTCGGAGCGCGACGGAGCCCCTTCGCGAAGTGATGCACCGGCACTGACCTCCGGGACGCTCTCCTCGCTGGCTCCGTCCGACGTCGAAATGCCACCGGACACCGTGACGTACTCGCCATGCGGGCGCTCGCCCAGGATCTCAACCAGTTCGGCGGGGCCGAGGACCTCTTTGTCCAGAAGAGCCTGCGCCATCTCGTCAAGCTTATCGCGCTTGTCCATCAGAAGGCGACGTGCATTTTCGCGCACCTCTTCGATGATGGCGCGAACCTCCTCGTCAATTTTCTGAGCCGTGGACTCGCTGTACGGCTTGTCGAACATCGGGGAGTCATCCCGCTGGCTGAGGTTGAAGCTGACCTGTCCCACGGTTTCGCTCATGCCGTAGTCGACCACCATGGCGTAGGCCATTTTCGTGATGCGCTCCAGATCATTCTGCGCACCGGTCGTAATCCGCCCGAAGACGATCTCCTCGGCGACGCGTCCGCCGATGGCCATCGTCATCCGGTCCATGAGCGCCTCGCGTGAGTACAGGTACCGCTCCTCCGGAAGGTACTGAGCGTATCCGAGTGCCGAGAGCCCGCGCGGGACGATCGAGACCTTGACAACCGGGTCGGTGTTTTCGAGAAACCACCCGACGATGGCGTGCCCGGACTCGTGAAAGGCAATCACCTCCCGCTCTTCTGGAGAGATGATCTTGTTCTTCTTCTCAAGGCCGGCGATGACGCGGTCGATGGCCTGCTCGAAGTCGCTCATATCGATCGCATCCTTGTCCTTACGCGCGGCCAGAAGAGCCGCCTCGTTGCAGACATTCGCGATCTCAGCGCCGGCAAAACCCGGCGTCTGCCCGGCCAGCACTTCCAGGTCCACGTCTTCCCCAAGTAGCAGGTTACGGACGTGAACGCCGAAGATTTGCTCGCGCGCATTCCGGTCGGGCTTATCGACCATGATTTGCCGGTCGAACCGGCCGGGACGCAGCAGTGCGGAGTCCAGCACGTCCGGGCGATTGGTGGCCGCCATGATGATAACGCCGGCATCCGAGTCGAAGCCATCCATCTCGACGAGAAGCTGGTTGAGCGTATTTTCGCGCTCGTCATTGCCACCCACCATCGAGTTCCGCCCGCGCGACCGCCCGATCGCATCCATTTCATCGATGAAAATAATGCACGGGGCCTTCTCCTTTGCATTCTTAAACAGGTCCCGCACACGGGATGCCCCGACACCGACAAACATCTCCACGAAGTCGGATCCGGAGATACTGAAGAACGGTACGCCGGCTTCTCCCGCTACGGCCTTTGCCATCAACGTTTTGCCCGTTCCGGGCGGCCCGACCAGCAGTACGCCCTTCGGCAACTTTCCGCCGAGCCGAGTGAACTTGTCGGGGTTCTTAAGAAAGTCCACCACCTCCATGACCTCTTCCTTGGCCTCCTGCAGTCCGGCGACATCGTCGAATGTCACATTGTGATCCTCGGACGCATCGAACAGCTTGGCCTTGTTCTTCCCGATATTCAGCACCTGCGAACCCGGTCCCATTCGCCGCATGAAGAGGATCCAGATAGCGACAAACAGCCCGATGGGAATCAGCCACATCAGCATGCCACCGAGCCAATCCTCTTCCTGGGTCGCGGTAAACGCGACCGGATCGGTTCCGGCATCCCCGGCAGAAGCGTTGTAATCGCGGAGGAACTGTGTGAGCTCGTGATCCTCGGGTTTTGTCGTGGTGAATCGGCGCTTCTCCTCCCCGTTCGGGCCCTCGGTCAGCGACAGTGCGCCCTCGCCGGACGGGACCTCCACGTGCCCCTCGTTCACGGCTGCTTCCGTGTAGGTACCGCGGATCCGGCTGTCGTTCACCACCTCGACCCGCTCGACGTAGCCGCGTTCAACGTAGTCGAGGAACTGGCTGTACTCGACGGACGCCGCATCTGAGCCGCCCATGTAGATAAACAGATGAACGACCAGGGCCAGGAAGATGGCGAGATAGATCCAGAGGGCAAAGCGAGGACGCCCCTCGGAGTTGTTCGATGACCCATCCTCGGAGGACGAGGGACGGGAGGACTTACGTGTCGGGTCAGGCTGCGCCATAGAGCAACAGATCTTCGAAAGAGGCGGCAAACGATGCGGGCCGCGACGGCCCGGCGGTTGCCGGTGAGCGCCCGAACCGAACCGGATGTGCGGCGCCTTAGTTCCTGCTCCGGTCGGACGCCTGCGCCGAAAGAACGCCGCCGTCACAGCCATGATTGACGATTACGTGGCTGCTTCGATTCCCCCGGTAATAACGCCGGATTCGGCGCCTTACCCCCCGTTTCGGCTGGAGTCGGCAGGTACACGTGGAGGGACGGATCCAATCGAATCTGTTGCCGTGGCGTCCTTCTCAGGCGTCGGCGTCCGCTCACGTTCGGGGCCCCGTCTGCGCGCTGAATCCGGGGGCACGTCGAACCGATACGCCGGCGCTGACGGCTCACTCACGACAGAGTCGCGCGGTGCGGTGCGATCGGCGGGAGCGGCATCCGGGGCGTCGCCTCCCGGAGCGGGGACGGTGGTGACGGAATCAGACGGTGCGCCCTCTCTGCCTCCTTCACTGCCGTCTTCACCACCCTTATCGTCCCCGGCCGCATCCTGCGGACGGGAGATCACCGAGCCCGGGTAGGCGTCGGCAATCGCGACGCCCATGGACTGGGCCCGGTCCGCCTCCGGCGACTCGGGATACCTTGCGACGAGGTAGGCGAGCACGTCGAGCACGCGATCGTACGTTTGAGCGGCCGAATCCGAGAGCGCGGGGGTCTCGGCCGCGGGTGACGCGGGGTCTCGGTCCGCTTCAACGTTGACGTCCTCGCCGGGACCCCGGAGTGTATCGCCTGCCGCCGGGGCCTGCACGTCGGTCGCCGGCTGCAAGGCCGGCTCGACCGCTGTGGTGTCGACTTCGTCCGGCGTCCGGCTCACGTCCTGCACGCTGGTAGCCGATGTATCGGCGCGCGCAGGCTGCTGCACGTTCTCCTCCCCTTCTGGTGGCATGTCTTGCTCGGACGGGTCGCGCGGATCCCCCTGCTGCTGGATAGCCCCGGATGGCGGTGAGCGGTCTGCAGATTGCTGTCCACGCTGCGCCTGGCCACCGCGGGTTGCCGCCGGATCGATCGGCGCATCGGCACCGAGGGCATTTCGCAGCCTCGTTCGCCCATCCTCGACCGCCGACGGGTCCACCGCCTCGGAACGCAGGAAACCTGAAAGGAGCGTATCCGAGGGCGGATTCGTCCCCGTGCGCAACGATTCGACGGTAAAGGACGCCAGCGCCAGGACCGCGCGCGGGGCGACCCCGGAGGCCGCATGCTCGGTGGCAACGCGGGCCATGGCCGATCGTGCGCTATCCCGGAGCCCGGCCTGCCAGGCCTGATACGCCGCCGAATAGGCCGCTTCGGCGACGGCCGTCGTGTCAGCCGTTTCAACCGGTGCAAGCCCGAGCCGCTGTCGTGCACGCTGGGCGAAGACCGAGGCCGGATAGCGGTCGATCACGGTTCGATACAGGCGATCCGCCTCCTCCGGCCGGTTCTGCGCCGTCCTTACCTCCGCCAGGGCGTACAATGCACGACGTGCGACGGCCCGCTCGGCGTCTTGGTCGATCACCTTCTGGTACCACGTCGCGGCGGAGTCCGGGCGTTCCGCGTTCAGGAATAGCGCCGTCGCCAGTTCATATCGCGCCACGGCCCGATCGCCCCTCAATGCTTCTTTCTCGGATGCCGTTCGGGGGATTTCCCCGAGATCAAAGCCTGCGGCTATCGGTCCGGCCTCATCCGCGGGCGCATCAGCCACGGCCTCCGCTTCCACTTCCCCGTCGTTCCGCGCATCGGGGTCGGCGGCCTGCGGGCCCTGCCGTTGATCGATGACAGCACTGCGTCGCCAGTTTTCGACGCGAGGACGCGGGCCCCAGCGGCGTTCGAAATTGCGGCGCCCCTCTTGCACACGGGTGGGGTTGTCGTGGAAAAGGAAGCTCCCGCCGGTGGACGCAGCGAGCGACTGAGACGACGTGTTGCGCTGGGCCGTAACCGTACGGTTCGTGAACCGCCGGGCGGCCTCTTCCTGGTCGCGCCGCTCGCGCGCTGCGGCGCGCTCCTGAGCCTGTTGCTCCTGCAGCGCCTCGAGCTCCGCCCGAAGTTCATCTGGTGAAAGCGATCCGAGCCGGAGCAGCGAGTCGATTCGCGTGACGTCCGACGCTCTATCCGCAATGGTTCGGTAGCGCCGGCTCAAAGCCTCGCTGTTCGTGATGGCGACAGGGGTCAACAGGACCGGCTCGCGGGTGGTCACCGTCTGACGAAGAGAGGTGGACGCAGTGTCAAAATGCGCCGCTGCACGGGAAAAATCGTCGTATGCGTCGCGGTAGACCTCCGCCATCGCGTAGTGAGCACGCCCCTGAGTGGCACCCTGCGCCGGCGGCGGCTCATACAACACCTCGCGCAGGACGGCGCGGGCGTCGTCCGGTTTGCCGTCAGCGTCGAGCAAGCGAGCCCGAAGCACGCGGAGCGCACCGAGGCGCTCGAAGTTCTTGTCATCCTCCTCCATCTCCTCGAGCTCGGCAAGTGCCTCCCCGGGCTGTCCGTTCAAGCCCTGCACCCGAATGGCACTCAGGCGGGCTGCATACTCGATCTCGTACTCATTGGCGGCACGGAACGAGCGAGTGTACGCAGCCTGTGCGCCTACCGGATCGTCCAATGTTTCGCGGACCTGTCCCAGGAGGAACGCCGAGCGGGCCCGGAGACGCCGCGGAAGATCTCCGCTCAACCCGGCGGACAGGGCCTCCGCGGCATTCCCCCAGCGTGCCTGTCGAACGAATGATTCCCCTCGCGCAAGCCACGTCCGCGCCGTCCATGTTCCGCCCGGCTCCCCCTCATCGGTCAGGAGTGACGCCGAAACCCGCTCCGCCTCTCCAAACCGTCCGGCGGCCACGAGCGTGCGAACGAGCCAGAACCGCGCCTCCGGCTCCAGGTCCTCGCTGAGGTTTTGCACTTCCCGGAATTTCTGCTCCGCCCCCACGTAGTTCTGCTGAAAATAATAGGACTTGCCGATCATCATCAGCGACTCATCCACCCATTTCGAGTTGGGATGCTCTCGCAGAACGTCGGCGCTTTTCTCAATCGCGGTCGCGAAGGACTCATTCGGTCCGCCCTCCCCGCTCAGAAAGAGTGAAAGGTAGACGTTCATGTCGACGGGTTCGGACTCCCGGCGATCGAGGACGCGATCGACGCCTTCCTGGTACGACTTCTCCGCGTTATAGTACGTGTTGTAGTACGCCGTAAAATTATCTACTCGCTTTCCAACGAAAGACGTGTCGGCACATCCCGACATGAGCAGGATGCAGAAGAAGGCACAAAAGGGAGCGGCCGACCGGCACATTACGACGGGAGACGAGCGAGGAAAAGAAAGGTCCGGCCCCGGCAGTCCACACGAGCGGTCTGCGCGGTGTCGGGTCACCGGAACGAGCGGTGGAATAAATGCAGCCGGGAAACGGGAGATCCCTGTCTCGCGAAAGCCGCTTGGACCGCCGCCTCTAGACGGCCTCTCCTGACGGCTTTTCGACATTCCAGGCCCGTCAAGCCTCGTTTTCACGGATTCATGGTGTGATTCCGTCTTCTTCATCCCGATACTACTCGAACCGACATCTGGGTTTCCGGTGGTGACGCACGTCCGAATCGAGCCGGTACGCGCCGTTTCCCGATCCTTCTAGCCGACAACGACATGTCCCGCTTACTTCTCGCCTCGATGATCATACTCGCCCTGTTCGATCTGGGGCTGGTCGTCTTCGGCCTGGTGTCGCGGCAATTCAGCTACGCGCTGGCGGGCGGAGGATTTCTAGCTGTTCTCGCTCTGCTGTACCTCACGCTGTCTCGCTTCGAACCGAGTTCGTCGGACGCATCAGGGAAGGACCCATCGGAATCGTGAGCCAACGGAACCGGCTGCTGATTTTGGTGTGAGAATGCGCCGCGATCCCTACCGCGCTCTGTTCCTCGCTCACCGAACTGCGCCCCCGATGCCCGCTTCGATTGAGATATACGTTCGTGACCTGACCGTTGAATCCGCCGAATCATGGCTGACGGATCAATTTGGTTCGGTTTCACAGGTGCGGACCGAGCCCGCTCTGACCTATGAGGTCGAGCACGAGGGTGAAACCGTCCGTGTATTTGTCGCCGAGAACATCGAGGGCGGCGCTTACACGAGCCTGTGGTTCAACGGGCCGTCTCTCCCCTGGGACACCAGCCGCGCCTGCGCACGAGCCGCCTTCGACCAATTCGGGCACGAGGTGATCTGCGACCCGGAAGGATACGAGCAAGACCCGTGGTCGATGATGCGTATCTCAGATGACGGCGAGGAACGCGTCGACGAGCGTGACATCGAGTTTTAGACGTCACCGACAAGAAAGACCCTCGCCGAGCGTGCCCCAGACTACGGAGAGGACCGCCGGACGGCACGGGCAACGTCCTGCACATCGGGCGTAAGCCGGAGTCGCCACGTATCCGCGTGTCGCTGCACGGACATCACCTCCACCTGTGAAAGCCCGACGAGGCGGTCGCGCCCGTTGAGAGCCACGTTCGTCCGAACGACGACGTGTACCTGCGCGTCGCCCTCCCTCACATGACCGATCACGGAGGCGGAAAAGCCCTCGAGGACGGTAGATGCCCCGGGCGAAGCGTCGTAGACGGCGCCTAGCATCCGGGCGTAGAGTTCGGCTGGGGGAGCAAACCGAATGGTTTCCGGCGGGGTACCGTCTCCGTAAAGCGCATCCGGGATGCCGCTCGACGAGTCTGACCGAACGGTTTCCAGAATAACATCCTTCAGCGACTGTAGCGCCTCCGGATGCATCAAGTCGGCACAGGTCGTCCACTCGGTCCGCTGAAATGCCTCGAGATACGCCGACACCACGGCCTCGGGATCATTCAGTGAGTCGGATGGAACAGGTCTCGCCCCGTGATGGACCGTGTGATGTGCCGTGCCGTCACTCGCCCGCACTTCCGGCGGCATACCGACGACCATCCCTGCAACCACAGCCGCGACGGTGAGTCCGGTCCAGAAACGGAGCAACGGGGTTGGCATATGCGTAGCCGTTACGTGAGCGGGAGAAAGCGCGTTGCCGACGGAACCGGCGGGTTGTCCCACCCGATACCGGGCTGCATGTTCAGATCGCCCGAAACACGTGCCCGTTCCCGTCCGGCGCGTCGGATCACACAGGTCACATCAACTAGGTCGGATGAAACGGGTCGCGGCACTAGGATAGGGCAACGCCCGCCTCCGACCATGTAAGGTGCCGCCGGTCCCTGAAGGACGCGCACGGACCCGACCGTTTGACTGTTGCGCTTCCGATGTGCGCCATGAATTGCCCGTCGCGCTGCGTTCCGATGGGCTCCTCACGAACCACGTCCGCCGGCAAAGAAGTGCAGGACCGATCCTCTGCCGGCTCAGCATCGTTGGCGATTGATTCACATGCTAGATGCAGGCTTTTTGCGTCAACGTTCCGATACGCTGTTGACTTTCGAAGCCGCCCTTTCAATCGTTACGATCGACGCTCCGCATCAGGAGCGATCCATATTTCTTCGTCCTTCCATTCCTCCCCGTCCCGGTTTTCATATGATCGACTCCACGCATATGCGGTCCGCGATCGTTGTTGTCGCCGCTGCGCTGCTTCTGTTTATCCCGTCCACCGCCATGGGCCAGACGGCGGGCGTCGGAGCTGGCGGACAGATCGGCGTGTCGAACGCCGCGCCAAACCCCGTCGGCCTCACCGTCAAGGGATGGATCTCCGACCGACATGCCTTTCAGGGCGCGACGTCCTTCGTTATCGGCGGCGACGGCCCGAGCACCTCGTACCTCATCCTGCAGGGCGACTATCTGTTTCACAACTTCGAGCAGGTGTCGGTCGGCGACGGTCTGATGGCCCTGTACGTTGGGCCCGGCCTCCAGCTCACGTTCATCGAAAACCGGGATACCAACGTCGCCCTGCGCGCCCCCCTCGGCGTATCGTACATGCTCGGCGATGCCCCGATCGACGTGTTCGCCGAGGTTGCACCCACCCTTCAGGTCGCGACCGATGCGCAGCTACGATTTGACGGTGCGATCGGCTTCCGGTACTTCTTCTAAATATGGGTTCTCGTGCGAATTCGATGAGGCCGGCACGATCGGAGCGCGGAGGTATTGTTTTTGTGACCGCCCTGAACGGTGTTTCGCCCGGAATTGGCGATCCGGTGGCCGGACACCGGCCGCTACTCTCTCCCCGCACGCCATCGCTGCTCACCGCGACGATAATCCGTTTCGAGCCTGTATCCCGCCGGTCTGCCCCGACGCGATTGCCCGCGGCACAGACTGTGGGTGCGATGTGCGAGTATGGCGTACGCCGTCCACACTTCTGCCTCCTGCACGACATCCCGGTTCATGATCCGGTATACACTTCTCCTCACCCTTCTTCTGGTCGTCGTCTCGCCGACTCTCGCAAACGGCGAGGCAACCCATCGAATGGATCGAATCGTGGACCGTACGGCCGCGGCCGCGGACAGACCGGCGGACCTACCCCCGCAGACGACCGAGCTGGAGAACGGAGTCCGTGTCCACATGACCCCGTATGAGACGGATGGGCGTGCCACCGTCCGGCTCGCGATCCGGGCAGGGTCGGCGTATGAATCAGCCTCCGAGGCGGGTCTTGCGGAGGTGACAGCCCGATGGATGGCCCGCCGGAGCGCCTCAACGGAGCGCGGTGCAGTCCGGCTGGACGTCAGAATCACACACGATGCGATGGTCTTTTCCGCCGACGTCGCTGCGTCGGCCGTCCCCTCGACCATCAAGCGACTTCGCGACCTGGCAGACAGCCGCGACGCCGCGGTAACCCGCGGTTCGGCACTGGATGCCGCTCGAAAGGAGACCGCGGCGCGCTTCGACCAAATGGCCTCCGTGCCGTCGGACGCCCGGCAGCAACTTCGAGAGGCGTTGTACGGCAGCGCTTCATACGGTCGCCCGCAGCCTGCCGCCCGGCAGATTCGGAGCTACACCCCGGCCGATGTCGAGTCGTTCGTGGCGCGATTCGTGGCGCCGGAGCGGACAGATCTCTACATCGTCGGCTCGTTCCGACCAGCCGACGTGCTGGAGTCAGCCAGAAAACACATGGAGCCCTGGACGGCGACCGCCACCGGTCCCTCGCTCCGCGTGCGTACACCGAAGACGAAGGATGTCGTCGTTGTCGATCGCGCCGGTCGATCCGAAGTGGCTGTTGCTGTCGGAGCCCCTGTCGTAGCCCCGGGACACACCGACTATGCCGCCCTGCAGGTGGCGACGACACTGATCGGCGGCGGGCACGCGTCCCGCCTGGCTCAGGCGTCCCTGCCCGAAGCCACTTCCTCCCCCTACAGCCTGCTCTCGGATCACAGGCGGACCACCTACTGGGCCGCGGTTGTCGCCACACGCCCCACACAGACACGCCCGGCCGTACAGACGATTCGCCGCATCCTTCAGAACCTGCGCGAGACCACGCCCGACACGACGGCGGTCAAACGGGCACAGACCATGTTGATCGACCGCTTCCTCATGCAATCGTCCACACGCGACGGCCTCACGGAGCAGATGATGTTTCTCGGACAGCACGAACTGGACGTCGACTACTTCCTCACGTACCGGGAACGCATACAGGCCGTATCTCCGTCGGACGTACAGCGCGTCGTCGACACCTACCTCTCGCCGGAACGCCTGACATACGTCGTCACCGGACCGAAACGCATCATCGACCCGCAGATTGCACCGGTCGAACGGCAAATGCCGTAGACCGGCGCCTCCGTGGACTGTCCTGCCGACACCTCCTAACACCTCCGAGCACCTCGCAGGCCGGATTCGAGTGTGTGCCGCGACATCAGCGGCGTTCACCGGTGCCAATTGGGGCCGAAAGACACGCGTCCGGGATAGCAAACGCGTCGACCAGCGCTTCCGCATCGGGGCGCACCTCTTCGCATAAGCGGTTTACCTCCGTACGAATCGCCTTGGACTTGCTGCTCCCGAGGACGCCGGATTCGAGGAACCACCCACGATCTTTCTCGATGGCGCGCAGCGCGAAAAGGCTCTTCAGCCGCGATAAGACGTTCCGCAGGGCTTCGTCCTGCACTTCCTCCACCTGATCTGCGAACGACCGGAACACCAGTCGCTCGGCGTGCGCTTCGGCCAGGTGGATCAGGTGATCCTGAACGTCGATGAACGCGTCGAAGGGGCGGACGTCGTCGTCGAGGCGTGCCTTCAGTCGCTGCGCAGCGGTCTGGAGCAGCCGATCGGCCCGGTATTCGAGCACGCTCTGCTGGAATTCCGTGCTGCGTAGATGCTCCGGATCGGTCTGGCTGGAGGCGAGTGGATTCGTTTCCGACAGCCGATCGATGACATCTTTCGCAACGAACCGTACCATGCCCAGGATATTCAGATCGCGAAACTCCCGCTGGAAATCCGAGAGAAGGCCCTTGGCGACCTGAAGAAGAAGCACCGTGTTGTCGCCTTCGAACGTCGTGAATACGTCGGTGTCCGCCATCAGGGTCGAAATCCGGTTTTCCCGGAGATACCCCTGTCCTCCACAGGCTTCTCGCGTTTCCTGGAGCGTATCCGTTGTGTGGCGTGTCGCGTAAGACTTGAGCGCGTTGGCGGCGGCCTCCACATCTTCGAGTCCCTCATCCACGCTTCGGTCGATGTACGTGCCGGTCAGATCGTGGAGGGCGGCGTGGATGGCGTAGGTCCGCGCGAGACGGGGCAGAAGTCGCCGCTGGTGCGTCCGGTACGTCAGGAGCGGCACCTCCGCCTGGTCTCGCGGGCCGAACTGGCGGCGGCGGTTAGCGTAGCGAACGGCGATTGTGAGACCGGACTTGGCCGCCATCAGCCCCGCGCGGGCTACGCTGATACGTCCGCCGATGAGTGTGCCGAGCATGGTGAAGAACCGTCGCCCGGAACTCGGAATGGGGCTGTGATACGTGCCGTCGGCATCGACGGAGCCGAAACGGTCAAGCAGGTTTTCTCGCGGGACCCGGACGTCGTCGAACCAGAGACGACCGTTGTCGACGCCGTTGAGCCCCATCTTTTCGCCGCAGTCCTCGATGCGGACATCTGGCACGGCGTCTCCCGCTGCGGTTCGGATCGGCACGACGAAGGCGTGAACACCGTGATGACGCCCTCCGGTATGAAGCTGCGCGAAGACGACGGCCAGGCGTCCGTGATTGGCGGCGTTCCCGATCCACTCCTTCCGAGCTGCCTCGGACGGGGTGTTGATGACGAACTCCCCCGTTTCTGCATCATACGTGGCGGTCGTTTCCAGGTCGCGAACGTTCGACCCGTGACCGAGCTCACTCATCGCGAAGCACCCCGGGAGCTCGAGTGATCCCACATCGTTGAGGTAGCGCTCGTGATGTTTCTCCGTGCCGAGCCGGTAAATGCTCCCGCCGAAGAGCCCGAATTGAACCCCGTACTTTACGACGAGGCTCTGGTCGTGCATGGCGAGCGCTTCGAACGTCGCCATGAAATCGCCCATGTCTCCACCGCCGCCGTACTCTTCGGGAAAGGCAAGCGCGCCGAGACCCTGTTCTGCAAGTAGCTGAACCCACTCCATGACCTGCTCGCGGTAGACGGCCGTCGGCTGCGGCGGCGGGTAGGAGAATGCGTCGTCGGACAGGAGCGTCCGCATGCGCTGCATGTGGTCGTGACGGTCTCCATCGAGAAGCCGCGTAAGCGCATCCACATCGAACCGTGCGGGCCGCGTTGCTCGGTCATCCGGATCCGGGCGCTGTTCCCGGATTTCCCGGACCATGCCGGGCCCGTCCACGCCCACAGCCGCCTCGAGCGTCTCGAGCGCGTCCCGCACGCCCGGCGACACCGCGGCTCCGTCGCCCCCCGCTTCCGCAACGGCAAGCCCGACCTCTGCGAGGGAAAGACGCCGATCATCGGGCAACCGTTCGATCTCCCGGCGCAGGATGCGAACCCACCGGTCGTAGGTTTCCGGAGACGGCGGCCGGGTCGGATGGAGGTGCGGGCAGACCTCCGACCGAACGCTTTCCGGCAAGGCGTCGATAGACTCGATGCGAGCCCGCAGTAGATCCACCTCGGACGGGGTGAGCACACCGTCGGCCCAGGCAACGTACAACATGGGCAGCAGCGCCAGGGCATCGGGCGATTCCGGAAGGGAAGGTGTCGACACGGTCGAAGTACTCATGGCAAACCGTCAGATGGGTCATCGTGAGTGGACAGGAAGTCCAACCTGCACCCGCAGCGTGCGATCCGTTTGCGCGCCAATCATCACATCCTAAAGACAAGTCGCCCCGCACCGTCAGAGTAACTGCAACCCCGCGGGACATACCGTCGGGTGATCCGGAGTGAAAATTGCAGGTTGCCTCGGATCGTTGCAAGTGCACTGAATCCACGTGCTGATCCCGCTGTTCTCACCTTCCTGGCTCCCGTTTTCTATCCCCGTGACTCCGTGTACGACCCGACCATCAAACGCTTAAAGGGTGGAGACGACGTCGTCGTTAACGCCGGTGATTTCACGCTCACGCAACTCATGATGCTTGCCCGGGCCGCGCATGCCCACCGTGCCAGATTGCGCATCGCCAATGGACCGTTTCGGGTCGAAGACGCGATGGCAATTCGCCGGGCTGGCCGGGGACACGTGAGCTATGTCGGTCCGCACGCAGCATGAGGCCGATCATCGTAGACCATGCAGTCCGTGGGCGCCGGCTTCGTTGCACGTCTCGCCCGTGATACAGAAAACGCCCGATCGGAAGATACCGACCGGGCGTTGCTGTAGGGTTGGCTGTATGGGTTTGGCGCGCCCGCGGGCTCAGACGCCGCGCATCTGCTCGGAGACCTCGTGTACGCTGTCGACGAAGATCCGGGCGTGCTCCGGGTCGTGGTCCGGATGCATGCCATGGCCAAGATTGGCGATGTGCCGGTGGCTACCGAATCCGGCGAGCATGTCCTGAACAGCTCGGCGAATGGTTTCGCCATCGCCGTAG
>JAAAOT010000271.1 GCA_009908725.1 Bacteroidota bacterium | reverse complement strand
GCGCGTCGCACATGCGAGAACCGGAGCGGGCAGCGCTGGTCCGAGGACATAATCGAATGGGACGATCAGGCGCGCATCCTCACGCTCCGCTTCGACGCCGAAGCCCCCGACTTCCCGCTTCCGCTCGAGAAAATGTATGGAGGCTGGACGATAGAGTCGGCCGGCGATTGCGCCGACGTCACCGTCTGGTACGAGTATACGATGCGCGGAGGCGTTCTTGGCGAGATTCTGGCGCCGCTAATCGCCCATCAGATTCGGGACATGATGACGACGACAATCTCCAACATGGAAGCCGAATCGACGCGGATGGCCGGTATTATGGCCGGCACGTAACGCCATTCGATCATTCCCCGCTGGACGCTTCGCCTGCGGCATACAGCCCACTGGCTTGTACGACTAACAAACGCGCTATGAAAAGACGAACGCTTATCCTCCCGGTGGTGCTCATACTGCTTTTCCACGTTCCTGTCGAAAGCCTGGCGCAGAACGCCCAGCCGTATTCCGGGTGGCATGCGTACGGGGGCAACGGTGGGGGGACGCGATACGCCCCGCTCGATCAGATTACCGGTCGGAATGTGGACCGGCTGGAACTTGCATGGAGTTATCGCAGCGGCGAGCTCGGCCAGGGAAGCCCGGTCTCGGACAAGCTCACGTTCGAAGCCACTCCCATCTACTTTGAGACACGCTCTACTTCAGCACGGCATTCGGCAAGGTGATTGCCCTCGACGCAGATACCGGCACGGAGCGCTGGACCTACGACCCCGACGTGGATCGTTCGGTGAACTACTCGGAGGTCACCTCGCGTGGGGTCTCGCTCTGGATCGATTCCGCCGCGGAACCGGAGAGCACGTGCCGTGCACGAATTTTCGTCGGCACCATCGATGCCCGCCTCATCGCGCTCGACCAAGCTACCGGAGCCCCGTGTCGCGACTTCGGGGAGGACGGCCAGGTCGATCTGGCCGACGGCTACAGCGCCGACGACAACCCCCAATATGTAGACTACCAGGTGACGTCGCCGCCTGCGGTGGTCGACGATCTCGTTGTGGTCGGTTCGTCCATCGGGGACAACTGGGAAGCAGATACCGGAAGTGGTGCCGTCCGTGCCTTCGACGCACGCACGGGGGAGGTCCGGTGGGCGTGGAATCCGCTCCTTCAAGATTCAGAAAACGTGGGTGCTGCGAACGCCTGGTCGGTCATCTCGGTCGATGCAGAACGCAACCTGGTATTCGTCCCGACAGGAAGTCCGAGCCCCGACTTCTACGGAGGGCGTCGCCCCGGCGACAATCGGCACGCGAACTCTGTCGTGGCGCTGCGCGACTCTACCGGGGAGGTCGTGTGGGCCTTTCAAACGGTTCATCATGACCTGTGGGACTACGACGTTCCCGCGCAACCCGCGCTTGTCACCGTGGCCCGAGACGGGCAACCCGTCCCTGCGCTAGCGCAAGCGACGAAGATGGGACATCTCTTTCTGCTGCACCGTGAGACCGGCGAGCCGCTCTTCCCCGTCGAAGAGCGACCGGTCCCGCAGACGGACGTGCCCGGAGAAGAAACGGCACCAACACAACCCTTTCCCACTCGCCCCCTCCCCCTCGTGCCGCAGGGTCCTTTGACCCCCGACAGGGCGTGGGGACTGACCGAAGCAGATCGTGAGGAGTGCCGCGGACTGCTGCGCAAGCATCGGAATGAAGGGATATTTACACCCCCAAGCCTCCGAGGAACCGTCATGTATCCAGGCAACGGCGCCGGGACCAATTGGGGCAGCGTTGCCTATGCCCCGGAACGCGACTGGCTCGTGCTCAACACAACCCGGCTTGCGACGCTCGTCGAACTGGTGCCCATCGATTCGCTGGAGGCAGAACGGACAAAGGCTGAGGCGGCTGGCGAACGGTTCGAGTTCAACGATCAGGGGGGCGCTCCATACGCGATGAAGCGGCGAACCCTGCTCGCCTCGTCTGGCATCCCCTGCAATCCGCCGCCGTGGGGCACGCTTGCAGCCGTTGACCTCGTCTCGGGCGACGTGCAGTGGGAGGTGCCGATTGGCGAGCACGACGGCGAGGTTGTCGGTCTGCCAAACGGGGGCGGGCCGATCGTGACGGCAGGGGGACTCGTTTTTCTCGGCGCCACGGGAGACAACCGTTTCCGAGCGTTCGATCTTGAAAATGGAGACGTGCTCTGGAGCACGCAGTTGCCTCGAAGCGCCATCGCGACGCCCATGACCTACGAACTTGCCGATGGAAAACAGTATGTCGTAATCGCGGCGGGAGGCCACGGCAAGAAAGGCCTGCCCACCGGTGATTACATCATGGCGTTCACGTTGCCCTGAGCCGTCCGGCTGTGGCATAGCGCGACCCGGTACGCCGCACGTTTCCCGATCCGTCGATGTCTCTTTCGCGTCGCCGGCTCCTCGCCACTCGGGAGAGCTCTACGACCTGTCTCTGGTCTGCCCGATTTTGTAGGTCGGGCCCATCGGCAACCGCGGAGTTTGGTGTCGTCGCAAAACCCGGACACCATCACACTGCGGTCAACGGAACGATGGGCTCATGCTGTACTTGATCGCTGGCAGCATTTGGCAGCACATCTTGCTATATTTCCACAGCCGTTCTCTCCTACCCACCGCCTGTGGGCGCTATCCGCTACCGGGCTGCCTCTGATTCACACACCGGCGAGCCCAAAGAACGGAGAGAAGTATCCAAAACGGCTTCCTGGCCTGATCGCATTCGGCCATGATACCCTCACCGTCGTACGCTTTATTTTCAGCGATCCTCTCCGCCAACGAATTTTACTCGGCTCGGGTGTTTCTCCCTGTCCAGATGTGCGAACACCGGTTCAGGGAGTGCCCTGCAATGCAGGCGTAGAACGGCCTCGCCGGGGAGCTGCTGCTAACACGTGATTCGCCCAGATCCGTCCATCAACAGATATCGACCGATGACTGAGCAAAAGACGTCAAGCGTACGCGACCGGCAAGATCC
>JAAAOT010000312.1 GCA_009908725.1 Bacteroidota bacterium | reverse complement strand
GGCGCTGATCCGTCGGACGCGGGACGAGGCCCTGGTTGAACGCATCCTGAAACGCCGGTTTGAAACGCTCGCGCGCCATCATGAAGCTGTAGTTGAACCAGCTCTCCAGCCCCGGCACGAATTCGCCCCGGATCTGAGTGTCGAACCCGGCGACGTACCCCTCTGCGTCGTTTTCCCCGGAGTACTCGACCCGGATGTCGTCAATGCTGTAGCTGATGATGTTCGACAGGTCCTTGTAGTAGGCCTCCGTGCGGAGGTAGAGGCGCAGCGAGGTGATGAAGTACTCGCCTCCCAGGACGAATTGCGACGACTGTTGCGACTTCAGGTCCCGGTTCAGCAGGTCGTCGATGACGCCGCCGTTGGGAACGGACGGAGAGGCCTCGGCCGAGCCGCGGAGTTCGCGGTAAACGGGCTTCTGGTGGTAGAGGCCCCACGAGCCGGTGAGCGTGAGTTGCTCGTTCACACGGAGCGTGGCGGACACGCGCGGCGAGACCGTCCACTCATCGTTGAACGTGTAGTAATCGGTCCGAACGCCGCCCGTGACCACGAGCCGGCCGTCCCGGGGCAGCACGTCGACGGCGTCCTGCACGTAGAACCCGGTCTGCATTTCATTAAAGGAGGCCCGGTCGCTGAGGCTATCGACCACGATCCGCCGGTAGTCGTCGCCCCGCCCGGTCTCGATGACCGTTTTCTCGTTGAGCCGGTCTGTAAAGTAGAGCGACCGGACGTGCCATCCCGCCTCGATGGCGTGGCGCGGCAACTTGTACGTGTACCGTCCGCGGCCCGTTAGCGTCTCGACATCGACGCTGTTGTCGGCGAAGTTGGTATGCTCCGAGTTGCTGAGCCGGCGATAATTCTCCGGATTGTTGGCGCCCGCCGTTGGGTCGACCTCGAAAACATCGGCGTCGCCGGTGATGTCGAAATTCTCCGTCTCGGTCGTGCTGAAGTAGGCGAGTGCGTGCGTCACCTCCAGCCGGTCGGAGAGCGGCGAACGGAGCCGGGCGCCGCCGAAGCGCGTGGTGTAGCCGTCCGTCCGGGCGCCGTCGAGATCCGACCAGAGCGACCGGAACTGGTTGTCGGCGACCGCGGGATTGAGGCTGATGATCCCGAAGAAGGTTCGCCGCTCGCTGGGGTTCAGCTCGAAGGTGTGGTCGGCGTAGATGCCGAGCGCTTCCAGCTGGTGGCCGCCGCCGAAGCGGTAGGTGGCCGCGCCCTGCACGTCGCTGAAGCGCGGGTCGTACTCGCCCTTCAGGTCCTGGGTGCCGAAGAAGCGGCCGGGCTGGGCATGCCGCGCCCCGACCGTCCAGCTCAGACGGTTGTCCAGCGCGGAGGACCCCGCATGGATCGATGCGTCGAGCGTCGAAATCGATGCCGATCCCTGCAGCGGCTCGTTCTCGGGCGACTGGTACTGCACGTCCAGTGCCGAAGACAGCTTGCCGCCGTAGCGCGCGGGGAAGCCGCCTGTGTAGAAGGTGATCGACTGCGCAAGGTCCGGGTTCAGCAGCCCGAGGCCTTCCTGCTCTCCCTGACGCGGACGAAACGGCATGTAGACTTCAAAGCCGTTCAGAAAGATCAGGTTCTCGTTGTAGCCGCCGCCGCGAACCGAGTACTGCTGGGATAGCTCATTATTCGTCGCCACGCCCGGGACGACTTTCAGGGCCCGGAATCCGTCCTTGAACGGCGTTGGCATGGCTTGCACGGCTTCCGGATCGACGCTGTAGACGCCGGCTTCCTCGGGGGCGCGGTCTTCTTCGACGGTCACACCATCCATTTCCACGACGGACGCGGCGAGTGTTACGTTGAGATCGGTGGTGGCATCGCGCCCGATGACGACCGAGTCTGTCCGGCTTTCGAACCCCACCGCCGAGAAGCGAAGGGCGTAACGGCCTTCGGGGAGAGTCATCCGGTAATATCCGTCCTCGTTGGTTGCAGTGCCGTAGTTGGTTCCCTGGACGAGGACCGTGACGCCCGGCAGCGGTGCATCGGTGGCGTCGCTGACCGTACCAGCCACGAACCCGTCGGTCTGGGCCGTAGCAGCGGGCGCGAGGAGGGCGGTAAGCAGGCTGGCCAGAAGGGTGACGACGGTCACCGCGGGCAAGCGAGAGGACAAACGTGGCATTCCGTGGAGAAGCAGGTGCAGAACGACGAACGAAACCGACGGGATGAAACCCGTGCGGCAACAGCTTCCACCGCTACCGGGGCCGGCATTCACCGGTGGGCCGGAAGACGGGTGTGAGGAATCGTACGGAAGCGGTCGTATCGGTCGCGCAGATAGGCAGGCGCTGTTGGAAGAAAGGCACGTCGTCCTACGGAACCAGCCGGTGCCGGATCCAGCCTGGTACATGTGCTACACGGCACCACCGGACAGTGCACAGAAACCGGGCCGATGTCGGGTCAGAGGAGAAGAAAATTTGCGATGGCCAGCATAACAAGCGCGAAGGCGATCACGGTGTTGTAGATGCCGAGCAGGATCATCACCTTCACGAATGTTTTTCCCCATCCCTGTTCGTACACGTGGTGAATCGCGATGTAGAGGTAGATGAAGGGAAAGAGCGTGGTCCAGGCGCCGACCGTGTGGAGCGTGTTTGATTCGGTGATCAGTAGGCCCGTTGCCAGGGCAAAGACCAGGAAGGCGAGCGCGTGAAAGTGGAGTGCGAAGATGAGGTGCTGCACGTAGAGTTTGGCCCGCCGAACGTACAGCAGCTTCAGGAGGAGCGCGAAGATCGGGAGCAGCAAAAACATTACGAACGGGGCGCGGTCGATCATGCCGCGGACGAACGAGTTCGGGTCTTCGATCGTGCGGGCGACGCGTTCTCGCAGAAACACCTGTGCTTCCTCGTTCTGCTGCGGGTCCTGGAAGATATTGATGTCGATGTTCTCCGCGACCCTCTCGGCTATCAGCCTCCGGTCGGCATCGGACCCGTCCGGCTCGCTTGCCCTGGTCATCTCTTCGGTGCGCATGGCCCGGGCCATC
>JAAAOT010000248.1 GCA_009908725.1 Bacteroidota bacterium | reverse complement strand
AACGTGCTGATGGGCCTGAAGGCGTCAATCGACAACCCGAAGCACGATCTTGCCGGCATTCTCGTTGTTCTCCATGCGCTTGTGGGCGCTGGACACCTCCGTCCAGTCCATCACCGAGTCGATCACGGGCTCGAGATCGCCGTCGATAAACAGGGGCAGCGCGTGGGCTGCGAATTCCTCGGTCAACCGCACCTTGTACGCACGCGACCGCGACCGGAGGGTCGACGCCTTGAGATGGACTCGTTTCGCCATCAGATCGCGCAGGCTCACGCTTTCCACCGTTGCGCCGCCGAGGGTAGCAAGTTGGACGATGATGCCGTCAACGGCAAGGGATGACACGTTCTTTTGGAAGTACGGCGCCCCGATAAAATCGATGATCAGATCCACGCCGCGACGGTCGGTCCAGTCGTCGACCGCCTCGACGAAGTCTTCGTTACGGTAGTCGACGACGTCGTCCGCTCCGTACTTCCTGCACACGTCGTGCTTTCCTGCTGAAGCCGTTGCAATGGCCGTTGCCCCCGCCGACCGCACAAGCTGAAGGGCTGCCGTTCCGACGCCGCTCGCGCCTGCGTGGACGAGGACGCGGGTCGCGCTGTCGAGACGCCCGAGCCAATGAAGCGCCTGATACGCTGTGAGAAAAACCTCCGGGACCGCCGCCGCATCGGTCATGGACATGCCGGGCGGAATCGCCATCAGGAGGTCCTTGTGAACAACCACCTCCTCCGCGTATCCACCGCCTCCGAGCAGCGCGAAGACGCGGTCACCCTCCGACCAGTCGACCACGCCATCGCCGGTCTCCTCCACTATCCCGGCCATTTCCAGGCCGAGAATCTCGCTCTCGCCTTCCGGCGGAGGGTAATGGCCGCGTCGCTGAAAGGTATCGGCCCGATTCAAAGCGGTTGCGTGCACTCGTATCCGAACCTCATCGACGCCGGGCTCGGGGGCGGGCACCTCCCCGATCGTCATCTTTGACGGATCACCCGGCTCGGTCACGATCACAGCTTTCATACGCCTGCGTGGGGTTTGGTTGGAAAAGAGGGCATCGTTCGTAGTTGACGGTACCGGAGGCGTTCCGAGAGACACGAACCGACCGCATCACCGGCGCGGTGCGAATTTCTCAGGCCTGGGTAGTGTCGACTTTCACCTCCCCGTGGAGGGTTCGGTGCACCGGACACTTGTCGGCGATCTCCAGGAGACGGTCGCGCTGCTCGTCTGTCAGGTCGCCGGTCACCTCCACCTCGCGATGAATCCGGTCGACCTTTCCGCTTTCACTCTCACAGTCCCGGCAGTCCTCCGCGTGGACTTTCCGGTGCGACAGGCGGACCGTCGTGGTCTCGAGCGGCCATCCTTTTCGGTCGGCATACATGCGGAGCGTCATGCCGGTACAGGTCCCGAGAGCCGACAGCAGGAGGTCGTACGGCGTCGGCCCCTCGTCGCCCCCGCCGACCGACGCCGGTTCATCTGCCACCAGGCGGTGCCGGCCGGATTGCACGGAGGTACGATACGGGGTCGTGCCCGTCACGGTCACGGTGCCGTCCACGGCATCCCCGTCAGCGGATGACACCGTGTTATCGGCCGCATCATCCGGAGCGATCTCTGCGTCCAGGTACTTGCTTGCCCAGGCCGCGAGGACGGTGCCCACGTAGCGCGAGTCAGCTTCCTTTGTGAGCAGGTGGTCTGCTTGATCCAGGGAGACGAAGCTCTTCGGGTGCTTGGCGTCTTCGAAGATTCCGGCGGCGTTGTCAATGCCAACGGTCTGATCAAGCGGCGAGTGGAAAATCATGAGCGCTCGATCCAGGCCGTGAATGCGCCGCGACATCTGCGCCGCCTCCAGATCATCGAGGAACTGCTTCTTCACCGTGAAGGTGCGGTGGGCGATGGTGACGCGCGCCTCCCCCGACGAGCGAATCTCTTCGATCGAGTCCTGCAGCAGGTGAGTTACGTGCTCGGGGTCATGCGGTGCACCGATCGTGGCGACCGCGTTTACGGTGTCGAGCTGTCCGGCCGCCTGGAGGACGGCGGCCCCGCCGAGCGAGTGACCGACCATGACCGAGGGACCCCGGTACCGGGACTGTAGCATATCCGCTGCGGCGATGAGGTCGTCAACGTTCGACGAGAAGTTGGTGTCCTCAAAGTCGCCCTCGCTCTCTCCCAGCCCTGTAAAGTCGAAGCGCAGAACCCCGAAGCCGCGTCGCGTGAGCGCGCGACTGATGTGCCCGACGGCCGTAAGATTCTTCGAGCAGGTGAAGCAGTGCGCGAAGAGAACGTACGCGGCGGGATCCCCGGCATCCGGCACGTCCAGGCGGGCGGAAAGTTCATGCCGCTGTGCGTTTGTGAACGTCAGCTTTTGAGACGGCATCGACAGTCAGATTTGACGAGGAGAATCAAGAGAAGGCGGTGCTGCGTGCCGCAGAAAGCGGCAAGCGTTACGGTGCAGGACGTGACGCGGTTGATCATGCTACGGCGGTCGGTCCTGCTGCTATGCTCGGGTCGGGACGCGGTTAAAGTCAAACCGGCGTGTACGTGCTACTCTGCCGTTGTGAAACGTCCGTTCAACAAACGTGATGTCCCCGTTTTTTCCAACGAGCAACACCGTGGATGCCCGGGTGCCGTAGGAGTCGCTTTCGATGAAGAGTGGCGACAGCAGGGATTCGATCTCGGGTCCGACGCCCGTGTCGGGGAGGTCCTCGTCCGGGAATCGGCGGCGATCGTCCAGCATAGATAGTAAGTCGCTCGGGTCCACCTCTCCGGACTCGGTCGGGGACGTCGCCCCGTTTGTCGTCCGCGAGAGGCGGTCCCGCGCTCGATCCGTCTTCGGCCAGGACGTGTCGAGCGTGGCATTGCTGATCGCATGGACGCCGGGAGCCACCGTTTCGGGTCCGTCCCGGTAATTGGAGAGGTACGCGCACGTGCTTCCCGCCCCGACGAGCAGGTTGAAGCCGTTGTAGCGGTCGGCCGTGGGCGCGATTTCATCGACGTAGGCATTCGGGTTGCCGTCTTGAATCAGAAACCTGGAGACCAGGTGCCCCCGGCTTGGCGCGTCGTCCCGTACGCGTCCAGGGTCGCGGACATTCGTGATAACGCCCCATCGACCCGTGCGGGTGACTCCCATCCAGGTGCCGCCAGCACGCAGGTCACGCCCGGCAAGGACGTGGGGATGATCCTCCCAGAAAGAAGCCGGGGCCGTCGGCCGGTCGTAGCGCTCATCCCGGTTGCCGGCGAACACGAGATCGTATGTCGGGTGATCGTTCAGCCGGAAGGCGAGAAGACACATAGACGGAGGCGAGCAGGCAGAGGGGAAAGGCGCCGCGTTCGTGCAGCGGGCAAAGCGTCGCAAGTATAAGGGGTCCTTTCACCGACCGCAACGTCAGGCAGGATGCTTTTCAATGGCCAGCAGGCGGGGTGGGTCGTTCGTTCGGTTCGTGAAGCGATATGACAGCACGCTGTACTTATCCTGTGGGAGGCAATCGGCCCAGCCGCGGACCGCGTCCGCTTCTTCCGGGCCTCCGTCGTGACCGGTATAGAGCACGGCAGTAATGACGCCCCCTGGCGCGAGGAGATCGACCGCCGCGTCGAGGGCCGGAAGCGTCGTTTCCGGGGTCGTGATCACGTCATGATCACCGCGCGGGAGATAACCGAGGTTAAACATCACCGCACCCACCTCACCCCGGTCGTCGCGGTCGACGTGATCGCGCAGGGCGGCGTGGTCCCCCTGGATGATCCGAACGTCCACCTCCGGAACGCGTGTGGTTACCTTGTGGCGTGTTGCGGCAATAGCCCGTTCTTGTCGGTCGATCGCGTAAACCCGGCCTTCCCTCCCCACAACGGAGGCAAGGTGCACCGTATCGTGACCGTTGCCCGAGGTGGCATCGATCGCGATGCCGCCCGCGCGCAGAGCGCGACGCGTCAACTCGTGCGCGAACGGAAGAATATCACGTATAACCATCGTACGTCGGTGGCGGCGGAACGGATCGAGGGCAGTCGAACGATTGGTGAAAGTCACCGTGCTCGACGGTGCTTCGAAACGGAAATTCTGGCGGCGGGTTCGCTTTGCATCATGAATGAACAGTCTCCCCAGACCATGATCGGTACATCGTCGACAGTCACCGTTCCGCTCGACGCGGATCGGTCGTATGCGGTTCGGTACGAATCGCTGCGTGACCTGCCCGAGATCCTCGATGATGTGGGGCTTCGGACGGGCAAATGCGTCGTGGTGACCGACGAGAACGTCGGGGCGCAGTACCGGTCTCCCGTTAGAACGACGCTCACGTCGGCGGGGTGGACGCCCCACGTCATTACGGTTCCGGCCGGCGAAGCGACAAAGTCTGCCGCCCATCTGCAGAACCTCTACGACGACATTCTCGGATGGGGAATCGACCGGGATACGCCCGTGATCGCTCTCGGCGGCGGCGTTGTCGGGGATCTAGCAGGTTTTGCCGCGGCGACGCTTCTTCGCGGCGTACCCGTGGTTCAGTGCCCGACGTCGCTCATCGCCCACGTGGATAGCGCTCTGGGCGGGAAAACCGGCATCAACCACGAGACCGGCAAAAACCTGATCGGCGCGTTTCACCAGCCGCGAGTGGTCGTAGCAGACATGGACACCCTCGGCACCCTTCCGCAGCGGGAATGGACAAGTGGCATGGCCGAGGTCATCAAACACGCCGTGATCGCAGATGGGGAACTGTTTTCGTTTCTGGAAGAACACCTCGTCGACCTCATGACGGGGAGAAACCGTGAACGTGTTCATCAAATGATCCCCCGTGCCGCGGCCGTCAAGGCGAACATCGTTGCCGAGGACGAAACCGAGAGCGGGCGCCGTGCGATCTTGAACTTCGGCCACACGTTCGCTCACGCCATCGAGTCCGTTGCCGGCTACGGCATGTTCACGCACGGAGAGGCCGTCGCCATCGGAATGCGCGCGGCACTCTACCTGTCTGCCCGCGAGCACCCCGACACCGTTCCCCGCGACCGTATCGATTACGTTCTGCGAGCGATCCCTTTGAAGCATGAGCCGGCTGACCTCGACTGGCCGGCGGTTCGCCGAGCCATGCAGTCGGACAAAAAGAACAAGGCGGGCACCGTCCGTTTCGTTCTTCTCGACCGACTCGGCGACGCGTATGTGACGGGGGACGTCTCCGACGCGGCACTTGAACAGGCCTGGCAGTTCGCCACAACCACGTAACCGCCCCTTCGGCCGGCAACGTCGATGGACCGGAGCCACGCCCTCTTCGGGCCCCGACGGGCGGTTCGTTCGTTCCAACGGGCACGTCCCGCTGCCCGGATCGCGATGCCGTTGAAACGTCATACGGCGTTGCGCAGGAGGGCTCTCCCTGTCGGGCTCATTTTCTGCTGACTTCCGCTTCTTGCATTGTCTTCCTCCCGCACCATAACGCGTGTCTTCTGGAGAGCCCTCCAAGGCGGGCTCTACCTGATCCTTCTCGGCGCCATCGCCTTCTTCGGGCTGACGCGTACGGAGGTCGGGCGCGACGAATTGCGCCAGCAGATCGAAGCCCGGTTCGACGACCGGTTTGCCGGCTCCCTTCAGATCGCGCGTCTGCAAGGAAATCTCGTCAACGACCTCTATGCCTCCGACGTGCGGATTCTGGACGCTGATGGGCAACGGGTGGTGTCCGTGGACTCCGTTACCCTCCGGCCGCGGTGGACCCAGCTCCTCACCCGCGAGCTGTCGGTTCGGCAGATCACCCTGCACCGCCCCGAAGTCCATGCCCACCGGGACCGTGACGGTAGCTGGTCGATCCAGTCCGCGCTCCGACGTACCACGCCCCCGTCCGACGGGCCGGGACTTGGCATCTCCGTGGCCGACGTACGCGTCGAAAATGGTAGCGTCACCACGACACGCGACGGCGCGGCCCCGGAGACGGTCCGGGAGGGATGGCTCTTCGATTACACGCGGGCGGGAATCGCGAACCTGAACGCAAACGGAACGATCGACTGGTCCGGCGGCGAGAAGTTAATCGAGGCCTACGACGTCACCTTCGACGTGCCCGACGCCGGGCTTTCGTTTGCCGCAGTACAGGGACAGGTGGTTCGGGAAAACGACACGTGGACGCTTCGGCAGACGCGGATTGCTACCGGCGCGACGGATGTTCGGGTGAGCGGCTCGGTGGCCGTGAACGAGAGCGGCGAACCGAACCTCGACATCACGCTCGCGGAGAGCCGGATCGACTTTGACGAAGTGCATCGCGTCGTACCCAGGAGCCCGCTTCGGGACCTCGTCTCCGTACGCGGACGAATCATCGGGCCGCCGTCCAGCTTTTTGCTCGACGACGTGGAAGTCCGGCATGGCGCATCCCGTGTCAACATCCAGGGAACGGCACTTGGCCTCCCCGACTCGCTCGACTACGATGTGCGCGTGAGTGAGGCGGAACTGCGGCGGTCCGATGTCGAAACGGTCTGGGGCCGTCCGCTCCCCGGGCGGCTCGCGACCGTAGACGACGCATTGCTTTCGTTTTTCTCCCGCGGCGTGATCGACCTCTCCGCCGATGGGCCCACGCCGTTCGATGTCAGCGCGTCGCTGACCGCGGAAACCAATCTCGGAGCTACCCGCGGCGATGTCGCGATCCAGCGACGCCCCGGTCGGGCCGTCCAGTATTCTGCCGAACTCGACGTAGACAGCCTGAACCTGGGCCCCGTGACCGGGCGTCCCCAGCTTGCCGGAGCGATCACCGGGCGCATTACCGGAACCGGCCGCGGAATACAGACCGACAGCCTCGATACCGACCTCTCTCTGCAGCTGCGGCCTTCGTCCATCGGCGAACAACGCCTCGACACAGCTGGCGTCGACGTTACGTTGACCGGACGCGTCGGCGAGGCGCGGATCATGCTCGATCAAGCTGGAGCCGGCACGCTCTCTCTCGACGCTCGGGTGGACGCCCGGGCACGTGAACCGGACATCCGGCTCACGGCGGATGCGCGCGGTCTTGACCTCGCGCCCCTCCCGGGTACTCTGCCTGCATCATCCCTCTTCGCACGCCTGGAGACGCGAAGTCGTGGCGGCGACATGTCCACCCTGACCGGCTCCCTTTCGCTTCAGGTCGATTCATCACGCATCGCGTCGGGGGACAGTCTCCACACCCTCCCTCCTCACCGCGTGACCGTCGACCTCACCGACGCCAAGGACGGCCGGCCCCGCCTGCGTGTGGACGGCACAGTCCTCGGGCTGACTGTGACCGGTGATCTCGACACACAGATCCTGCCTGCCGTCGCCGGACTTTGGCAGCGTGAGTTCCGGGAAGCCCTCCGCCAGGCAGCCGACAAACCCATGCCGGCGGAACTTGCTTCCGCAGATGACGCTCTCGTGCGCACACCCTTAGCAGCGACCGCGCCCGACTCGGCCGCCTCCACACCGGACGCCGACGCCGGGCTGTCGCTTGCGGCCCGCCGTGACTCCGTTCGGGGGCTTCTACAAAATCGCGGCGTGCAACGCCCGCTCGATGTCGGCATGAACACGACGATCCGCGACGCCGCGGTTCTCCGCCTCTGGATCCCCATGCTTCCCCCACTCACCGATGGACTTTCCTCCACCGTAAACGTTCGGGCCGACGCAGACACGCTCGCGCTTCGGGCAACGGTTCACGCAGACGCGTACGCCACGAATCAACTACGCGCCGACTCGCTTCGTGCTATTCTTCAGATGAATGCGTCGCTGGACCGCCCGCTCGTGGCCTCCACATCGACCCGATTCGATGTAATCGCACATGAGGCCGCGGTTGGTAGTCTCTCTGTGGCCGCACCGCGGCTCTCGGCCCGGTATCAGGAACGGTCCGGAGAAGTTCGCCTGACCACGGATCGGAAAGGCAATGCCGGTCCGTTCACGTTTGAAGCAGGCTTGAGCGTGCTGGCTTCGCGCAATGTCATCACCGTCCGCGACCTGTCTGCGACGGTCGGGGAGTTGTCGTGGCGTCACGCCGAGGCGTCTACGATCGATGTGTATGGGGATGGCATCGTCGTCGAACCGCTCGTCATCCAGAGTCCGCGCCCGGAAACGGACGAGGTTCAACGTGTTCAGGTGTCCGGGCGTCTCTCCCCACGGGACGGAGACCGCCTGGTCGCCCGTGCGGAGAATGTCCTGCTGCACCCGGTATCCGAGTTGCTCAAACTCAACCGCCCCATCGCCGGCCGCCTTGACGGCGCGGTCGAACTGACGGGCCGATGGAACGAGCCGATCGTGCAGGCTGACCTGACGGTGGGACGATTCTCATTCGATCGGCGTCTCCTTGGCATGGTCGGGCTGCAGGCGACTTACGAGGGGTCGCCAGACGTCGGCGTGCAACTACGGATTGACCCGGACACAGCAGCGTCCGGGCCGGAGCTCGTGCCGGGCGGGGTACGAACCGCCGAAAACAATTCGCTCACCCTGGACGGCCGTGTTCGTCTGCCGGTAGCCGGAGCGGACACCCTCGCCGGCGATCCGCTTGACCTCAACCTGACCGTCGACCGTGCCGACCTGTTTTTCTTCGAATACATCTTCCAGGACACCGTCACTAAGGTGAGCGGATACACGGCCGGCCGGGCCCACATCGGCGGGTCGTTTACCGATCCCCGGTTCGACGCCGATATGCGGGTCGAAAACGGTGCATTTACGCTGCCGGACTTTAACCTCAATTACAACATCGCGGGCGACGTCATGGTCGACGGCGCCGGCATTCATCTCGCCGGCGTTCGTATCGACGACAGCGACGACGGGGTCGCCGATATCGACGGCAGCATTCTGTTCAACGACTACCGCTTCTTTTCCTTCGACCTCGCGGGACAGCTCCGCGAGATGACCGTCATCGACGTCGAGGACTCTGACAACCTGCCGTTTTACGGAACGATCCGTGCATCCGGCCCGGCGACGCTCACCGGACCCCTTCCGGACGCCACGCTGCGCTCCCCCGGTGCCCGGACGACGCCGGACAGCGAACTCTACATCCCGGTCCTGGAAGAAGACGTCTCGGAGGAATCCGGATACATCATCTTCGCCGACAGCACCGGCCAGCTACCCGATCTCCGCGACCTCACGCGGCGTGACAATCTCCTGGCGGATCGCCCGGTCGGCGAACCCTCATTCCTCGACGGGCTCGAGCTCGACCTCAACATTCTCGCGCCGCAGGGCTCGACGGTGCATCTCGTCTTCGATCCACTGGTGGGCGACGTCGTCACAGCCATCGGATCCGGCCGTGTGCAGCTCCAGCGGCAGGAAGGCGAGTTTTTCGTCTACGGTACGTACGAGGTCGAAGGAGGCGACTACCTCTTTACCGCCGGTGAAGTGTTCGTCCGTAAGTTCAGCATCGACGGCGGGACCCTGACGTGGGATGGCGACCCCGTGAATGCAGTGATGAACCTGTCGGCGGCCTACCGGACGCGGGCGTCGCCCGCCGGCCTTCCAAATGAGGAGCAGTACGCCGGCCGCATCCCCGTGATCGTCGAGCTAGACATCACCGGTCGCGTGGAAACGCCACGGGTCGACCTGAGCCTGGCTGTTGCGCGCGACCAGCGCTCCGGGCTGATCGGGGATCAGACGCTGGACGCCATCCTCAACCAGGACGACCTCGCGACGGAGTATGCGACCAGTGTGCTCCTGACGAACACGTTTCTACTCACCACGTCTACGCTGACGACGGGAGGGGCGTCCGACGAGCAGAGCCGCATCGCGGAAGCAGGCAACCAGCTCGCATTTAACAGCGTGTCGCAGCTCGTGGCGAGCCAGCTCAACCGGTACCTGTCCGAGGCCCTCCCGAATGTGGACGTGAGTCTCGGGGTATCCGGCGAGGACCCCGAGGACCTCGACATCATCTACGGCGTGGCGCTGCGTCTTCTGAATGAACGGCTCATCATCCGGGGCGAGGGCGTCTATACCGGAAACGAACCGGACGAGACCGAAGCGGGCGGTCCCCAGGGCGAGTTCGTGGTGGAAGTGCGGCTCAGCCGCAGCGTCTCGGTCGAGGTGTTCTACCGGCGGGCGGGCGATGACGTCACACGGCAGACGCTTACAAACACGACCGGCGCCGGACTCTCCTATCAGACGGAGTTCTCCACGTGGAAACGACTCTTCTACCAGCTCTTTGGCTGGCTCCTCCCCGGGGACGGGCCTCAGCCGGACTCCGACGATCCGTCGCCGGGCGAGCCCGAACCTGACGAAGCTGTCGCACAGCGCGAGGACAACCCGTAAGTCCGGTACACGAGGCGCCGCAGGACACCCGCTTGCAGCCGTGTATCACGTCAAGTCTTCACAGCTCTGACCGGGTGCTGTCCGAAATTGGGTGAACGAGATCACGGGCCGCCCCGTTCGATCCCCGATATCTTCTGCACGACCCCGCGCGTTGGGTTACGGTCCATTTCTGACCGTTCCGAAGGCGCGCCGTCGTCATTTTATTCGATAACGACTTTTTCTTTGTGAACGCTCGTTCCAAAACGGCTTCCGCGGACAAGAAGCAGCTCCGCAAAAAAACCCTCGATTTTCTGCGCAACCACTCCGAGAAGTGGTACCGCGCCAACGAGATTGCAAGTGCCCTCCACATCAAGGACCACGACCGGTACCTCACGTTTTGCGACGTGATCGCCGATCTCGCGTCCCAGAAGCTGGTCCGTCGCCGGAAACGGAAGTACCAGCACAAGCCCGTCGGCAACCAGCGCGTCGGCATCCTCAACGTGACGCCTCACGGCTACGGCTTCGTCCAAGACGAAGAAGAGGACGAGGAGTATTTTATCCGCGAATACAACATGGGCGAGGCGCTTGACAGCGACCTCGTACGCGTCGGCATCGCCGCCAAGTCCGGCGGCAAAGACAAGAAGCGGGAGTGTGAAGTGCTTGAAGTTATCGAACGCCGGCGGACGAAAGTCGTCGGGACCTTCAAGCGAAAGGGCCACTTTGCATTCGTCGACCCGGACGACCAGCGCATTCCGCAGGACGTGTTTGTTCCGCAGGAAGCGTTCAACGGCGCCGAGGACGGCGAAAAAGTGGTCGTTTCGATCGATCGCTTCGAAGACCGGAAAGCCTCGCCGGAGGGCCGCATTCTCCGCGTCATCGGGGACGCCACCGACCCGAACGTGCGCGTGCTTTCCCTCGCGATGAGCATGGACGTGAAGGCCGATTTCCCCGAGGAGGTCGAGGCCGAAGCGGAGAGCATCGAGGAAGAAATTCCCGCGTCGGAAATCGAGCGTCGCGTGGATCTTCGTGACGAACTGATCTTCACGATCGACCCGGACGACGCGAAGGACTTTGACGACGCCATTCACCTGACGGAGCTTGACAACGGTCACTTCGAGGTCGGCGTCCACATCGCCGACGTGAGTCATTACGTGGAGCCGGGCACCGCCCTGGACGACGAGGCCATCGAACGGGCGACGAGCACGTACCTGGTCGACCGGACGATCCCGATGCTTCCCGAGAAGCTGTCGAACAAGGTTTGCTCCCTCCGCCCGAACGAGGACAAGTGCGCCTTTTCGGTCATCCTGGAAATCAACCGGCACGGCGACGTCGTCGACTACGACATCCAGGAGACCATCATCCACTCCAAGAAGCGGCTGACGTACGATCAGGCGCAGACGTACATCGACGGTGGCTATCCGGAGCACGACGTCTCGTCGAAGATCGTACAGGCCAACCGCCTGGCGAAAACGCTTACCAAGAAGCGCATGCGCGAAGGCGCCATCGACTTCGGGAGCGACGAGGTGAAGGTGATTCTCGACGACAAGGGCAATCCGGAAAACATCATTCGCAAAGAGCGGATGGATGCCAACCGGCTTATCGAGGAGTTCATGCTCCTCGCCAACAAGACCGTCGCCCGCCACATCGGCGGCAAGGACGCGAACAAACGCGTGGCCGACGGGGCGTACAAGAACCGGGATGAGCCTCTCCCCTTCATCTACCGCATCCACGACAATCCGGACGGTGAGCGGATCCGCCAGCTGTCCGAGTACGTCAGGGTGTTCGGCTATGATCTGCCAATTACAGACGGCAACGTCACGTCGCAGGACCTGGGCAATCTCATCGATGAGGTGCGCGGATCGGCCGAAGATACCGTGATCACGCGTGCTGCCCTGCGCGCCATGTCAAAGGCCGAGTACAACGTGAAGAACATCGGCCACTTCGGTCTCGGATTCGACTTCTACTCGCACTTCACGAGCCCCATCCGGCGATACCCGGACCTCGTGATTCACCGTCTGCTGAAGCGCTATGCCGCCTCCGGCAAGGTGCCGAAGAAGAGCAAGCTTCAGGAGATCTGCGAGCATTGCTCCGAGCAGGAACGGAACGCCGAGCAGGCCGAGCGCGAGTCCGTCAAGCTAAAGCAGGTCGAGTACACGCAGAAACACGTCGGTGACACGTTCAAGGGTGTCGTCAGCGGAGTCACGAAGTTTGGCGTCTTCGTCGAGCTGACCGATCTTCTCGTCGAGGGCCTCGTCCACGTGCGTGAAATGGACGACGATTACTACATGTACGACGAGACGACGTACACGATGGAAGGCGAGCACACCGGCAAGTCGTACCGCCCCGGTGGCGAGTGCACCGTTCAGGTGACCAACGTGGACGTCGAGAAGCGCCAGATCGACCTCATCTTCGTCGACGACGAGTAGCGCGTCCCCCATTCTTTGGCGCGATGAGCAAAGCCCCGGTCGCCGAGATGGCAGCCGGGGCTTTGTACGTGTGGTACAGACGGACCGAAAGGTATCGTGAACGATCAGCCACGGACAAGCAAAACGCTGCAGGGCGCAAAAAGGGCCACCTGGTGACTCACCGTGCCGACCTGATCGCTCGATTCATCCGGGTCGACGACATGTGAGCGCATAATGATCAGATCGGCCGGGGCTTCGCGTGCGGTCGCGACGATTTCCTGAGCCTGACCGCTCTCCCCGTACTTAACCTCGGCCGTTACGGCGTACCCGGCTTCGGTCAGCATCTCCGCCCACTGTGTGATTTTCGCCTGCGCGTTCTCCCGCAACTCCTCGTAGAACTCCGGATCTTCGTCGAGGGGAATGTCATCGAGCATCTCGATGACGTGCAGCACGGTCACATCCGTTTCGCCGGGCACGCCAAGATCGGTAGCGCGCTCCAGCACCAGGTCGTTCGTCGCGGACAGGTCAACGGGAATGAGAACGGCGTCGTACATGGCGAACGGAGTTCCGTGAGAAGGAAGCGGCAGGATGCGGGTGCGTGATGCCCGGGCGACGGTATGGAGCGCAGGGTCAACCGCGCAGCCGGGACGGGCAGTCTAACGCCCACGGGCGTCTCGTGCAAGTGAGTCGGCGTGTTGGTATGATTGGAAAAGCTCGTCCCTCTACGCGCCTTCGCGGATACGCGTCGCCGAGGCCTCGAGCGAATCCCGGGAAATGAACGCCCCCGTCGACGGTTCCACCTGACCGAAGCTCAGAACGCCCGTCGGGCAGCTCTGGACGCACGCCGAGCACCGTACGCACTGGGGGTCCGCCATCGGCTCCCCCTTCTGTGCGAAAGACATCACGTCGATGCCTTGGTGGCACACGCTGGTGCACACGTTGCACGAGATGCATTTCTCCTTATCGGCCAGGATGCGGAAGCGGCTGAACCGGGCGTAGATGTGCATGAGGGCGGCAAGCGGGCACAGGAACCTGCACCAGAAGCGTCCGGAAAGCCAGAAGTAGACGCCGTACCCGATCATGCCGGCCATGACAACGTCGACCAGCCACGCGTAGTTGATCTGAAGGCCGAATACGGCGCCAAACATCAGCTGGTTGAAGGCCTGGTCCATCCAGCCGCCCGGCCAGACCCATCCGCCGATGCGGAAGAAAAGCAGCGCAAACGCCAGCACCATCAGGGCTTGCCCGACGAGGTTCAGCTTATTCCAGCCCTCCCCGTGGGGCATTTTATCGCGGTGCTCGTCCCCGAGAGTTTCCGCCAGTGCACCGCAGGAGCAGATCCAGCCGCAGTAGGCGCCTTTCCCCCAGAAGTAGATCATGCCCGGAATCAGAACGAACGTCTGCACAAAGCAGATAGCGATCCACCACCACAGCGGCTCCGCGGTGAACACGTTGTAGACGAGAAGCGGCCAGGCAAGGATGAATCCATACGCCCGCCAGTATTCACGCCCGTGAACCGCCCATTCGCTCGTGGGAAAGAGGGCATCCAGAAAGCCAGTCGGGAGAAGACCATTGGCACCCAGGTACGGCAGGATCATCTCCGGCAGTAGAAAGAGCGGGACGACCTGGATGGCCATCAGCGTCAGCGTCTGAACACGGATGTACGGCGTCTGCCTTCGTCGAATACGGCGAAAGCCGAAGATCACGACGATGAGCGAATACACCAGCGTGTAGTAAAACCCCGGTTTCGTCGCCGACGTCAGAATGATCTCCCCCAGACCGGTCGCGTCCGGGTCGCCGCTCAGGTTGAACGGGAAAATCTTCGCCGCCGAGGCCCACTGCTGCATGATCCCTCCGTCCTTCCAGCTGTACACGGCGCACATGAAGAGAAAGAAGGCAGCGAATGCTCCAACGCGGCGCCAGAGGACATTCGACAACCAGTCGACTCCGGTCACCGCCTCTTTCATCGTGGCCGGCAGGTCCCCGAAGTCGTTTCGCAGCCGGATCCCGGAGCGGCGGAAAAAGTCGAGCGGCGCTTCGCGGCCAATCATCGCGTAAACCGCATCCGCCCGAACCGTTTCCGGGTCCCCCTCCGCGTCGGAGAGCGTAACCTCGTGGTCGCCGATCGACTTGACGTCCGTCGGCATCCGCAGGCGGAGCGACCCGTCGCCGGCGTGATACGTCGCGAGCTCGTAGGTTCTGTCGACGTTTTCCGGCTTCGGTCGCGTAAACTCGTCTCGACGATAGGACAGCGTGACCGCGGCGCCGGCCTCGGTCAGTGCGGTGGCGGCCTCCAGCGCGGAATCGCCGCCGCCGATGACCACCACATTCTTCCCCGCCCACTTCGTCGGGTCATGCAGACGGTGATGCACAAACTCTCGATCCTCTCCCGGGACACCGAGGCTTCGGAAATTACCGCTGCGCCCGATCGCTACAATCACCCGGCGCGCGTAGACGCGGTCCCCGTCTTCGCTCTCAATGACGTGCACATCCCCATCGCGGGCGATCCGGTGCGCTTCGAATTCGCGAACCGGAAGATCATGGGTCTGGCCTTCGAGTTCTTCTACCAGCGCCTCTTTCACCTCCGCCGACACCGTCAGGTCTCCGGCTGGCGTCATGTCCTGCGGATACGTGTAGATGGGCTTGCGTTGCTGGAAATCTTTGATGGTCGCAAACCGGCGATTGGCTTCGAGGACAACCGCATCAATCCCGAGATTCCGGGCCTCCCGCGCGGCCGCCATCCCAGCGGCTCCGGCTCCCAGAATCGCGATAGAGACGGGCGCCTCTCGCGTTCCATCCGGGGCGCCGGTCGGCGCACCGTCCCCTCCCCCTGCCGCACCGAGATCTTCGGCGGCATGACGCACCGCTTTCACGCCCGAGTCGATCGAGAACTTCAGCAGCGGCACGCCCGCCAGATCGCCGACCACGTACACGCCGTCGACACTGCTTCGATAGTGATCGTCGACGCGGGGAAGCTTCTCCACATCACCGGCAGGCCATTGGAGGTGAAGCCAGTCGACATACTTCTGCAACGCGCGGATCATACGTGACGGTGATTGGAAATGAGTAGATACAGCCTGGGTCGACGGTTTCGTGCCGCGGACCGCTGTTGTCGTTACGCATGCCGACGGCATCCGCTCCCTCCTCGTTCATGATGAAAGAAGAACCGCCTCCTGGGCCGTTCACGACGGCTCGACCACGTACCGGTGTCTGCGACCAAACTTGTGTCGCTAGCCACACGTTATGTGCAGCATGCATCCGGTCGGATCGGTATTTCCGTCGCCGCATAAACCCCTTTCTTGCTTTCGGTCTCTTCCTTCCTACGCCCTCACGCGCATGACGTACGGCCTCACCGGGAACCCGACGAAGTCGCAAATTTGGCCGCCCATGGAGCGCCTGATCGCCTGGCTGTCGGACAAAGACATGCCTTTCTGCCTGCACGAGCCGATCGCGGACGGGCTTCGCGAGCGTGACCTCATGGACGGGTCGATCTGCAGTGAACTGGATGCCGAACGCCTTGCCGAGACCAGCGACATCGTCCTGTCCTTCGGCGGAGACGGAACGCTGCTTCGGACCGCACACGAAACGGGGCCCAACGACACGCCGGTGCTCGGCGTCAACATCGGACGACTCGGCTTTCTGGCCGATATCGAGGTGGACGACCTGTTCGAGGCCATTTACGCCATCGAAGCCGGCGATTATTCCGTCGAGGAGCGGATGGTGCTTGAGGCAACCACACCGAACGACGATACGCTAGATGTCGCTTGGGCGCTAAATGAATTCGTCCTCGATCGAAGCGGAGAAGCCGGACTGATCGAGATCGACGTGCGGGTCGACGGAGAAGAATTAAACACCTACTGGGCGGACGGCCTGATTATGTCGACGCCGACGGGGTCGACCGCCTACTCGTTGTCGACCGGCGGACCGATTCTCGCACCGGGCGTAGACGGCGTCATCCTGACGCCGATTGCACCTCACACCCTTACGGTACGCCCGATCGTCCTGCCCGGCTCCGTTGAAATTACCGCGCGCGTTCTGGCGAATGATCAGCCGTACGTCTTCGCCGCTGATGGGCGCAGCACGGTCCTCGAGACCCACGATCTCGCCTTCTCCGTGCGCCGCGCCGAGCATACGGTCAACCTTGTCAAACTCGGCGGACAGCACTTTTTCAAAACGCTTCGGAAAAAGCTCATGTGGGGCGTCAGTCGGTCTACGAAAGAAGGGTGATCGCTCGGGCGCCAACATGCCCGATCTTCGGGACGCGCAGGCAGATGTTTCGGCTCAACGATGCTTTGCAGAATCCCTGTGAACACCTGCGTAACATCCCGTCGTCGCGAACCTTTCCAGGTGGCGAAGGTTGGGAGTGATCCCGGCGCGAGAAATCGCGCAAACCAGGTAGGTCAGGTAGCTCAGGTGGTAGAGCAACGGCCTGAAAAGCCGTGTGTCGGCGGTTCGAATCCGCCCCTGACCACACTCCCGCGTCTCCCGGTTCCCCTGGCGAGGCGTTTTTTCGTCGATACACCGACCGCACCAGAACGCATCTGAACTGGCAATGAATCGAGTGCGGCCAGGTTGACAGAATCGCTCCGACCGCCTACATTCGCGCTCGGATGAGGATG
>JAAAOT010000241.1 GCA_009908725.1 Bacteroidota bacterium | reverse complement strand
TGTCGTGGCTCTGGCCGGCGGACTCGTTCGCGGCATGATGGCCGGTGCTATCCGACAGGTGGCGAGCATCATCGGGCTGGTTGTGTCCTTCATCCTGGCCGTTCAACTCATGCAGCCGATCGGCGCGCTGACGGCGGACGGCCTCGGCCTGTCGGAGGCGACGGCCCCCCTCGTCGGGTTCGTCGTCGTCTTCGGCGGGGTGCAGCTGATCATCATCGCGCTTGCCCGAATGATCGAGGCGGCGGTCGAGTCCTTAAACCTCACGTTCGCCAACCGGGCGGCCGGCGGAGCGCTCGGAGCGTTCAAGGCCGCCCTGCTTCTGAGCGTGCTTTTCCTGGTCTCCACCCAGGCGGGCATCCCGGACGAAGAGACGCAGCAGGCGTCCATGCTGTACACGCCCGTGGCGGAGGTCCTTCCCGGGACGTGGGATCACGTGGCCGCGTATCTACCCGCGGTCCGGCAGGCCTCCGAGGCGTTCGGGGAACGCGTCCGACCGACGCTTACGCCCGACGATGAAGAGCCCTCTACGCCGACCGATCCACAGGAGCAGGACGCCGATCCCGATGCGGAGGACACCCCGCCCGACGGAGCAGCACCCGGACCTGCGACCACCGGCACTCCGGAGGACGACAAGCCCGGAACGTCAGAGCAGGCCGGGCTGGAATAACCGCGGTGAGTCGCCCTGCTCGTCCCGCATGCCATCCGGTCAGGAGGGGAGGGACGCCGACGTCGTGCCCGGATCCTCGGTCGCGCCGTCTCCCGCGACGGGTGCGGACTTCCCGTCGTACAGGACCTCCTCCAGCGTTTGAGAGCGAGCGCGCTCGATTCGGGCGAACCGCTTCTGGAACTGCCCCATGCCGTACTCGACGAAATCCTCCGGCGTGATGCCGAACGGGACGGGATCGTAGCCCCCCAGCGTCTCCTGGATGTGGCTCACGGCGAGCATGATCAGTTCCTGCATTCGCTCGTCGATGACGTCCCACACGCGGTCTCCGTGCTCGGCGACGAGGCGAGACAGCAGGTAGACGCCATACCCGACGTGCCGGGACTCGTCGCGCTGCACGTTACGAATGAACTGCTGCATGCCGGGCAGAATACCGCGTTCTTCGAGAACCGTGTAGTAGGCATGATACCCGGTCTCGGCGAGCGTGCCCTCCACGATCATCTGATACGTCACAGCGGCCCGCGCAACGGTCTCCGGCGACGTATCGGTCTTCAGTGCGTTCATGCTCGTCGGCAGCTCCTCGAAGAAGAGCGTTCGGTACGGCTCCGTGAAGTAGTGCTCCAGATCCCCCGGAGCCTTTGCCACCGTCCGCAGGAAGCGGTCGAACCCCTCCACGTGCTTCGCCTCTTCCCACAGATACGACGTCAAAAACATCTCCTCTTCGATCCGACCCTCTTCGCCGACCAGCATCAGAAGGGGGAGTAGGTCCAGCGTGACGGATTCCTCTCCGCCCGCAAACTGCGCGGTGAGCCGAAGCAAAAGGTCTCGTTCCTCGTCTTCCAGCGACGCCCAGTCGGCAGCGTCGTTCGAGAAATCGATGCTCGCCGGATCCCATGTGCCCAGCGACTTCGCTTTTCGCCAGAGGCGCATCGGGACGGTGTCGTGATCGAGCCCCTCACTGGACGTTCTAAACGATGTGCGATACGGTTTACTCGTGGGCGATTCCATAACGAAGCCAGATCGTTCGGACAGGGAGTGCAATCGGATGTGCAGTATACGAATGAAGATACGCCAAAGCTTCCATAAGGTAAACACGGGCGCATGGTTCTGAACGGCACGCTTTGTCTGAAGCACCGAGAGCGAATCAAACCTCGGATTGTGCCGTTTTTGAGCCTATCGAGACCGCGATCCGTGGCCGGGACGGCCCGTGATGTCGTGCCGGTTTTCTTTCCTCTTACCCGCCGTACTCCCACGTGGTACCCGTTCGATTAGAGCTGCAAAACTTCCTGAGTTACGGGACCGAGGCCCCTGCCCTGGACTTCGACCAATTCGACGTGGCCTGTCTGTCGGGTCGGAACGGGCAGGGAAAGTCCGCGCTGCTGGATGCGATGACGTGGTCCGTGTGGGGGGAAGCCCGCAAGTCGAGCGGGAAGCGAAAGCCCGATGACGAGCTGATCCGCATCGGTACCCGCCACATGGAGGTGACCTTCACGTTTGACGTGGAAGGGGCCCGCTATCGCGTCAAGCGCTCCTTCAGCCGATCGGCGAGCGGCAAGACCACGACGTCCGACCTGGAGTTTCAGCTGTACGAGCCTGACGAGGACGCCTACCGTCCGCTGACCGCCGGGCATCAGCGGGAGACGCAGGCCATTATCGAGGACACCGTCGGGCTGGACTATGACACGTTCATCAACTCGGCGTTTTTGCTGCAGGGCCGCTCCGACGAGTTCACGAAGAAGAGCCCGAGCCAGCGCAAGGAGATCCTGGTTAACATTCTCAACCTGACAAAGTACGAGGAGCTCGCGCAGGGGGCACGCGAGAAGATGAAGGAGGCAAGGGCGGAGGTCGAGCGCCAGGAGTCGGACATTGAGCGTCTGCAGACCGCGCTGGAAGATGTGCCGACCTGGAAAGAGGAGCGGCAGGAGATCGTGTCTTCTGTGCAGGAGCAGAGCGAGGTCCTGGAGGCGTTGCGGGAGGAGGAGAAGGCCCTCACCGAGCGGCTCGCCTCCCTGCGTGCCAAAGCCCAGGAGGCCGACTCGGTCGCGTCCACGCTGGAGGACCTGGATGAGCGGGTTCAGTCGTACCGTGAGGAGATGCAGGAGCTGGCGGAGAAAATCCAGGGGGCGGACGACCTCCTCGCGCGCAGCGATGAGATTCAGCGGGAGTACGAACGCTACGAGGAATTGCAGGAAGAACGAGAGCAACTGGATGAAAAGCGCGACCTGCACCGCGGAATCGAGAAGCAGATCGAGTCGAAGACCTCGGAGCTGGAGCGCCGCCGGAACGAACTCGAGAAGCGGCTGCATCGCCTGGAGGTGGAACGGAAAAGCAACC
>JAAAOT010000144.1 GCA_009908725.1 Bacteroidota bacterium | reverse complement strand
CGATGACATTTTCCCCGTCCCGAACTGGACGCCGGTTGATCGGGCGATTCGCCGGGCGCGCTGGCAGCGTCTCCGGTCGGAGCGCGAGAGCCGATCCAGCGTGCGGCACGTTCTGGGCCTCGTCGGTGCGATCCTCGTGCTGGTCCTCGGCATTTCCGCCTCCATCGGTCCGTCGTGGCATCCGCTCGAGCAGGCGCAGGCCACACAGCAGGCCGCCTTCTTCTTGCAGGAAGCTGAACGTGCGGAGGCTGCTGCCGCAGCCACGCCCGTCCGGGTCAACGCCGACGGCGTCATTCCCGGTGCCTGACTACGGTCCCCTGAGCGTTGATCCGTGAGCTCCGAACGCGATTCCAGCGCGAAGTCCGGATGCAATCGAACCGGCCGGTTGACGGGGCGGAACCCATCGTGCTTATTGATGCGTGTAAGGATGTCCTATCGGACGTACCTCCCTCCCGGGACTCCCTCACTAACGTAACGCCTCATGCCTGGCACGCCGGTAAACACCAAGACGGACAACGAGCGCGAGCTGAACTTCTGGGAGAATCTGTATTTCCCCGAACTGTTCAAGGGGCTCGGCTTTTCGCTCAACAAGATCACCGACGAGCCGACGTACACGCTCCAGTATCCGGAGGAACAGTGGTACCCGCCGGACAGCTACCGCGGTCGTCCGGTCCTCGTCGAGGAAAACGGCCGTCCCCGCTGCGTCTCCTGTAACCTCTGCGCACGGGCTTGCCCGCCGCTTGCGATCTCCATGCAGTCGCAGGAGGTCGACAACGTGAAGGAGCGCGAGCCGGAGTGGTTCGAGATCAACATGCTCCGCTGCATCTACTGCGGCTTCTGTGAGGAGGTCTGCCCGGAAGAAGCCATTATCATGTCGAAAGAGTACGACATGACGTTCCAGAGTCGCGACGAGGCCGTCTTCGGCCTGGATCGCCTCCTGAAGCCGAAAGAGCAGATGCAGGACCGGCTCGAGTACCTGGATCAGTACAAGAACCGCCAGTTCGGTCAGCAGTGGGACTTTCAGCAGGATAATAACCTCCACAGCGTGAAAGACCAGCACTTCCTGGACTGGCTCGCCGATGAGGGGATGAAAGGCCTCAAAAACACGCACCTTCGGGACGATCCGAAGGCGTCCAGCGGCGAGCAGTCGTGGGGCTCCCAGCGCGAAGAACCCGCATTCAGCGAGCACGCGCCGGAGTAGCCCACGGACACGCGCGGTCTTTTTGGAACGAATCCTCCTTCCTGCATGACGGATGCTCCCTCTCGCAACGGCGCTGATGACGTTACCGATCTGCGCGCCGTTCCCGAGGATCAGCGCGACGACCTTCGCCAGGCGCTCCTGGACCAGGTCGAATACCTGATCGATGAGGTCGAAGCCCTCCGAACGGTCGCCGGGACGGTCCCCGATGCCGTGCAGTCCGGTCGCCCGACCGATGAGGACCTGTCGATGAAAGAGCTGTACGCGGTGATCGCCGAGCTCGATCGAACGGAGCGCACGGGCTGGGTCCACCGCATCCGCGACGAAGAAACGCCGGAGCTGACCGGCGCAAACGTCGAAGCGTCGGTCCGGAATGGAGACTGGAACGACCGGCCCCTCGACGAGGTGCTGGATGCGGTTCAGGACGCCCGCCGCGACCTCCACGATCTCCTGTCCGGTCTGGACGATGAAACGTGGATGGCGGAGGGCGTGATGGACGATGAGACGCTCACCCTGTTCGAACTCGTCCATCGATTCGCGAGCGCCGACTTCCAGCGTCTCCGTAATCTCGGATATCGCCTCCACGACGCGGACCTGAGTGATCGAGGGGAGGAGTAAAGACGGTAGCGAGAATCCTCCTTTTCTGATCGGCGGGCCGGGCGTCGCATCCCGCATTTCGAACCTCGTATTTCGCCATGGCAAAAAAGACCGGTCTCTCGTTCGAAGACCTGGCCACGGCGTTTCGCCATCAGAACTTCAAGCCCCTCTACTTCCTTTTCGGGGAGGAGGGGTTTCTGATTGACGAGCTTCAGGACCTGCTGATCGAGCACGCGCTGGAGCCGTCGCAGCACGACTTCAATCTCGACATCGTCTACGGCTCCGACACCGAGGCGTCCCAGGTGCTCGGTCTGTGTCAGGGCTACCCGGCGATGGCGCCGCGTCGCGTGGTGATCGTGCGCGAGTTCGAGAAGCTGGAAAACAACCGCCAGTTCAAGACGTACGCGGTCGAGCCCAACCCGCAGGCGGTCGTCTTTCTGGCCTGTACGACCAAGCCGAACCTGTCCGCCCACCCGTACCGGGCGCTCAAGAAGAAGGCGGCGTGGTCGCACTTCAAGCCCCTGTACGACAACCAGATGCCGGGGTGGATCAAGAAGTACGTCCGCGGGCAGGGATACGACATCGAGCCGCAGGCCGTGCAAATGCTGGCCGATTACGTGGGCACCGACCTTCAGACGGTGGCGAGCGAGGTGGAGAAGCTGATCACCTTCGCCGGCGAGCGCGACACGTTGACGGCCAACGACGTGCTGGACGCGAGCGGGCAGACGCGCGAGTTCAACGTCTTCGAGCTCCAGAGCGCGATCGGGGAGGCGAAGTACGGGGACGCCATCCAGATCACGCATCGCATCCTGCAGCAGGCGTCGAACCCGCACAGCGAGGCGATCATGATCGTGGCCGTGCTGAACGCCTACATCGACAAGCTGTGGAAGCTGCAGATGCCGCAGGCGCAGCGGATGTCGAAGCACAAGCTGGCCGGCCACATCGGCGTGAGCCCCTACTTCGTGCAGGAGTACAAGCAGGCTGCGCGCCGCTACTCCATGCGAGCGGTGCAGGACGCCCACGCCGCGCTTCTGGCCGCCGACTACGAGCTGAAGGGCGGATCGAGTCGCGATCCCCGGTTGATCCTCACGCTGCTCGTCCGTCGCCTGCTTCCGCAGCGCGTTGCTGCCCGGTAGACAGCCCGGTAGCAGGCACGGTAGACGCTGACGTCCCATCGTTGCGCGTTCCGCCAATTCCGGTCGTC
>JAAAOT010000332.1 GCA_009908725.1 Bacteroidota bacterium | reverse complement strand
CCGATCCCGGTCACGCGTGCTTTCGATCAGCGTGATCGCCCGGCTGAGCACCATCCGGTCGCCGCTCAGAACGCCCTCCACATAGGCATCCGGGCTTAGCCGCTGCGACGGCCCAGCGGAGGCAGACAGATTCGGGTTCAGGTTTGATGGGGCCATACGGGCCACCCGGTCGGTGAAGAGGATGGGGAGGGAAGGAAAAGCGCAGAAGGACGATCCATCGGCCGGAAGGCAGAACCACGGACGGCCGGGTGGTCGACGATTCATTCCAACAGCGACGCCCGGACGACGTGGCGGACTCGGGCCAACGCTGTCGACCGGATCAATGGAGGCCGCTCGTATCCTGACGTGTTGAACGCTGGCAGCGCGCTCGAACGCTATCCTGCGTTTTCGATCGGTTCCTCGCTCTCCCGCTCGATCATGACATCCAGAATCTGCGCGGCCGCTTCGGAAATAACGGTTCCCGGCCCGAAAACGCCGGTGACGCCCCGATCGTAGAGGAAGTCGTAATCCTGGTGCGGAATCACACCGCCCACGATGACGAGAATGTCGTCACGGCCGAAGTCGCGGAGTGCGTCGATCACCTCCGGAACGAGGGTTTTGTGTCCGCCGGCGAGACTGGAGATGCCGAGAATGTGAACGTCGTTCTCCACGGCCTGGCGTGCGGCCTCCTTCGGCGTCTGGAAGAGAGGACCGACGTCGACGTCGAATCCGAGATCGGCGAAGGATGTCGCGATGACCTTCGCGCCCCGGTCGTGTCCGTCCTGGCCCATCTTGGCGACCATGATGCGAGGTCGGCGGCCGGCGATGTCCGCAAAGCGATCGGCTTTGGTGCGGGCTTCCTCGAACGAATCGTCTGCGCCCGCCTCTGCAGCGTATACGCCGGTCACCGTCTGCGTCTGCGCCGTGTGGCGACCGAAGACGTCCTCCATGGCGTCAGAGATTTCGCCGAGCGTCGCCCGGTGGCGCGCGGCCTCAACCGCCCGCTGCAGGAGATTTCCGTCGCCGGTCTCCGCCGCTTTTGTCACACCACCAAGCGCATTCCGAACGGCGGCCTCGTCACGCTCCTCCCGGATGCGCTTGAGCTGCCGGACCTGCTGCCGCCGCACCTCCTCGTTGTCGATCTCGAGTGTGTCGATGGGCTCTTCGTCCGCGCTCTGAAAGCGGTTCACGCCTACAACCGTTTCCTTGCCGGTATCGATACGTGCCTGTTTGCGCGCTGCGGCCTCCTCGATGCGCAGCTTCGGAAGGCCCTGCTCGATCGCCCGCGTCATGCCGCCTTCGTCCTCAACCTCCTGAATGAGGGCCCAGGTGCGCCGGGCAAGGTCATCGGTCAGCTTTTCCACGTAGTAGGAACCCGCCCAGGGGTCGATCGCCCGCGTGATGTCCGTCTCCTCCTGAAGGTAGAGTTGCGTATTCCGGGCGATGCGAGCGGCGAATTCGCTCGGAAGGGCAATGGCTTCATCCAGCGCATTGGTGTGAAGCGACTGGGTGTGCCCGAGGCCGGCAGCCAGTGCCTCGACCGCCGTCCGTACGACATTATTGTATGGATCCTGTTCGGCCAGGCTGTACCCGGACGTCTGACAATGCGTCCGCAGCGCCATGGACTTCGGGTTTTCCGGGTCGAAGCGCTTGACCAGCTTCGCCCACAGCATGCGGCCAGCGCGCATCTTCGCGATCTCCATGAAGTGGTTCATGCCGATCGCCCAGAAAAAGGAGACGCGCGGGGCAAAGTCATCGACGTCAAGACCGGCCTCGATGCCCGTACGAAGGTACTCCAGCCCATCGGCCAGCGTGTAGGCGAGTTCGATGTCGGCCGGAGCACCGGCCTCGTGCATGTGATAGCCGCTCACGCTGATGGCGTTGAAGCGCGGCATCTCGCGGCTGCAGTAGGCGAAGATGTCCCCGATAATGCGCATCGACGGACCGGGCGGATAAATGTACGTATTCCGCACCATGAACTCCTTCAAGATGTCGTTCTGAATGGTGCCGCTCAACTCCTCGTGCGACACCCCCTGTTCTTCTGCCGCCACGATGTAGAACGCCATCACGGGCAATACCGCCCCGTTCATCGTCATCGAGACCGACATCTCGTCCAGCGGAATCCCGTCGAACAGGGTTTTCATGTCGTCCACGGTGTCGACGGCAACTCCCGCCTTGCCGACGTCCCCGCGCACACGTTCGTGGTCCGAGTCGTATCCCCGGTGCGTCGCCAGGTCGAAGGCAACGGACAGCCCTTTCTGGCCGCTGGCTAGCGCCTTCCGGTAGAACGCATTGGATTCTTCAGCCGTCGAGAAGCCGGCATACTGCCGAATCGTCCATGGACGGAAGTTGTACATCGTGCTGTACGGACCCCGGAGATACGGTGGAAGTCCGGCTGCGTACTGCAGGTGGTCGAGCCCGTCGAGAGAAGAGCGGTCGTAGGTCGCAGATACATCGATCTGCTCCGGCGTACGCCAGGCGTTCTCGGAAACGGACGAAGCTCCGTTGCTTCGGGAGCCGGCGGAGGGAGCATCAACGGACGAAAAATCGGGTCGCATGGCGGACAGGTTCGATCGGCGGGAGCAGTTGGGGCGACGGGGTAGGGTCAGGCAGACGGGTCGATGCCGAGATCCTGAAGGACAGACTCGAGGGTGTCGAGCAGGGGAGCCCGTCGGTGAATGAACGTATCAGCGTCGGAGCGGACGGCGGGATCCACGTCATCGGGCGCGCCGGCGACAACCAGCAGGGCGCGGGACTCGGCAACGTCGAGCGCGGCGCGAAGCTCGGGCACGAACCCCGCATACGTTTCGTCGCTGCTGCAGGCGACAACCACATCCGCGCCTTCGTCCACCGCGGCAGCGGCCGCAGCGTCTACGTCATCGAACGAAAGCGGCGACACAATCCGGAAGCCGGCGACCCCGAGGTAGTTCTGTGCGAACGTCGCCCGGGCACTGCGAAAGCGTGCCGGTCCGTACGGGGCGAGGAGGACGGTCGGACGTCGGCCGGTCCGGTCCGCGTACGCCTCGACCCGGAGCCGCAACCGCTCGAACGGGCGACTCAGGCGCACGGAGGGGAGGGCCGCCAGGTGGGGATCCCCGCCGGCCGGTGGCACCGCCAGAGAAGCGACGATGTCTCGCAAGCGCCCACCGTTGGTCCACGCGGTACGGAGGGGCGACAGCACCGACGCGGCGGACACGGCAGGAATCGGGGTGCCGGCTGTGTCCGATGCGCCGGCATCGGGCGCCGGCGAGATTCCGTCCGGAATGCCCGGGCCGCGTGTGTTCACGTCGGACAGACGGCCCTCACCGGCGTCTGGATAGTGGGTAGTGCCGACGAGGACGTGCCTGCGACCGTTTAGCCGGGCCTGGCGCTCGTTCCGAACCTCCTTAATCTCTGCCGCCACGGTTCCCGCGGCCAGCGCGGTCAGAAGGCCTCCATCGTCCTCAATAGATTGGAACAGCGGCCATGCCTCACTGATGAGGGCGTCGGTCACGGCCTCAATATAGTAGGCCCCGGCCGCGGGATCGGCTACCTGGTCGAGGTGACTCTCATGCCGGAGGATGAGTTGCGTGTTGCGGGAAAGGCGGGCTGAAAAGTCGGACGGGTTGCTGTACGACTCATCGAACGGCGCAACGGCGAGGACGTCGCACCCGCCGATGATGGCAGCCGCAGCTTCGGTCGTGCCACGTAGCATGTTGACGTGGGCCCCATAGACGGTCTGCGTGCGCCGCGACGTGTGCGCTTGAAGGTGAAGGTCAGACGGGTCGATAGTAGACGCGTCGCCCGATGCGTTGGTGAACGCGTTTACCACCTTTGTCGCGAGGAGTCGTAGCGCACGAAGTTTGCCAATTTCGACGAAGTAGGACGTGTCGATCGGCACGGCGACGTGAAGCCGGCGAATGGCCTCCGCCACCTCGACGCCCCGTTCGGTGACCTGATCCAGCGTTTCCGACAGGGCGGCGATGGTGTACGCCAATTCCTGTACGGCCGATGCGCCCGCGTCATGATAAGGGCGGGCGTCTACCATCAGCGTGCGCATGCCGGGCGCATCGCTGCTTGCTTTGATCGCATCGGCTGCGAGGCGGAAGGCCAGCGTCGGGTCGGCCATCTGACCGGTTGCCAGGCTACCGATCGGGTCGAAGCCGACGCTGCCCGTAATGACGCTGCCCGTAATGTCGTCCGCCGCGCCTTTCTCGCCCGCATAGGAGAGGAGGTCGGGCAAAAGGACCGCGGCAAGCGGTCCGCCGCACACGTGGATCGCCGTCCGCCGGGTATCCACGGAGGAAAGGACCGTGGCCAGATCGTCGGCGGATCCAATTCGGATGCCGGTGGTCGCGGACGCTTGATGGTCGGGCAGGGGAGGCGAATAGAGCTGTATACCAATCACTTCCGCGCCGCCTGCAACGGCTCGTTCCGCCCGTCGCGCAGCGTCTTCCGGCCGGGCGTCGGCGATGTCCTGGCGGATGGCCCAGGCATTCCCGGCAGAGGCGTGCGACGCGCCGACGTGAGTTGGGCGCTCCGAGGGGACGCGGAGCCCGTCGGCGATACCGTTGACATGATCGAACGCGTTAAGATCCTCCTCCCGGTAGAACGGCCGGAGCGTGACGCCGTCGATCGACGACCAGTTGAGCCGCTCCAACGGCTTTCCGCGGAGGTCAGCCTGGATTTTCTCCGTCCACGCCTCCGTAGAAACGGGCGGAAAGTCGTCGGTGAAGGAGAGGTCCGCGGCCTTTCCGATGTCGGACCGGTCGTCAAGGGGCTGACTCATGATAGATGCGAGTGGGACAAGGATGGCGGTGCTTCATTCGGCGGCACGGGAACCGGCAGGATTCGGTTCCGCCAGAAAACATACGCATCGGCGTCGACGTGCGCCACATGACGGAGCAGGCGGGAAGACGATCCCCCGATCGCTTTCTCGGTCGCTATAATACTTATGTGCCGTCCGCGCTGGGATCGGGGAGTTCTGTCCGGGTCGTGATCGGGCCGGCTTGATCCGGCAGGTCGTTCAGCTGTCGATACCGGCGGATGAGATGCGAAAGCGCGATCCCGAACGCGACTCCGACGTTCAGCGAGTGCTTCATTCCGTATTGGGGGACCTCGAGCGCGAGATCCGCCGCCGATACGAGGTCGTCGTCGACCCCGGTCACCTCGTTTCCAACGACCACAGCAAGCGGAAAGGCCGACGGCGGGGTTTCGGCGGGATGCGTCGGCTCGTCGGTGATCTCGAGGACGCCGATGGTATAGCCGCGATCGCGAAGCTCGTGCACCACGTCGTGGGCATTCTCGTGTGACGACCACGGGACGACGTCTTGAGCACCGAGTGCGGTCTTGTGCAGGTCCTTATGATCCGGCGTCCCGGTATACCCCGTTAGATACATATGCTCCACACGGCCCCCATCGGCCGTTCGAAACATAGAGCCGACGTTGTAGATGGAGCGCACATTGTGTACGATGACCGACACCGGATGGGCGTCGGCCGACCGGACGTCGGACGGGGACAGGCGCGGGATGTCCGCGGGCGACAGCTTCTGCATACGGGCGGAAGGCGCAGAATGGGAATGCGTGGCAGGCCGAAAGCACTGGTTCGGCCACCGGATGCTTAAGACGGGTGCCTAAAGAGGTAAACGCCACATCGACGGCCGTCGTGCCGCCTCCGCTTGCGCGGTTTTTGTGAAGCGGCGAAACCACGACGGCGCTCACGGGTGGGCACGGGCGACGTAAAGTTGACAGAGCCGCATGGACGGACTCTGCCGCCTTTTCAGCATACGATATATCTTCTCCTGATGAAAGATTTACGCAAGCGGATTCCGGTAGCCGCTCTCATCGCGGGCCTGGGTTTGATGATTGCTCTGCTGATGTCCGGCTGTCAGACGCTGCGTGAGGTCAGCAACCTCCGCCAGGTCGACTTTCGCCTCGACCGCGTGAGTGACGCTCGGCTGGCCGGCGTTTCCCTTCGGAACGTCGATAGCTATGACGATATTGGGGCTGGCGACATGCTCCGGTTGAGTTCGGCCATTGCGGATGGGCAAATGCCGCTCGCATTTACCGTGCATGTGGCCGCTCAAAACCCGTCTGAGAACGACCAGAACGCGCGTCTGACGGAACTCGACTGGCGTCTCTTTCTCGATGACAAGGAGACGATTGCCGGCAAGTTTGATCGGGAAGTTGTGATCCCGCCGGGCGAGCCCACCGATATTCCGATCTCGATGGAGCTTGATCTCGTTGACTTCTTCGACGGGAATCTCCGCGAGATCGTGAACCTGGCGCTGGCGCTCGGAGGGGAGGGGGAGCCGACCAACGTCAAGCTCCGCGCCCGACCAACGATCCAGACCGCGATCGGCCCGATCCGGTATCCCAACGAAATCATGATCGTGAACGAGGACGTCAATAGCGAGACCGTCGACCGGTAGCTGCGCCTGTTGCAGCTTGGCCGTTCGGTGCACCGTGCCGGTGCTGAGGGCGATCGTGCCGGGCCCCTGAGTTGCTTCGGTCCGAACGTCTTCTCTGGTTCCGTTCTCGGTCCGCGCACGGTCCGCGCGTCTCGGTTTCCTTCTCCGCTGATCTCTCACGAAGCTTTTCATTTCATTGTGATCGTCACCATCGACGGGCCCGCCGGGTCCGGGAAAAGTACGACTGCTCGTGCCGTGGCCCGGCGGCTCGGCTTCGTGTACCTCGATACCGGGGCGATGTACCGGGCGATTGCGCTCGCTTTTCTCCGCAACGACGCGGAAGCGACCGCAGATGGCGCGCGAACGCTGCTACCGGATGTTCATGTGAACGTCCGCTACCAGGAAGATGAGATGCGCGTGTTTCTGAACGGCGACGACGTCTCGGGAGCGATCCGGACCGTTCGTGTCGGCAATATGGCCAGCCAGATCAGTGCCCTGCGAAGCGTACGCGACAAACTTCTCGACACGCAGCGTCGCGTGGGCGGCGAGCAGGCCCAGAAGCATGGTGGCATCGTGGTGGACGGGCGCGATACCGGAACGGTCGTCTTTCCGGATGCGGATGTTAAAATTTTCATGGTAGCGGACGCCCGGGAGCGGGCGCGACGGCGCCTCGAGCAGTATCACCGTCAGGGGGAGGACGCCACGTTTGAAGAAGTGCTCCACGAAATCGAGGAGCGCGACGAGGCCGATCGAAGTCGCGATATCGCTCCGTTGAAACGCGCCGAGGATGCGGTTGAGCTGGATACGACAACACAGACGATCGACGAGCAGGTCGATTTCGTCGTCGACCGCGTGGCGAAGGCCCGTACGCAGCAAGCGTAAGCACGCATCGTGAGGGGCATCGAGGTTGAGAATGTCCTTCAACCCGCGCCCGGTCTGAGCATGTCGCGCAGGCTATCGGTCGCTTCTCTCGTGATGTCGAGGGACTTTCCCCTCAGCGATCATCCGATGTCTGAAGCGCCGTATCGTCACTGAGCGAGATCTTGTCGCAGGAAGCCTGTTCCATCGGGCATCTCACTGAAAGTGGCACGATCCGTTGTCGGTGTAATCTCGTCTGGACTCGTTGATCGGTAGGCAGCGTCGTGTCTGTCGGTTTTCTTGTCGTTCGATTCTCGGGTCTGCCGGGGGAGCGTCATGCAACCAGCGATCTGCCGACTGAAACTCACGGGCCCTTCGCGAACTCGCCGAAAAACGGGGAACGTCGAATGCGCCGCGCGATACAACATGATTCCGACCCGAAAAACCAGCCGGCACTACGTGTGCATCGGACGACGGACTGTCCGGCGCCGCTCGACATGATGTCGGGCCGTAGAAAGTCCTGGTCTGCAGGCGTATCGGTGTCGGCTACCCTCACACCATTCGTTACGAACGTCCTTGATGGAGCACCAGGCGCCGTCAAGTACAAACGCACCAGAATTGTAGGGGTCTCCAGCCCGGTGTCGCGACGCAACGACGCGTCCATCATCGATGCCGCGCACGGATCCCGCACCAACCTATATGGCAGAAAACCAAGAGAAAACCGCTACAACTGAAGAGACGGAAGCTGCTCCGGTAACCGAGACCGCGACGGAAGCGAAGGCGGAGACCGAAGAAGCCCCTGCTGCGACCGAGGCCGATGCTCCGGCTGCGGACGTGGAAGGGGACGGCGCACCCGCTGCAACGGCGGAGAAGGCTCCCGCGGACGACGCTGTCGAAGAAGGCGTCGCCGACGAGGAGGCCGCCGAAGAAGTCGAAGAGGATCCCGAACCTGTGGGTCCGGTCCACCGGATTCTGGAGGAGGCCGTCGAAGCGGCCGCACAGGATTTCGCGATTCCGTCCGGCGACGATGCCGACATCGACTTCGTCGATACGAAAGAGCCGGGTCAGACCGTGACGCTTGACGAGCTCGAGCGCACGGAGGAGGCCCAGGGCTTCACCGGCGAGATGTTCGGTCGGACCGTCTCACTAGATGATCTGGAGGCCGAAGAGCGGGAACGCGAGGAGGATCCCGTCTACAGTCAATTCCGCCAGCTCATCGATCAGACCTCGATTGATGTCCGGGAAGAGGACATCGTTGAGGGTCGCGTTCTGAAGGTGTCCGACGATGACGTTGTCATCGACATCGGATACAAGAGCGACGGCATTATTAGTGCGGATGAGTTCTCGCGCGAGCTGAAGCCGGGTGACACCGTTGAGGTGTACCTCGAGCGGAAAGAAGATCGCGACGGGCAACTGGTTCTGTCGAAGGCGAAAGCCGACAAGGTTCGCCGCTGGCAGCGTATCGAAGAGATTTACGAGAATGAGGAGATCATCGAGGGAACGATCGTTCGCCGAATCAAAGGCGGCATGATCGTCGAACTGTTCGACGACCTCGAGGCCTTCCTTCCGGGTTCGCAGATCGACGCACGTCCAGTGCGCGACTTCGACGCGTACCTGGACAAGCGGATGGAGTTTAAGATCGTTAAGCTCAATCCGTCCAACGAGAACATCGTTGTCTCGCACCGCGAGCTCATCGAGGAAGAGCTGGAGGAGCAGCGCCAGCAGATTCTCGAGCAGCTCGAGGTCGGTCAGGTGCTTCGCGGCACGGTCAAGAATATCGTCGACTTCGGTGTCTTCATCGATCTCGGTGGTGTCGACGGCCTGCTGCACATCACGGACCTGTCGTGGGGACGCGTCTCGCACCCGAGCGAGATCGTCGACCTCGACGAGGAAATCGAGGTTGTGGTTCTGGACTACGAAGAAGAGCGCCAGCGTATTTCGCTCGGCCTCAAGCAGCTCCAGCCGCACCCTTGGGACAACATCAGCGAGAAGTACGACCAGGACGAAACGGTTGAAGGAAAGGTCGTCTCGATTACCAATTACGGCGCCTTTGTGGAGCTGGAGAAGGGGATCGAGGGACTCGTCCACATCAGCGAAATGAGCTGGACGCGCCACATCAAGCATCCGAGCCAGATGGTTTCGCTCGGACAGCTTGTGGACGTCAAGATTCTGAATATCGACGAGGAGGAGAAGAAGATCTCCCTCGGTATGAAGCAGCTCCAGCCCGATCCGTGGGACGGGATCTCCGATCGCTACCCCGCCGGAACGGTGCTCACCGGAACGGTGCGCAACATCACCAACTTCGGTGTCTTCGTTGAGATCGAGCCCGGCATCGACGGCCTGGTCCACATCTCGGATCTGTCGTGGACGAAGAAGGTCCGTCACCCTGGCGACATGATCAACAAGGGGCAGGACCTCGACGTCGTGATCCTCAATATTGATGAGGAGCGCCGCCGGATCTCGCTCGGCCACAAGCAGGTCAAGACGAACCCGTGGGATCAGTTCGCCGACGCCTACAGCGAAGGCAGCGACACGGAAGCCGAAGTCGTCCGCGTGGAGGACAAAGGCCTCGTCGTGGAGCTCCCGCTCGACGTCGAAGCGTTCGTCCCGGGCAGCGAGCTGAAGAACGGCCCGCGCGACTTCCAGAGTCATTACGCGAAGGGCGACGAGCTCGAGCTGCGTGTCATCCGGTTCGACAAGTCCCGCAAGGACATCGTCCTCAGCGAGACGGCCAAAGACCGGCAGGAAGCGCATCAGGAGCGCGAAGCCGAACGTCGCGAGGAGCGCAAGAAGAAGCAGGAAGAGCGCCGCAGCGTGCAGCAGTACCAGGAGGACTCGGGCGACGACTCTACCTCTGGTCCGACGACGCTTGGCGAACTCTCCGGCCTCGCCGACCTCAAAGCGCAGATGCAGGAAGCCGAGCGTCGTGGTGACGCCGAGCAGCAGGCCGCGGAGAAAGCCGCCGCGAAGAAAGCCGCTGCTCAGCAGGCGACCGAAGAAGCTGCAAACGAGGCACAGGCCGAAGAAGCGGAAGCAGACGAAGCAACCGCTGAAGATGACGCGCTCGACGTCGCGGAAGCCGAAGAGGCAGGCGAAGAGGCGGCGGAAGAGTCGTCCACCTTCGACGAAACGTCCGGTTTCCCGGAAGGCTTTCCCCAGGTGGGACGCCTCGAGAACGCCGGCGTGATGTCCATCTCCGACCTCCGCGAGTATGCGGATGACTTCACCGAGATCAGCGGCATTGGCGATGCCTATGCCGAGGACATCGAAGCTGCTCTCGCCGACTTCGACGAGAAAGCGTAACACATACGCAGCGCGTCAGGGCATGACATGTCCCTGCTACGTTGCAGTTGATGCAAACGGGCGATCTCCACTTCGGAGGTCGCCCTTTTTTGTTGGACGTACCGGTCGTTGCGTTGCCCTGCGCGGGTTGTTGACCCGAGGTTCTCAGACACGACTCTCTCTGCGTTCGTATCGGCATGTTCTATGCACCGGTGGCCGCAGCCGCTGGCTGGAAAGATTCGGTTTACCCGTCGGCTTTCATCCTGCATTCGCGAACAGCGCCCGGTCTGACCCATCGGACTGTTCCTGTCGACGCAGACCGGTATGCGATCGATGTCATACCGGCGACAATTGCTTTGCCCATTCTCATCGTAGCCACTCCCCCCAGCGAGGGGTGATCTACCGCTCTTCACGGACTCAACGCCTTCATGGACGACATTCCCGATTATCTCCCCAGCGCCAGTAACTCCGTCACGCTTCGCCTGGACATTACGAACCGTCCGGGTATGCTTGCCGAGGTGACATCTGCCATCGGCGCACGCGGCGGCAATATCGGGGCGATCGATATCGTCCGGGCCAATGAGGACGTGATGGTCCGCGACATCACGATCAATGCACGGTCCGTAGACCACGCTCGGGAAATCGTGCATGAGATCCGTTCGATTGATGGCGTATCCGTCCAGAACGTCTCCGATCGCACGTTCCTGATGCACCTTGGCGGGAAGCTGGATGTAAAGAGCAAGACGCCGCTCACGAACCGAGACCAGTTGTCCATGGCCTATACGCCGGGCGTCGCCCGCGTATGCGAGTCGATTGCAGACAACCCGGAGGATGCGCACCGGCTCACGATCAAGAGCAACACCGTCGCCGTGGTTTCCGATGGCACTGCTGTCCTCGGCCTCGGCGACATCGGTCCGAAAGCCGCCATCCCCGTGATGGAAGGAAAAGCCCAGCTGCTGCGCGAATTCGCCGGAGTAAACGGCTTTCCTCTGTGCCTCGATGAAACCGACGTGGACGCCTTCGTGGAAACGGTCGTCCGCATCGCCCCGGTCTTCGGGGCGATCAACCTGGAAGATATCGCGGCACCTAGGTGCTTCGAAATCGAACGACACCTGAAAGAGCGGCTCGACATCCCGGTCTTTCACGACGATCAGCACGGAACGGCGGTTGTTGCGGTGGCTGCGCTTCTTAACTCGCTGAAGATCGTCGAAAAGGACCTCGAGGACATCAAGGTCGTGATCGTCGGGATCGGGGCGGCGGGTACCGCTGTCACACACATGCTCGACGAAATGGGCGTCGGCAACATCGTCGGCGTCGACCGCCAGGGCGCGGTGCATAGCGGCCGGGAGGACCTCGATGAGGCCAAGCGTGCCTACGCCAGCGTCACGAATCCGAACGGGGAGACCGGCTCGCTGTCGGAGGTGATGGAGGGAGCCGACGTGTTTATTGGCCTCTCCGGCCCGGACGTCATTGGAATCGAGGATCTGCAGCGGATGAACCGGGACCCGATCGTGTTCGCCATGGCGAACCCCCGGCCGGAGATCATGCCGGAAGTCGCCTACCCGCACGTCGCCGTCATGGCCACCGGACGAAGCGATTACCCGAACCAGATCAACAACGTGCTCTGCTTCCCCGGCCTCTTCAAGGGCGTCCTGGACTGCCGGGCGACCGATGTGACCGACGGAATGAAGATTGCGGCTGCACATGCCGTGGCCGATACGATCGCCGAGGAGAGTCTGACGTCGGACTACGTGATTCCGAGCGTCTTCGACCAGCACGTCGTGGACCGCGTCGCCGAGGCGGTGAAAAACGCCGCATGGGAGGAGGGCATCGCCGGCCGGGACCGTGTTCACTCCCGATAACGGCTCCGGACCGAAAGGCTACGCGCGTCTTCGATTTCCTCCCGAGGCGTTGACGGCCTGCATCCGCGTCGCCGCATCAAAAAACCGGCTCTCCCATCAGCGACGGGAGGGCCGGTTTCCTTATTGCCCGAACCGACGGCGGGTGCGGATGGTCATGTATCGGCCGTCAGATGGTTGCCAGCACGTTGAAGCGGTCGTAGGCTGCTTCCCGGAGCGTTTCGCGATGATCCGGATGCGCGATGGCGATCAGCGCTTCGGCGCGTTCCCGTAGGTTCTTTCCGTAGAGACGCGCCACGCCGTATTCGGTGACGATGTAGTGGACGTGGGCACGCGTCGTCACGACGCCTGCGCCTTCTTTCAGGAAAGGCACGATTCGCGAGATGCCTTTCCGGGTCGTCGAGGGGAGAGCGATGATTGGTTTGCCGCCCTCCGAAAGGGAGGCGCCGCGGATGAAGTCCATTTGACCGCCAACCCCGCTGTACTGATACGTCCCGATCGAGTCCGCGCACACCTGACCCGTAAGATCGACCTCGACGGCCGAGTTTATTGCCGTCACACGTGGGTTGCGGCGGATGACCGCCGTGTCATTGACGTACGCGACATCCAGCATCTGAACGAGCGGGTTGTCGTCCATGAAGTCGTAAAGGCGCCGCGTGCCCATGGCGAAGCTGCTCACGATCTTACCCGGATGGATCGCTTTCTTCGCGCCGGTGATGACGCCCGACTCGACGAGGTCGATCACGCCTTCGGAGAACATCTCGGTGTGGATGCCGAGGTCCCGATGGTCGGTCAGCGCTTTTAGCACAGCGTCTGGGATGGCGCCGATGCCCATCTGGAGCGTCGCGCCATTGTCGACCAGTTCGGCGCAGTGCTTCCCGATCCGGATCTCCACGTCGGACAGGTCCGCGTTGGGTGCCTCCGGCAGCGGCATGTCCGATTCCACGGCATAGTCGATCTGCGACGCGTGAATCAAGCCATCGCCGTGCGTACGGGGCATCTGCGGGTTAATCTGAACGCATACCCGGTTGGCCACTTCGAGCGCCGCACGCGACACGTCGACAGATACGCCGAGCGAGCAGAAGCCGTGTTTGTCAGGCGGCGACACCTGGAGGAGCGCCACGTCCAGCGGCAGAATCTCGTCGCGAAAGAGCGCCGGTACTTCGCTCAGGAAAACCGGAATGTAGTCAGCCCGGCCCTCTGCGACAGCACGGCGCACATTGCCGCCGACGAAGAGCGCATTGGTGTGAAACGTATCGGCGTATTGTTCCGCCGAATACGGGGCGTCACCTTCGGTGTGCAGATGGACGATCTCTACGTCCTCGAGCTCGGGGGCTCGATCGGTGAGCGCATGAACAAGCTTCTGCGGCGCTGCGGCGGCTGTGTGAACGAAGACACGGTTGCCGGAGGTCACGGCCGACAATGCCTCGGAAGCGGAAACGATATTCATGATGGAGGTCCGGAATGAGGAAAGGGCGAATGGCAGGCTACGGTCCCGCCGATGACGCAAGTGGCGGCCCGGCCGGTGCAGTCGTGTTCAAACATATCACCGCAGACACGAAGGATCGACGCCGCTGAAGCGGCTTAACCGAACCTTTTCGTGATTCCGGGCAACCATCTTCGCCGGACGCAGCGATCAGCTTGTCGCGTCGCCGAGCGAAAAGCCCGCGACGTCGTCGATCCGGCCGCGCCAGAGGAGTGCGGAGCTAGACGGCCCGGCACTCAGGTAGCGAACGTCGCGCAGGTGAAGGAAGTGCGGGGTTTCCAGTTCCGTTTCCCCTTTTCGAACCTGTTCTTTGTGCCGTTTGACGGCATCTACGGAATTGGCACCGGCCTGCTGGAGCGTTTCGGTGATCGCGTCGGCACGGGAGGGGAAGACGTCTGCCAGGTCGTCCGCCGTTCGCTCGTAGTATTCCCCGACTCCGATGAGCGTCCCGGTGATCACGCTACCACCTACGGTGACGGTCAGCGGAATGGACCCGCCGTGCTCATTCACGTGATCGACAAGAAGAGCGAGAAACCAGTCGCGGTCGGGAGAGGCGTCGGGATCGGTCATCGTGAGATTGGTCGAGGAAAAAGAGGGGACGACGTGTAGTATGATGCACGGGCGAGGGGAAAGCAAGCCCCCTACCGGCCTTGCAATCGCCGGGCGGTCGATCTACGGCTGTCGGCGTCGGACTGCCCTTACCTGGGCACACCGTGGACGTAGAGGGACTTCATCGGTGGATTGTTCGATAGCCCGAACGAAAAACGGGAGACGCGCCGTTCTGGCACGCCTCCCTCGGGTTGTGCGACCGGGCGATGACACCCGGAGATGATCGGTTTCCTCAGTCTTCGACGTTGTCGATCTGAGCCTTCTGCAGCTGCCCTGAGTAGTCGACGTAGACGGTCTTTGTCTCAGTGTAGAACTCAAAAACCTCCCAGCCGCCATCGCGGTGACCGTTGCCGGTGTCTTTCACGCCGCCGAACGGCATGTGCGCCTCTGCGCCGATCGTCGGACCGTTCACGTATGTGATACCGGCCTCCAGGTCGTGCATCGCTCGGAAGGCGCGCGCGACGTTGTCTGTGTAAATGGACGATGAGAGGCCGTAGACCGTGTCGTTTGCCGCCTCAGCCGCCTCCTCGTACGACGAGATCGTGTGGACGGAGAGGACGGGACCAAAGATCTCCTCCTGAAAGATGCTCATGTCGCGCTCGACGCCGCGGAAGAGGCTCGGCTGGAAAAAGCAGCCGTCTGCAAGATCCCCGTCGGTAGCACGTTCGCCACCGAAGAGGAGCTCCGCGCCGGCGTCGAGGCCCTCCTGGATGTAGCCGCTGATTTTCTCCAGCGCGTCTTCGTTGATGACAGGTCCGACGTCGGTGCCTTCGTCCAGGCCGGATCCGAGCGTGAGGTCTCGGGCTTCCTTCTGAATCATATCGATGAACGCTTCTTCCACGTCCTCGTGGATGATCAGGCGACTGGTGGCCGTGCAGCGCTGTCCGGTCGTGCCATACGCGCCCCAGATGACGCCCTCAAGCGCGAGGTTCAGGTCGGCGTCTTCCATCACGATCATCGGGTTTTTGCCACCCATCTCGGCCGAGTACTTCTTATTGAGCCGGCCGCAGGTCGCGCCGATGGCCTTTCCAGTTTCGCTGGAGCCGGTAAAGCCGATGGCGTCGACATCCGGATGCTCGACCAGTGCTTTCCCGGCCTCACCGGCGCCGTGGATCAGATTGACGACGCCGTCCGGCACGCCCGCATCCGACATGATCTCGCAGAGGACCGTTGCGCTGTGCGGGGCCTCCTCGCTGGGCTTGAACACCACCGTATTGCCGCTGGCAATGGCCGGGAAGATCTTCCATGTCGGTACGGCCACAGGGAAATTCCACGCCGTGATCACACCGCAGACCCCGACAGGGCGGCGAATGCTCATGTTGAACTTATCCGGCAGCTCGCTCGGCACAGTGTGGCCGAACAGTCGGCGCGTCTCGCTGGCCGCATAGTAGGCCGTATCGATGGCCTCCTGCACGTCGCCCTTCGTTTCGAATACCGGCTTGCCCATCTCGCGTGTCATAATCCGGGCGAGCTCCGTTTTTCGCTCCGTCAGTGCATCGCCGATCTGCCGGAGGATGTTGCCGCGTTCCGGGGCAGGCGTCGCGCTCCACGATGAAAAGGCCTCACGGGCTGCGTCTACGGCGCGGTCGACGTCGGCCGGACCCGAGGCTGGAAATGTGCCGATGATGTCGTTTCGGTCAGCGGGATTCAGATCGTTGAACGTCGTACCGGAGGCGGCGGCGGTAGCCTCACCGGCGATGATGTTGTGAAACGTGTCTGCCATGATGAAAAGCGGTTCCAGTCGATGAGCGGCAACGGTGCGGGATTCGGATGTGAGCCCCTCAACCGTTAAGCAAATGGCCTCACAGTTAGCAGGTCTGTCACATCACGTCCAACGTACGAGGCAGCCCGCCGGACTTTCAACGCCACCCCCAATCGATTCGACGCGATTCTCGGAAAGAAGTGGCGCGTTGATTCGTTGGGTCATTGATTCGTTGACTCGTTGAGGATTTAGAATTGAGGATTGCGGATAACGACCCCGCGAACTCAAACCCCAGAACCCTGAACCTTGAACGCTGAACCTCAACGCCCCCGGTCTCCCGAAATCTTCCGAGAAACCGGTGGATCGCAAGAGGGGCGCTCGACATTGAACCGTTCTGCATGCACATTACAATGTGTACGGGCGGGGTGTCCACTCGCTCCGCTTGCCTGCCGATCCCGTTCCGATTCCATTCTCTCGCCTCGCCATGCCCGCTTCTTCAACCGTCGACGTCTCGACGTACCTGTCCGACCGCATGCGGAATACACCGCCGAGCGGCATCCGGCGGTTCTTTGAGATCGCTGCGACCATGGACGACGTGATCTCGCTCGGCATCGGTGAGCCGGACTTCGTCTCGCCTCGCCCCGTCATCGATGCCGGAATCCAATCGCTGGAAGAGGGAAAGACCAGCTACACGTCCAACGCCGGTCTGCGTGAACTCCGCGAATTGATCGCAGGTGACCTGGACCGGCTCTACGGCCTGACCTACGACGTCGATTCGGAGGTGCTGGTCACGGTGGGCTGCAGCGAAGCCATGCAGCTTGCCATGATGGCTGTCCTCGATCCGGGCGACGAGATTCTGATTCCCGAGCCCTGCTTCGTATCCTACGGGCCGACGGCTCGCTTCGCCGGTGGGACAGTGGTGGATGTGCCGACAAGTGTAGATACTGACTTTCAGGTGACGGCCGCCGATCTCGAGAAAAAGGTGACTGAGAACACGAAGGCGATCTTCCTCGGGTACCCTAACAACCCGACCGGCGCCGTCCTTGAACGGGAGATGCTGGAAGACATCGCCGACTTCTTCGTCG
>JAAAOT010000130.1 GCA_009908725.1 Bacteroidota bacterium | reverse complement strand
TTGCCCGGCTCTTGATTGCAATTCGGCGCCACCTCCACATGAACCCGGAGGTCGGGATGCGGGAGCATAGCACATCTCAGTTCATCCGGCGCACGCTGGTAGGGTACGGTCTGGACGTGACCGGACCGGTCGCCGGTACCGGTTTGTACGTAGATATCGAGGGAACGAAACCGACGGTGGACGGCACTTCTCACCGCATCGGCTACCGCGCGGACATCGACGCTCTCCCAGCCTCGGATCAGAAGCACGTCCCCTACCGCTCACAGAACCCCGGCGTCGCTCATCTCTGCGGCCATGACGCGCACACATCGGTGGGCATTGGCGTGGCGCTGATCTTGAACGAGATGCGGGATCAGATTCCCGGCACGGTACGCGTCTTTTTTCAACCAAACGAAGAAGGCCTGCCGAGTGGCGCCCCTCTCATGATCCGATCCGGAGTGCTGGACGGTCTTGAGGCTGTGTACGGTATTCACGTCGATCCCACGCTCGACGTCGGCCGCTACGGCCTGCTTACGGGGCCGGTCACCGCCGCGTCTGACCGGTTCGATGTGTACGTGCGACAGGAAGGCACCGGGCACTCTGCTCGCCCCCACGAAGGGGCCGACACCGTCTGGATCGCGAACCAGATCATGAATCAGTACTACCAGCTCACCGGGCGGGTGACGGATGCGCGAAATGCCGCTGTCCTTACCATTTGCCGGATGCAGGGCGGAGACGCGCACAATGTGATTCCCGAAACGGCTCAGTTCGGTGGTACGCTCCGCACGATCAACCAGGCAGACCGCGAGACAATTCGCCGGCACATGCGCCGAACAGCTGAGGAATTCGGGCGCATGTACAACGCCCACGTGGAGCTCGACTTCGAAAACGGAGCGCCGCCTGTTGTAAACGACGAGCGCGCCGTGCGAAACGTGGCGCACAGCATCGACAACCTCTTCGGCGAGCAGGCCATCTACCAGATTCCGCAGTCGAGCATGGGCGGCGAGGACTTCGCCTACTACCTCGAGGAACTGCCGGGAGCGTTCATCCGGGTCGGCACCGCCTCCAGCCCGAAAACGAGCTTTCCCCTCCACCATCACCACTTCGACATCGACGAACGACCGCTCGCGCCGACGGCCCGTCTGATGGCCCGCACCCTGGTCGACCATCTCGGCAACGAGGAGCTGATGAAGCAGTCCAGCCCCTTCCAGCGAGAAGGCTACGACCTCGACGGCGTGTCGCTACCGGAAACGCAGCCGCGATCCGATCGACAGCGTCCCGCATTTAACGCGAATGCGTCGACCAGCGCGGCTGCGTCAGAAAACGGGCAGCACTGAGCCGCCCTCGCCGTATCATCCCGGCCACGGGCAGATACCCGCGCCGCAACGAAGCACACGGCCGTCCCTCCACTGGGACGGCTTTTCTTTTGCCACTTGATCTTAGTTTTTGTACTGCATATAATAGTGTAAATACCTTACTTATAAATTAGTTTAAAGGTATATTAGGACATGATCCTCTCGATGCTGGGGCTCTTGCTGATGCATTTCTGCCCGGAGTCCGCATTACCGGCGCAGTCGTCCGACGGCACGCCGTATCCCACCGGGGCGCTAATCATAAATGAGATCCACGCAGCACCGGACGATACCCAGGCTGAGTTCATCGAGGTTCTGAACCGATCCGACGCGTTCGTTCCGCTCACGGACGTTTCGTACGCCGACGGAAACGAAGACTTTGATCCCGTGCTTCCGTCCGGTCGCCCGGATGTGACGTCTGCGCTTGCACCCGGGCAGTACCTCGTTCTGGTTCGCGACTCCGTCGCTGCCGCACGTGCCTTTCCAGGTCTCTGGGAAACGGACGACGCTGCTGTGGTGATCGCGCCGCCGGGCTGGGAGGGCCTCAATAATGGTGGCGACGATGTCTTTATCCGCATCGGAACGGAAATATCAGACAGGGTCACGTACGAGTCCAACCTACAGCGGGGCCTGTCGCTCGAACGCATCGACCCCAACGCGCCATCGGCCGAGTTTAATTTTCTTCCCTCCACCGACACGGCCTCCCCCGGAGAGCGAAACACGCGTTTCGACCCCGACACCGAGGCTCCGCTCATGGTCTTCGCAGAGGAGATATCACCGTCCGCGGACGGGTCTGAGCGCCTGGAGATCTTCATGAGTGAAAGTATTCGAACGGAAACTGTCGATGCCTCCGCCTTTCAGGTTCAAGACCGCCCGGTCCGGGAGGTGACCGTGTCAGACGATGGCCGCGTGATCCGCCTCGTCTCGACGGCGCAACTCAGTGGGACATCCGCAGGCGTAACTGTTCGAGCCGTCGGGCTAAGCGATCGGACGGGCAACCGGCGCCTGGCGGACACCGTCTCCGTCGCCCTCCAACCGAATGAGGGACATCTACGAATAACCGAGATCATGTACGATCCTAGAACGGATGCCTTCGACGGGTGGCCGGATCAGACCGAATACGTTGAGATCGTGAACACGTCGGATCACCGACTGACGCTGCACCGCATGGTGTTGACGGGGGCCGCCGACGAGGACGGCGAGCGTGACCGGCTGGCGACGGTGAACCGCCGTCTCGCCCTCGCACCCGGCAGATATGCCGTTGTGTACGCTGCCGGCGACCTTCCAGGCGATACGCAGGCAACCCGCCTGTCGGCGCTGCAGCAGGCGTTTCCGTCATCGACCGACGTGGACGCGGTCTGGTTCGAGGAGTCGGCGTCCAGTCTTCGCCTCCGCAACTCCGGTCGCAGCGTTCTTGTGCGTGGGTCGACCGGCACTCTGCTAGACAGCGTCCGGTACGATCCGGGCTGGCATGTCTCCGACCTTGCTTCCACGGACGGCGTCTCGCTATCCCGTATCAGCGCCACGGCGAGTAGCAACCGGGCCGAAGCATGGACGTCGAGCACGCATCCCGACGGGGGTACGCCCGGTCGGGCGAACGAGGTCATGTTGCCGCCTTCCCCGCATTCGGCGGCAGGTGTGACGGTCTCCCCCTCGCCGTTCAGCATACAGCGGGATGGTGCCACTCGAATCCAGTATCG
>JAAAOT010000331.1 GCA_009908725.1 Bacteroidota bacterium | reverse complement strand
CATCGCGCTGAGCCGAACGGCGCTGGGCCACACGCTTCGCGCTCAGGACAAGCACGACGCGAGCACGTCGATCTATCGGTCGGCCCTATCGAGTCTGCGTGAGCATGTACCGGACGACCACGTCTACGTCGCTGACGCGCTCAATGGACTGGGTGCCGCCCTCATCGCCACGGGCGCTCCTGGTCAGGCGGATTCGCTTCTTCGCGAAAGTCTATCCATCCGCAAAGAGAAGCGCGGTCCTCAAAGCTGGGAAGCCGCCGAGTCAAAGAGCTTTCTCGGCGCGTCCCTTGCGGCCCGGGAGCGCTACGCCGAAGCCGAGCCGCTGCTGCACGACGCCCACGCCACACTCCGGCGCACACGCAGCCCCGACGACCCCTACACCCGACAAACCCTCCGACACCTCGTCCAGTTTTACGACGACTGGGGCAGGACCGACCAGGCGGCTGCCTGGCGCGACTCGCTGGCCGTCGCAAAATAGCGCGTCGGGGCGGATTCGGGATGGGTCATGGCTCAGGCTGGGGGATTGGTTCTTAGGGGTAAGGATGCTATCTAGGTCTGATACAGTTCTACCTGTCGAGCCCGCGCAGCATCTCGATGACCGCCGGGTCCATGCCCATCATGCGGAGGGCTTTGTCGCTGACGCCCTGCCCCGTGCCGGCGTCCTGCCCCTGGTTCGCCGAAGTGATGTTGAAGCCGACCACCAGTTTGCGGCGTTCCACGAGCGGGCAATCGTTGGCGTCGCGGCGGTCGGGGTCGGTGTAGACGAGATCGACCTTAAGGGTGCCTTTGGCGTGGTCCTGCGCGGCGCGCTCTAGCGTGAGCTTCCCGCCCGAACACGGAACGGGGCACCGCCTTCCCGCTTCCTGTTCTCGCTCCTGCGGTGTCATCATGCATACCTCGAACCGATGGTCCGTTCTGAAGTCGGAATCGGGCGGCATCGTCTCGGGAACGGAGCCCACGAGATACCCGGCATCGGCAATGCCCACGGCGAGCGGCTCGCCCGGTGCGTGATCTTCGTCGTCTGCGGCGGTGAGTTGCTGAGCGCCGCCCTCTTCTCCGCGAAGAACCGCTGAGATTCCAATGCTGCATGATTCGCCGCCCGATGTGCCTACCAGATTAAGGACCAAGCGAGACCGGTCCTTATACTCCTTTGCCATCTCCGGCATCACGTTATCTTCGGCCTTACGGCGGCTCTTCGCCATCTCGCTCTCAGCTTTCTCCAGGGCCGTCCGCATCTTCGCCATCACCTCGGGGGGGACATTTCCACTTTCCATAGCGCGTCGCATTGCCTCGCGCTGGGCGGGCGGAAGATTCGGAGGGATCGGAAACTCTCCGTCCTCCACCGCTTCTTTCATCTCGTCGATATCTCGCTCGCCCCGGTCGAATGTACGACGCACATCTCCCACCGCCTCCGCGGCAGTGATGAGGTCAAAGGCTGATCGCGCGTCCTCCCCTTCGCAGGTGCGCAGGGCGGGCGGGCCGCTCATGACGGAGAAGCCCGGGACGATGTCCACCTCGGGGGCCGTGTAAGGATCGGAGGCGGGCGCGCCATAGAATCCGCCGAGTTCGAAGCGGACGGAATAGGGGATCGCTTTCGTCGTGGCGGCGTCCTCGGCGACGTTCGCCAGGCGGACGGAAAACGTCGTGTCGCCCCGAACGGGGACTTCGAACTGATACGGGACTGCATCGTCGGTCGGGCGCCGGTTGTGGAGGGACCGCCCTTCTATGAGATGAAGCTGGTTGCGGTTGGGCTGCGGGTTCAGCGAAACGCGAAAGCGCTTCGACGCGTCGGCCGGAAGGTCATCGCGGACATCAATCTCGACCTTGAACGCCTCGGTCGACAGCGGGTCGATTGTGCCATCGTGCCATTGCACTTCGCTCCGGCCCTCCAGGTCGATCGACACCGGTGATTCATAAAACCGATCGTGGTCGACGTACTCTGCGATGAAGGCGGGGTAGATTTCGTAGAGGCCCTCATCGAAGCGATACGACGAGCCGAATGCCTCGGCGGCGACGCGGAAGCCCTGGTCCGTGGCTTCCACTCCATCGTCTTCCCAAGACGCATGTCGGTTCAGGATGTACTTCAGGTACTCGGATTCTTGTCCGGGCTCCTCAGCGAGCATCTCGCCGGCGGCGTACCAGAAGTACCACGTTCCGTACCCGCATGACCAATGGCGGCCGGCGTTCCACTCCGCGCCGTCCGGTCTAGAGCTTTCGAGAAGGGATTCCGGGACGTGCGGTTTGTGAAGTGGCTGGTCGTAGTAACGCACCGAGGCGGCTTGGTTCGGGGTGCCGTACGGGGCCCGAGGTTGACCCGACGTTCGTTCGATCCACCGCATTCCGAGAGCGGTCGGCGCTCCTTCGAAAAACCAGCTCGTGTCCCACGCGCTTGATCCCTTTCCGCATGAGGGAAGCGCGTCGGCGTTGTTGTGGGCTCGTCGAAACGCCGGGTAGCTCCACTGCACCGCGTGAAAGATTTCATGGACGGGCGAGGCGGAGTATAGCCTTTCGACGGCCGTACGTGGGTCACTTATTCCCCGGTTGGCCGTGAGCAGTATCCGCGGGGGACCGTAATAACTGGTGTGCGAAGTAATATCGTCCGGGTCGTCTTTGAGCCGGGCGAGAAACGCTCCGCTCTCGGAGCGTTCCACGTTCGGCGCTCGGTATCCCAGCGCGGCATACCATGCGCTGGCTTCCTCCATCATGTTCTCGAACGTCTCACCGTGGGACGCCCGCGCGCCGGTTAGTTCAGAGCCGTCTTTGGCGACAAGGTGCCAGTCGGTCGTGGGCCACGATTGCGCGCCGGCGCCCCACGGAGCGGCGAAGAGCACGAACACGAAAGCGGTGAGGTAGACGCGGGCGTGTTCCATGAGTTTGGAGGACATGATGCGGAGGAGCGACAAACCAGTGGAAAACGACCGTGGGGGGAACGGCGCGCTGCTATTTCGTCTGCACGTTGACTTTCATCGTCTGCACCGTGAGGTGGTCGAGCAGCGTCTGTACGGCCGTGCGGGCATCCGAGGGGTCTTCGGGCGGGC
>JAAAOT010000162.1 GCA_009908725.1 Bacteroidota bacterium | reverse complement strand
GTGGTGCGCGATTCGACTTTCTGCTCGAGACGTTCGTTGGCGCGTCGAAGTGCGTCCTCGGCCTCGCGACGGGAGCGCCGCTCCTGCGCCTCGCGCAAGGCCCGCTTCACCGCTGGCCCGAGCCGGGAGAGTTTGTCCTTTAGAACATAGTCGGTGGCTCCCTGCTTAAGCGTTTCGATGGCGCGTTCCTCCCCAATGGCGCCGGACACGAACACGACCGGCACCGTAGGACGGTGCTCCAGCGCCATCTCCAGCGCTTCCATCCCGTCGAAGGCCGGGAGATTGTAGTCGACGAGGATCAGGTCCAGGTCGCCGGCCTCCAGGGCCAACGCGAACCCGTCTCGAGCCGTAACGCGGCGCGCATCGAACGCAATGTCTTCGCTCTCCAATTCCGCCCGGATGAGCTCCGCGTCCGTCGCGACGTCCTCCAGCATGAGGATTTGGAGGGGCTCATCACGGTCGGGCAGACGTTCGACATCTGGACTTGGATCGATGGCAGACTCCATGGTGCGTCGAGACCTCTATCTTAGGGGGCTGCTTGAAAGATAGGCACGAGGATGGAGAAGTGGAACGGCCGCTTCCTCCGTATGGCCGGAGGGAGGGACGACGGCTGGTATGCACCACGTACACAGCCCTGTCGTCGGTCTGCCGGGCCGTGGCGCGGTGCTGCGTAGTCGATCAAACGAAGAGGCGGGGAAAGGGCCAGACGGCGGCTTGGCGAGACGGAAAAGGGGGACCTGCTGCCGAAAACGAACCGTCCCACGCCGGACCGTCCCACGCCGGACCGTCCCAACGTCTCAACGCCCAACGTCTCAACGCCGAAACCCAACCCGTCAGCGGTCGCGGATGATGTTATGTGCGAGCCAATAGCGTCCGATGTCTTGGATGGCGTCGGTAAACTTGTCAAAGTCAACCGGCTTCACAACGTAGCTGTTTGCGCCCATTTCGTAGCACCGATCGACGTCGCAGGCCTCTTTCGATGATGTAAGGACGACGACCGGGAGATCTCTCGTTCGATCGTCGGCCCGGATGGCTTCCAGGACCTGCAGACCATCCACTTTCGGGAGTTTTAGATCCAGCAGGACGAAGCGTGGCAGGTCGTCCGGGTCGCGATCGCTGTACGCACCGCGAGCGAAGAGAAAGTCCAGCGCCTCCGCTCCGTCGCGCACGAGGGTCACGTCGCGATCGAGGTCGAGCCCTCGCAGAGCATGAAGCGCGAGCTCCGCGTCGGATGCCTGGTCTTCGACGAGGAGAATGTCCGTGCAGGTACTCACCGGGGCAAGCAGAGTCACGTTCGGGAAAAGCAGGGAAAGGGGACGGTTCTCCGCGTGAGAGTCCTGCCGGTGCGATCCGTTACACCGACCGGATTGCGGACACTAGGCGTATCCGTGCTTATATCCGGCGACCTCAGTCACTCCTCTCTCCAAGCGTGAACGAGAAGGTCGCGCCCTCTCCGACTTCTCCCTCCGCCCAGATCCGGCCGTTGTGACGGCGGATGGTCCGCTCGGCGATGGCCAGCCCCACGCCGGTGCCCTCGAAGGATGCCTCGTCGTGCAGGCGCTGAAAGACGCCGAAGAGCTTGTCGGCGTACTCCATATCAAATCCCACGCCGTTGTCGCGAATGGCATAGACGCGTTCCCCAGTCTCAGATTCTTGGGCTTCGATGGAGATCCGCGCCGGATCCCGGTCGGCCGAGAACTTCAGGGCGTTCGAAAGGAGGTTAACGAACACGCGACGAAGCATGGACCGATCAGCATAGGCGTCGGGAAGGTCGCCGATATGAAACTCCACAGATACCTCGTGGCCCTGCCGGGCTTCCTCGAAGGCCTCCTGGGCAAGCTGTTCGACGTCGACGCTGCGCCGGCGCATATCCCGTCGGCCGATTCGCGACAGAGAGAGCAGCCCGTCGATCAGCTGCGTCATCTTCTGGGTGCTCTCGTAGATAATGCGAACGAGGCGCCGGCCCTCGTCGTCGAGGTCGTCGGCGTACTGCTCCATCAGCATTCGCGAGAAGCCGTCCACCGCCCGCAGAGGCGTCCGCAGGTCATGCGACACCGAGTAAGTGAACGATTCCAACTCTTCGGTCCGTTCCTGCACCCGTTGCTCCATTTTTTCGGAGTAGGCGCGCACCTGCTCCACGAGGCGCGCCTGCCGGATGGCGATGGCGAGCTGATCGGCCACCTCGCGGATGATGTGCCGCCACTGTCCTGCATATACGTCCGGCTCGTGACTCCCGAAGTTCACCATGCCGATGAGTTCTTCTTCGGCGATCAGCGGGAAGGAGACGTAAGAGCGAATATTCTCATCGCGCCGGAGCCGCCGGGTCACGTCGGTGGACGGTGCCGACCGGATGTCGCCCACCATACTGGGCTCTCCGTCGAAGAGCTCTTCCGGGATTGGCAGCTGGTTGATGGGGAGCACCGTACCTGGACGAAGCTCCGTATCGCCGTGCTTCTGGTAGATGGCCAGAATTTCGGACTCATCCCGTTCCCAGTGAAAGATCACCACGCTGGCGCGGATGAACGGAACGAACTCCTGCAGCCGATCGAGAGCGGCCGAGGCAATGTCGGAGGGCGACTCCGCCGCGAGAATGGCTTCGTCGATCTCGCGAAGAATTTCCAGACGGCGCGCGTACTCCCGCAGCTGCTCCGTCGGATTGTCGCTCGGGGGACCGGGCATGGGCATGCGTTAGGGGGTCGGGTTGAGGTTTGGTGGGGAAGCAGGTTCGGGTTCGACGCGGGCTGCAAACAACCAACCACAACAGCCAATCGTCGACCGATCTACTGTTGATATATCGTCACAGCGTTGAGATGTCGACGCTCACGGGCCCATCCGACCCTATCACTTCATGGTTTCTTGTTTCTGATAAAGTACTATAAATAATGGGTTTAACCATCTAAATATTCGGGGATCGAGTGGTTGGAATAGTCTTCTCCATGGTTACAAAGTGAACGCGAGACAAACGCTGCGTTCCGTGTGCCCATCGGACTTCCCATCACCGGGCTCTACCCTGCCATGCTACAGAAAGTGTCTTCTTCTCCCTCCTCCTCGTCCCGTGCATTTCCTTCGGACGGTGCAGATTCGCCTCCTGAGCCCACTGGGGCTGAGCTCAGCGTCCTCCGCAACCGCGAACCGGATGCTATCGAGCGCTGGGTCTACGGGAATCGTCGCATCGTCTATCGCCTTCTTCTCAAGATGGTGAAGGATACCGACGTGGCTGAAGAGCTGCTTCAGGAGACGTTCTACCAGGCGCTCCGATCGATCAACCGCTTTCGAGGCGACTCCAAGGTATCGACCTGGCTCTGCAGCATCGCCCGGAATCTTGCCTTCCGGTACTTTCGCGACCAGGACCGCTATACAACCGCTGAGTCGCACACGCTCGAGTGGATGAACCACCACGACGACTCCGCGAGCTCTCTCGCGGACGGCGAGCCCCGGCACCATACCGAACGAACCGAGCGCAAGGAACTCGTGCATGCCGCGCTGGCCGAGCTGCCCGACTCTTATCGCGAAGTCATTCGGATGCGCGACCTGGAAGAGAAATCGACGGAGGAAGTGGCGGAGGCGCTTGATCTTACTCGCGTAAACGTTCGCGTCCGGCTCCACCGGGCCCGGCAAAAGTTGGAAGATCTCCTGCGTCCGCAGTTCGAAGACGATCTCCGGCGTACCGGCCGGCTTGCTCGTGCCGCGTAAACGGTCGGTCCGAATCGAGAATCGCGCCGCCTGGCAGAGCGATAGTTGCCGGCGTCCTTCCTCGGGACCGCCGCTCGTTCCGAAGTACAAACCGCGCACCGTTCACCGTTCCCACATCGCGTGATGGAGCTGTCGCTGGAGTTCTGGTTCATGCTGCCCGTGGCCGTCGTTTTTGCAACGGTGGCCCTCGGGGCGGGGGTAGAGGGAGCCACGTTTTTCTCCCCCTTCTTTATCCTCGCACTGGGCCTGGAGCCGCGGACCGCCATCAGCGCCGGGCTCATCGTGGAGGTGTTCGGATTCGGCAGCGGCCTCGTCGCCTACATCCGCCGTCGCCTCATCGACTACCGAATGGGCGGAACGCTGCTTGCCGTCAGCATCCCCGCGGCCCTGGTCGGGACGTATGCGGCCCATTACGTGGCCGCCAACATCCTGAAAACCGTTCTCGGCGTCGGGCTTGTGGTCGTCGCCGCCAGCTTTCTCCGATCGCCGACCGAGGCGGTGCGCGACCAAATCGACGCCGCCAACCGACAGTCCCCCGACCGCGCCGAACGCTGCCGCCGCACGGCCGACGGAGAGGAACTCTGCTATACCGTGTTCAACCGCACGGAGGGGATCTTGTCCGGCGGCATCGGCGGACTCTTCATCGGCATGGTGTCGACCGGCCTCGGCGAACTGAACGGCTACCTGTTTCTGCAGCGGTGCCGCATCCCCGCCCGCATCGCCGTCGCCACGAGCGTGTTCGTGGTCGCCGTAACCGCACTCACGGCCTCTGCCGGCCACGTGGCGACCCTCCTGCAGGTCGGCGGATCCACGGTCGAACGGCTCGTCAACTTGCTACTCTTCACCGTCCCCGGCGTACTCCTCGGCGGGCAGATCGGCCCGGCGGTTGCCGAGCGCATCCCGGAGCGCACCCGTGAACTGGGAATGGGCGTCCTCTTCCTGATTGTCTCCATGATTCTCCTGGCGGAGGTTGTTCTGACATGAGCCGCCCCGCTCTCCGCTGAACCCTGTCTGCTTCGATCCATCGTCGTTCTTACCAGTCAATTTTCCTTCTCCTATGCCCCAGCACAACAACTCCTCTTCGGATCCTGCCACATACGACGTCATCGTGATCGGCGCCGGACAGGGAGGCGGGCCGCTCGCTGGTGCTCTGGCCCGGGCGGGCCGGTCGGTTGCCCTCGTTGAGCGGAAGCACGTCGGCGGAACCTGCGTGAACGAGGGCTGCACGCCCACCAAAACCATGATCGCCAGCGCCCGCGTCGCTCACCTTGCGCGCCGAGCGGCCGACTACGGTGTCGACACCGGCGAGGTCTCCGTCGACCTCGAGCGAGTGCGCGCCCGCAAGCGCGAGATCGTCGAGTCGTTCCGCTCCGGCAGCCGTAATGCCGTGGAAGGAACGGAGGGGCTGGACCTCGTCGAGGGAGAAGCGGCCTTCGTCGACCCGCACACCGTGGAGGTGGCCTTTCATGACGGTCCTCCGAGGCGCCTTTCCGCCGAGCGGTTCGTGATCAACACGGGGGAGCGCCCCTTTATTCCGCCCATCGACGGGCTGGATGAGATCGACTACCTCACGTCGACCTCCATCATGGAGCTCGACATTGTTCCCGATCACCTGATCGTTTTGGGCGGCGGCTACATCGGACTCGAGTTCGGGCAGATGTTTCGGCGGTTCGGATCGGACGTCACCCTCATCGAGCGCGCCGATCAGATCCTCTCTCGCGAGGATGCGGACGTCGCCGAGACGCTGACGGAGATCCTCCAGGACGACGGCATCCGGGTTCTGACGTCGACGAATTTGGACTCCACCGAGAAGCGGGCGGACGGGACGCTCACGGCGTGCCTCGAGGGTCCGGATGCACCGAAGCGCCTCCGTGGTACACACCTGCTCGTCGCCGTCGGCCGCCGCCCCAACACGGAAGCCCTCAATCTGGACGCCGCGGGGGTCGACACCGACGACCGCGGGTACGTCCGCGTGAATGACCACCTCGAAACGTCGGCAGATCACATCGCTGCGATCGGAGACGTGAAGGGCGGTCCGGCGTTTACCCACATCTCCTACGACGACTATCGCATCGTGCGCGACAATTGGCTTGAGGACGCCGGCCGGTCGATCGAGGGGCGGCTCGTGCCATACACCCTCTTCACCGACCCGCAACTCGGCCGTGTCGGTCTTTCTGAAGACCAGGCGATCGAGCAGGGACGCGATGTGCTGGTGGCGAAGATGCCGATGACCCATGTCGCCCGGGCGCTGGAAGTCGACGAAACGCGCGGCCTGATGAAAGCGGTCGTCGACCGCGATACGGGCCGGGTCCTCGGTGCCGCCATTCTCGGGATTGAGGGCGGCGAGATCATGTCCGTCCTCCAGATGGCGATGATGGGCGGCGTCACCGCCGAGGATATCCGCTCCTCCGCCTTCGCTCACCCAACCTATACCGAGTCGCTGAACAACCTCTTCAGCAACCTTGAGGAGCCGGAAGCCGTGACGGCGTAGAGAGGTGGATCTGTGTAGCTTCGGGAGTATGTGCATCATCCGGAATGGCCTCAGCATCCCCATTGCGTTCTTCCGTCTCCAGAGAACACCCGGCGATCACTCCAACCCGTCGCCCGGTGTCTCATCTCCCGAGAAGCGGCTCGGTGATGCGTAGTGGCGTAGTCCGACGAGGGCCGGATTTTCGCGGTAGCGGGCAATGGCAACCTCCATGTAGATGTTCACGGATGTTGTGGAATTAGGTGCGGGCGATCTTTATTGCGAGAATTAGCGTCAGGTGCCCAGGAGTACACATGTCCGCCAAACAGGCTCTCCATCCTTAGTTGTAGGGAGTCTTCTTGATCTTCTGATGCCATCTTCGTTAGGAAAGGTGCGGTCGAATGGCGCTATCTTGCGGCTAGGACCGCTCTCTGACGGGTTCACTCGCTCGAGGCGGTTCTCCCGTAGATGTCCTTTTCGCAGTGGGGGCTGTTTTGCACCCTGTATGCAGTGAGCCGGCGCCTACAACAACTGGTGGCGTCCTATCTCACGTCGATTCGGACGGAGTCGTTGAGCAGAAGACTCACTGTTTTTAGCGGGTTCTCTCGGCCATTTTCGAACAGAACTGTCCCGTCGTCGGTGGCCAAGCACCAAACCAATCATTGAGATCTAGTACCACAGTGCAGATCGAAACGGAAAACGCGCCCGTCGGAATCGGCTTCCGGGGCGCGTTTTCTATTTTAATCGCGCGCTGAACGGCTCAGTACGACCCACTTCGCATTTCGCGCTTCGCCCTTCGAATTAGAACGGCGCGTCGTCCTCGAAGCTATTGCCTCCGCCCTGCTGCTGGCCGCCGTCGTAGCCGTCTCCGCCCCCGTAATCGTCGTCGTAGCCGCCGCCGAAGCCGCCCTGATCGTTGTCGTTATACTTGGAAGTCAGGTTCTCGAACAACGCGTAGCGGTCGATGAAGGCCAGCTCGACCGTACCGATCGGGCCGTTTCGCTGCTTCCCGATGATGATCTCGGCGATGCCTTCGGTCGAGTTGCCGTTTTCGTCCACCGTGATCCCGTAGCGCTCGGCGCGGTAGATGAACGATACGACATCCGCGTCCTGCTCGATCGACCCGGATTCCCGGAGGTCGGACAGCTGTGGTCGCTTGTCGCCGCCCCGGTTTTCGACGCTGCGGTTGAGCTGTGACAGCGCGATGACCGGCAGGTTGAGCTCCTTCGCCAGCCCTTTCAGCGACCGTGAGATATGGGCGATCTCCTGTTCGCGGTTCGCGCCGCTGCGGAGTCCGCCGGAGGCCTGCATCAGCTGCAGGTAGTCCACCACCACGAGGCCGATGTCGTGCTCGGCCTTGAGGCGACGGCATTTGGCGCGGAGCTCCAGGACGCTGAGGCCCGGGGTGTCGTCGATGAAAATGTTGGCCTCGCTCAGCTTTCCGGCTGCCCGCGCGAGGCGCTGCCAGTCGTCGTCTTTCATCCGGCCCGTACGGGCGCGCTGGGCGTCGACACGGGCCTCGGACGTGAGAAGACGCTGCGCCAGCTGCTGCGCGCCCATCTCGAGCGAGAAAATGGCGACGCCGGCGGGATTGGTCGGATGCATCGCCGCATTCATCGCCGTCGCGAGGCTAAACGCGGTTTTTCCCATGGAGGGCCGCGCCGCGATGATGATCAGGTCGGACGGCTGCCAGCCACTCGTCATGTCGTCGAGCTTCGTAAAGCCACTCGGGACGCCCGTGATGCCGCCCTTCTGTCCATGGATGGATTCGAGCCGCTCCAGCGTGTCCTTGACGACGTCGTTGAGCGGGGAGGCGGCTTTTCGAAGCTGCGTGTCGGAGATGGAGAAAATCTCACTCTCCGCCTCATCCAGGAGCTCGAAGGCGTCGGCGCCCGACTCGTACGCTTTTCCGACCAGGGTGGTCATCTTCTCGATCATCTTGCGGAGTAGCGACTTCTCCGCGATGATCCGCGCGTGGTACTCAACGTTCGCCGCGGACGCGACCTGCGTCGTGAGCTCGGTCAGATAGTATGCCCCGCCCACGTCCTCGAGTGCATCACGTCGCTTCAACTCCTCCGTCAGGGTCACCAAGTCGACCGGGTTGCCCCGTTCGAAGAGGTTCAGGATCGACTCATAGATTTTCTGGTGCTTGCTGCTGTAAAACGCCTCCGGTGGCAGCACCTCGATCGCCTTCGGAATGGCCTCCCGCTCGATCAGCATCGCGCCAAGTACGGACATTTCGACATCCGTGGCCTGGGGCGGAACGCGCCCCGACTTCTTGTGGACGGCGTCGGCCTGCTGACGACGGCGCTCGCTTTGTCGGCCCCGCATTTTCTCGAGGGGATACGACGGGCGCGACGTGTCGTCGATGTTGATGCGTGGAGACTTGGACTGATCGCCGGAATCGGCCATGGCGAAAGCGTACAGGCAGATGGAAAACGCGTGGAGGGAACCCGTCGATCTCGGGCGAGGAGCATCGCCGCGGTCGAAGCGGGCCGGTTGCGGTACGGGCCGGACCGTCAGGACGTCCCGATCAGTTCATCGTAGCGCGTCCGAACCAGCTTCACGTCCTCCCACGTGGGACGCTTCCAGTTTGAGTTGCGGAGCAGCGCCGCCGGATGGTACGTGGCGTAGAGCGGAATGCCGTAGAAGTCGTGCTCTTTGCCGCGCAGCGAACCGAGGGAAGAGCTGCGGTCGAGCATCGTGTTCGCAGCCACCTTTCCCACACACAAGATAATGGCAGGCTGGATGAGTGCAATCTGTTTATAGAGAATCGTAATGTGCGCGTCGACCTCTTCGGCGAGCGGATCCCGGTTGTTGGGCGGGCGGCTCTTCAGGATGTTGGCGATGTAGACGTCCTGCCGCTGGAAGTTGATCGCTTCCAGGATTTTGTCGAGCAGTTTTCCAGCGCGTCCGACGAACGGCTCGCCCTGCTCGTCCTCGTTGGCGCCTGGCGCCTCGCCGATGATCAGGAGGTCGGCCTCAGGGTCGCCGACGCCGAAGACAGGGTTGGTGCGGTCCTCGTCGATCGGGACGAGCGTGTTCTGCGCGACCCACTCTTCCAGGTCCGCGAGCGAGTTGATCTCCCGGTACGGAGCATCGTCGGGGATGAGTGCTCCGACGCGTTCGCGCGGGGGGCGGGACGGGTCTTCGGTGGGATCGACTTCGTTGCCGAACAGGTCGCGGTTGGGCATAGAGGCGTCAGAAGGGGAAGGAGAAGCGGAGGATGCGCCGTCAGACGATCCGGTCGCGGTCGTGTCGGAAACGGTCGACGGGGCAGGAAGGTCGCCGGAGTCGGGCGATGCGCTGTCCGCGTCAGACGTTGTATTTTCGTCTGTGGCAGTGGGACCCCGTTCATCCACCGGGCCATCCGCAGCATCATCCGTCGTTTCGGACCCGACTTGAGCGTCCCGGGATGCTGTATCCGGCGTCGGCTGTGAGCGCGCGTTTTGGAGGTCGTGCTCTGTCGCCACCGGCGCGGTTTCCGATTTCGCCTTCGTGTCACCGTCCTGTTCTCGGGCTGATCTGCCGTCTCCGGATTCCGGCTCGCCGAGCGGAACGAGCGGGCCGTGCATGGCCGCCTCGCGCTCGATCAGAGACCGGAGTTGCTGGAGAAGGGTGCGCATGAAGGCGAGGGTAGAGCGTGCAGCGAGAACACGGAAGGGAGCCCGTCAGGAGGCGTCCTGGGTCGTGGGCACGGGTCGGGTCACGCGGTCGAGCAACGCCCGGGCGACGGCACGCTTGGACTGTAGCGGCAGCGCCTCGGAATAGCCGTCCCGGTGGAAGAGGGTGACACGGTTCGTGGTCGTGCCGAACCCAGCCCCTGACTCGGATGGATTGTTGAGGACGATCCAGTCCAGACTCTTTCGATCAATCTTGCGTCGCGCGTTCTCAGGGCCGTCGTCCGTCTCCAGCGCGAACCCGACAAGCGTCTGCCCGGCCCGCTTGTGCTTGCCCAGCGTCTCCAGAATATCGGGCGTCCGCCGGAGGTGCAAGACCAGTTCCTCTTCGTCTTTCTTTCGTTTCGAATCGGACGGATCCACCGGCGTGTAGTCGGCCACGGCGGCGGCCATGACCACGAGGTCAACATCAGTCCGCCGCTGCTGAACGGCCGCGTGCATTTCCTCGGTCGTCCGGACGTCGACGCGGTTGACCCCGGGCGGCGTATCCAGCGAGGTCGGCCCTGCTACGAGCGTGACGGAGGCGCCGCGACGTGCGGCTTCTCGCGCCACTTCAAAGCCCATGGTGCCCGTGGACGGGTTCGTCAGCATCCGCACTGGGTCGAGCGGCTCCTGCGTGGGGCCGGCCGTGACGAGGACCTCTCGCCCTGCCATAGAATCGTTCGGCTTCCGGGACGACGGTGTTTCGTCGGGGGGCGTGTTGTGGTCGTCCCGATCGGCTGCGTAGGGGCGATCCGCGAGTTCCGTCGCCACCCGCTCGACGATGGCGTCCGGCTCCGGCATCCGTCCCTGCCCGACGAGGCCGCTGGCGAGCTCGCCATGGGCGGCGGGCATGACGATGTGGCCGTCGGCCCGGAGCGTCTCCAGGTTGCGCTGCGTCGACGGGTGGGTGTACATGTCCCGGTCCATGGCCGGACACACCATCAACGGGCAGCGGGCGGAGAGCGCTGTCGCTGTCAGCATCGAGTCGCAGAAGCCGTGCGTCAGCTTCGCGAGCGTCTGCGCCGTCGCCGGAGCGACCACGAGCAGATCGGCCCAGAGCCCCAGGTCAACGTGTTTCGTCCAGCTCCCCTCATCGGTCGCGGGACCGTCGGGGAAAATGTCCGTCAGAACCTCGCGCTCGGACAGGGTGCCGAGCGTGAGCGGGGAAATGAAGCGAGACGCGCCCTCCGTCATCAACACCTGAACCTCCGCGCCGGATTTTGTCAGCAGCCGGACGAGCACGGCCGCTTTGTAGGCGGCGATGCTGCCGGTGACGCCGAGTAGAATGCGGCGTCGGTCCAGATCCGGGAGGGAGGACGTGTCGGGCATGGCGCGGGCATAGGACGACGAGGCGGGGCAACAACGCAAAACGCCCGTCGGACCCGCCGCGCAGAGCTTCAAGGCCCTGCTTCGACGCGCCGGTCGGGCGTTTGCCAGAACCGTTGCCGGAAGACTACTCTTCTTCCGACGGCTTCCGGTAGTAGAGCTCGTTGTTCAGGAACTCGCCAATAGCGACTTCCGTCGGCTCCGGCATTTTCTCGTATTCGAGGGAGACTTCCTCCTGCTCTTCCTGCATGCGAACGTCCTCCATCTCCGGGCCGAAGCCTTCGAAGTAGGAAAGCTTGTCGTCAAGTTCAGACTTGACGTTCGATGCGACCTGGCGGGAGCGTTTGGACAGGATCGCGACGGTCTCGTAGATGTTGCCGGTCCGCTTCGCGAGCTCGTCGACGTCCAGCGTTTTAATAGCCATAGAGAGTCAGGGTCTGGCGTGCTTCAAGAGTTGGTGACGCTGCTGCCGGAGATGTCGGTCAGGAGTTCTCCGGTCATTAGCTGTGGACAAACCGATCGACGTGCGACAAGGTTTCCTCGACGGCCTTATTCAGGTCGTCATTGACGACGACGGCGTCGAATTCGTCTTTCATTCCCAGTTCCATCCGGGCGCGATTGAGGCGCGTCTCGACGTCGGCGTCCGTCTCCGTCCCTCGGCCGCTCAGCCGGCGCTCCAGTTCGTCGACCGACGGCGGCGCGATGAAGAGTACGAGAGCGTCGTCCCCGAACGCCTTTTTGACGTTGATGGCACCCTTTACGTCGATGTCGAGCAGCACGCCGCCGCCGACGGATTTCTCCGCGATCTCCGATTTTAGCGTGCCGTAGTAGAGGCCGTCGTACACCTGTTCGTATTCGAGCAAGTCGCCGTCGTTGATGCGTTCCTCGAACTCGTTGACCGACAGAAAGTGGTAGTCCCGTCCGTCGGTTTCTTCGGGGCGAGGGTCCCGGGTGGTCGCCGAAACCGAGAAGGAGAGGTTCGGGCGCTCCTCGAGGACGCGGTGGGCGATAGTCGTTTTACCGGCGCCGCTCGGGGCGGTGAGAACGATGATGAAACGGTCGTCGGGCATGAGCCAGGGCGTTGGGACGTATTGCGGTAATGGATTCTACGATCCAGGATCGGGACTCGCTCTGTCCAGCTGCGCGGAGCGACAGCGAGCGCTATCGGGAGAGGGTGGGTCTGATGGCCGGTTGTGCTAGTGCCGGGGCGTGCGCAAACACCTGAACACCCAGGCCCCCGAACACAGAAACACCTAAACACCCGAACACCCGAACACCTAAACCCTCCTTCCAAGGCCTCCGGTGTTCGCAGCGTCCGTCCGGTCACCGTCGGGTACGTGTGAGTGTCTTCGGTGGTAAAGCCTACTCCACATTCCGCACCTGCTCGCGAATCTTTTCGACTTCCTCTTTCATGCGGACGCCGCACCCGCTGATGGACGGGTCGTTCGCTTTCGCACCGATCGTGTTCACCTCGCGGTGGATCTCCTGCGTGATAAACTTCAGCTTTCGACCGGATGGTTCATCGTCGGCGAGCGACTCGCGAAACATGTCGATGTGCGACCGTAGCCGAACGCACTCCTCGCTGATGTCGAGCTTGTCGGCCAGGACGGCGATTTCCGTCTCGATACGGTCGTTGTCGATGCGTTCGTCGTCCATGATCTCCGCAAGGCGGTCGCGGAGACGCTGCTGGTGTTCTCGGACGCGTTCCGGGGCCCGGTCTTCAACGGCCTGAAGGTCTCTCTCGATCGCTCGCAGGCGGTTCTCAAGGTCGTCCCGGAGGGCTTCCCCTTCCTGTGCGCGCATGGTAGCGAGCGCTTCGATGGCTTCCTCGGTGGCGGCTTCGACGGCCGCCCATGCCTCGTCGAGCAGCTCATCGTCGTCGGGGCGCTCCTCGGTCAGGACGCCGTCGAACCGAAGCAGGTCGTCCACCGTGATCTCGGCGTCGATGCCCGCTGCGGACTGTAGGTCGCGGAGCAGGTTGGCGTACATTGCCGTGGCCTCCGGGTCAACCTGGTAGGGCACCGTGGTATCCAGGTTGGATTCCACGTCGATGTACACGGTGAACTGACCGCGTTCGAACGCGTCTCGCAGCGCTGTCTGGATGGCCGACTCCTTCTCGGCCAGGTTGCCCGGCATGCGAACCGAGACGTCGTGATGACGCTTGTTGACGCTCTTGATTTCGACGGTCGCGGTGGCCCCGGCACGTGAGGCCGAGCCGCGCCCGAATCCGGTCATGCTGTGAATCATGGAGAGGGGAGCACAGGCTCCGGTCTGCGGGAGAGGCGTAGCGTAGAGAAAAAGCCGAGCCGCCATACACAGGCAACTCGGCTTTCGATGAAGGTCGAACGCCTGGATGCCGGGACGCAGGCGGCGTTCGATCAGGGCGGAGGGGGAGGGATTCGAACCCTCGGTACCGCGAAAGCGGCACACTCGCTTTCCAGGCGAGCCCCTTCGACCGCTCGGGCACCCCTCCAGATCGTGAAAACGTGCTATCTCGAATGTCATCTCCGGGCCAATGATCCGGCCCGCCCTGCCCTCATCCGAAATTCGTCAGCATCGGTTTTGGGCGTTTACGCGTTGATGCGTTACCGTGTTGTTGCGTTGGTGCGTACTGGAACAAGCCAACGATCCAACGTCCCAACGGTCCAACATCCCAACGCCAACCATCACACCTGCATGATGGCGTCTTTTTTCTTGTTTAGCAGCTGATCGGCTTTTTCGGTGTACTTGTCGGTGATTTCCTGGAGGTCCTCCTCGGCGCCGTACATGACGTCTTCCGAGAGGTTGTGCTCCTCGACCGTGGACTTCAGCTGGTCCTTGATGTCGCGCCGGATGTTGCGGATCGAAATCTTGGCGTCTTCCGAGCGCTCGCGGGCTTTCTTCGCCAGTTCCTTGCGGCGCTCTTCCGACAGCGGCGGGACGGGGATGCGGATCTTCTCGCCGTCGTTGTTTGGATTCAGGCCGAGGTCGGCGGTCATGATGCCGCGTTCGATGTCGCCGATCGCGTTGCGGTCGAAGGGCTGAACGAGCAGCAGGTCGGCCTGAGGGGCGGTGATGCTCGCCACCTGGTTCAGCGGGACCTGACTGCCGTAGTAATCGACCTTCACGTTTTCAAGCATCGCCGGCGTAGCACGACCGACGCGGATCGAGTTGAACTCCGAACGCAGGAAGTTGACGGCGTCTTCCATCCGTTCTTCCGCGTCGTCGAGAACATCTTGGACGGGATCGTCAGACATATCAGTACGGGAGAGAATGTGGGAAAGGATGTCGCACTGAGACCGCCGGAGGTCGCGGATCGGCGGGTCAAGCTGAGGTAGGACGGGAGCAAAAAGCGCAACCGGAGGGAAACGCTATGCGTCGGCGTGTTCAGCGACCGCTTCCGAGTCATTCCAGTGGACGCGCGTGCCGACGCTTTCGCCGGTCAGCACCCGGCGCAGGTTGCCTGGAAGGCCCATATTGAAGACGAGGATCGACATGCTTGATTCCTGGCACAGGGTGAAGGCGGTCATATCCATCACCTTCAGGCCGCGGCGGATCACCTCCTTGCCGTGAATGGTGCGGAAGCGCTTGGCGTCGTCCTCTTTCTCCGGATCAGCGGTAAAGACGCCGTCGACGCGCGTGCCCTTCAGGATTACGTCCGCGTCGATCTCCAGTCCGCGAAGGGCGGCGGCAGTGTCGGTCGTGAAGTACGGATTGCCGGTGCCGGCACCGAAGATCACGACGCGCCCCTTCTCGAGGTGCCGCATCGCGCGGCGCCGGATGAACGGCTCGGCGATCTCCTCCATCTTGATGCTGGATTGAAGGCGCGTCTGCAGGCCCACCTGCTCGAGGGCGTCCTGCAGGGCCATCCCGTTGATCATCGTGGCCAGCATGCCCATGTAGTCGGCATGCGCACGGGTCATCCCCTTCATCGCATTCTGGACGCCACGGAAGATGTTGCCGCCGCCGATCACGATGGCGATTTCCGCACCGAGGTCGACCGCCTTCTTGACCTCCTTTGCGTAGGTGCGAAGAACCGTTTCATCGATGCCGAAGTCGCGGTCGGTGCCCAGCAGCGCCTCGCCGCTGAGCTTCAACAGGACGCGGCGGTAGGTAAGGTCGGCGGAAGCGTCGGTCGACATTGGAACGTCGGTGGAGGTCCTGGCCATCGGGGATTCGAAATCACGAGATCAGGCGGGCGGTACGGCTACTACAATCGAACATCCGGCCCGCAACGTCCCGCCGACCGGCACAGGTCCCGGAGGATCGTCACGGGAGCGGCCGGTCGGCGGGCATGTGCAGGGGACGGTGACTCAGTCGCCGAGGGCGAAGCGCACGAAGCGGTGCACGTCGACATCCGCATCGTCGAGCATCTCCTGCACGGACTGGGAAGCATCTTTCACGAACGACTGCTCCAGCAGGACGTGGTCCTCGAAGAAGCGCTCGAGCTTGCCTTCCACGATGCGGTCGAGGATGTGCTCGGGTTTGCCTTCGTTGATCGCGGCGTCGCGCGCGATTTCCTTCTCTTTCTCCTGAACCTCTTCCGGGACCTCGCTGCGGTCCACGGCAATCGGGTCGAGGGCGGCAATCTGCATGGCGACGTCGCGGCCGGCGTCCTCGCGATCGCCGTTGCCGGAGACCTCAACGATCACGCCGAGCTTCGAGCCGGGGTGGACGTACTTGATGACTTCTCCGGCATCGCTCTCCATGACGCGGAAGCGGCGGATGTCCAGCTTCTCACCGATGCGACCGGTCATCGCGACGAGTTCCTCCTTCACCGAGGCGTCTCCGTTGAACGACAGTGCGTGGAGCGTGTCGAGGTCCTCCGGCTTCTCCGAGAGCGCCAGGTCTGCGATGCGATCGACGAACGAGGCGAAGTCCTCATTGCGTGCGACGAAGTCCGTCTCGCAGTTGACTTCCACGATCGCGCCGGCGGCGCCGTCGTCGCTGATCGAAATGGAGATGAGGCCTTCGTCGGCCTCTTTTTCAGCGCGCTTGGCGGCGACTTTCTGGCCTTTCTTGCGGAGAAGTTCGACGGCAGCGTCGAAGTCACCGTCCGTCTCTTGCAGGGCCTTCTTGCAGTCCATCATACCGACGCCGGTCGCGTCGCGAAGGGCCTTGACGTCTTTAGCGGAAATGCTCATGGGTGGCAGTAAAAATTCGTCGTTCGAATGTCGTTGTGCGAATGCAGCCGCCGGGCCGATCTGGCGGTAAAAAGGCCGGACTCGTCGAGGAGCCCGGCCCGGGTGCCGCTGGCGGGGTTAGCCCTGCTGCTGCTTCTGCTTCGCTTCCTTCTTCATCTTGCGCTCCTGAAGGCCTTCCTGGATCGCCTCCGTGATCGTGGAGGTGACAAGCTCGATCGAGCTCAGCGCGTCGTCGTTCGCCGGGATCGGGTAGTCGATGTCGCGCGGGTCCCCGTTCGTGTCGACCATCGCGATGATCGGGATGCCGAGCTTGCGGGCCTCGGAGACGGCGATGTGCTCGCGCTTCACGTCCACGATGAAGATCGCGCCGGGCAGGTTCGCCATGTTGCGAATCCCGCCGAGCGTGGCCTCCAGCTTCTCGTGCTCGCGGAGGCGCATCAGCTTCTCCTTCTTCTTCAGCTTGTCGAGCGTGCCTTCCTTCTCCATGCGCTCGATGTCCTCCATCCGGCGAATCGACCGGCGGATGGTCTGGAAGTTGGTCATGGTGCCGCCCATCCAGCGCTGCACCATAAACGGCATGCCGGATTCTTCGGCATGCTCGCGGACGATTTCCTGGGCCTGCTTCTTCGTCCCGGCAAAGAGAATCTTCTTGCCGCGACGGGCAAAGCGGCGGGCCGCATCCGCTGCTTTGTCGAGCAGTACCTGCGTTTGCATCAGGTCGATGATGTGAATGTTGTTGCGATCCATGAAGATGTAGTTCTTCATGCGCGGGTCCCACCGGCTGGTGAGGTGGCCGAAGTGCGTTCCGGCCTTCAGCAGCTGTTCGATGGTCACGCGGTGCGACGGCTCGCCGTCGCCGGAGGCGTCATCGTCCTCCTCGTCGTCATCATCGTCCTCATCTTCGGCTACGACGTCCTCTTCCTCTTCGTCGTCGTAGTCCTCGTCGAGGTCTTCGTCGTCCACGTCTTCTTCGTCGGCGACGTCCGTGTCTTCGATCTCTTCGTCGAGATCGGCTTCGTCAACGGCGTCGGGGTTCTGCGTCTTTTCGTCTGCCATGTGCTGTATCTGGGGAAGGAGAAGTTGGGTTTCGGCTACTACGACCGTCGCGTGCGCGGCGAAACCGGGACGAGCGGCGTAAGGCACACGTCGTCCCCGTCAACCCACCGTCGCATCGGGCCGTATGGTTGATTTGGAGTGCGAAATGCGGATTTCGAAATGCGAAATGGTGACCACTTCGCGTTCCGTCCTTCGCATCTCGACTTGGTGCTTAACGCTTGCTGTACTGGCTCTTCTTGCGAGCTTTCGGCTGACCGTACTTTTTGCGCTCGACCATGCGGTCGTCGCGGGTCAGGAAGCCGGCTTCGCGGAGCGGACCGCGGAGCTCTTCGTCATACTTCACGAGCGCGCGGGCAATGCCGAGCCGAATCGCTTCCGCCTGCCCGGTGAGGCCGCCGCCGGATGCGGTGACCTTCACGTCGAAGTTGCCGATCATGTCGGTAACGGTGAACGGCTGGTCGAGCGAGCGACGGCGCCAGGCGACCGGAAAGTATTCGGAGGCGTCGCGGCCGTTGACCTCGAACGAGGTGCCGTCGCCGGGACGCAGGTACACGCGTGCCGTGGAGGTCTTACGACGACCAACGGCCTGAAACTGGGTGAGTGTTGCCATGGGAAGAGGAAGGGTATGCAGAAAAGAAAAGCGGTGAATGCGAGCGGTGCGGCCCGTCTCGCACGTCACGGGAAGGCGCAACGATCGGAGCTACGCGACGTCGTCGAGCGGCTCGGGTTGCTGCGCTTCGTGCGGGTGTTCGTCGCCGGTATATACCTTGAGCTTCTTGAACATCTGACGTCCAAGGGAGCCGTTTGGCATCATGCCTTTGACGGCCTTCGAAATGAGGCGCTCCGGATGCTTCTTGCGCACGTCTTCCGGGGTGACTTCGCGCTCGCCGCCGGGGTACCCGCTGTACGAACGGTACGTCTTGTCCGTCTCCTTGCGGCCGGTGAACCGAACCTTGTCCGCATTCACGACCACGACGAAATCGCCGGTGTCGACATGCGGGGTGTAGGTTGGCTTGTGCTTGCCACGAAGAACGTGGGCAATTCGGCTCGCGAGACGGCCGACGACCTCATTGGTCGCATCGACGACGTACCATTTCTGGTCGACGTCTGACGGCTTCGCGCTAAACGTTTTAAAACTTTGGCTGTCCATCGGTGGGTCTCGTCATTATACACTCGGGGTCCGAGGATGTAGGCTCGGTGCACCGCACAGGGCGACCATGGGTGCGCGTGATCATAAAAAAGCGCACGCTCCGATCACCAGGCGCAGCAGCATATACAGAACGCAGCCGGACCCGTCTGGATGGGCCGGGACCGGCGCGAACGGCAAACAGGCTCAACTCATCGCGCCGGGTCATCGTTCCGGTCGCGTAGGGCCCTCCGCGCAACACATCAGGCTGACTAGCACGTACGCACGGATTCGAGGTTGCGCAGCGCAGGCGTCTTCCTGCAATTTTGACGCACCCACTCGAGAAGGACGAATGCGCTCCGACAGGCGGGTACGTAAGGATTGAAAATTATAAACACTTATACTTGAATGTAATTTATAATTATAATATTGTCTATATATGAATACCCTTCCTTCTGAGGATCCTTATTCATCAACCGGGCGAGATGCGTATCCTGCCGTTCGCCCTTTCCCATCATGCGCACCTCCTCCCGTCTTGACCCTTTGTTGGCGCGCCTCCCCTTCGCCCTGGACGACACCGACCGGCTCAATGCCGTGTACCAGCGATGGACCTGCTCCGGCGGTGCGGGCGACCGTGACGTGATCGACCTGTGGACCTACTGCTTCATCTGGCGATACTTTCTCTCGAAAGCTGCGCGCGACGGGTTGCGCCGTCCCTCGGATATGGATGCCCTGGTGGCCCGCGCCTTTCGCCGGACGTGCCGATCCCGGCGCGACGCCACGACCATCGTACGGTACGCGAGTTGGGTGAGCGTCGTTTGCCGCAATACCTTTATTAATTACGTCCAACGGGCACGGGTCGTCCAATCGATCGACGACATGGGCGGGGACCTCATCAGCGAACCCCCGCCGGCCTACGACGACGCCCCACGAGTGCGGCGGGCCCTCCTCTCGGCGATCGATCGCCTGCCGGCCTACCTGCAGGATACGGCGCGCCTCTTCTTCGTCGACGGCTGCACCTTCGAGATGATCTCGGCCTCGATCGGTAAACCGGTTCCGACGGTGCGAACATACAAGTTTCGAGCCCTGGACCTCCTCCGCGACGATCCGGTCCTCCGTCGCACCTCAGAATGCTTCGCCCCCGCGACCTGATGAGTCGTGGGAGTGGGTGAATAGGCAGACGATGGTTCAGGCTTGCATCTCGACGGCTCTTCGCAAAACGTGCCGCACGCGTCGGCGTAGAATGGGCCACGTTTCAGTACACTCTACGCCCGCGTGCCTTTCAGCCGTGCTCCGATGACCCCCATTGAGGATCGCATTCTGTCGTATGCCTCCCTCTCGGCTGCGGAGCGGAACGAGGTGCAGGTATACGTGAACGCGAACCCGGAATGGTATCCACTGCTGAACGATGTCAAGCATCTGACGTCGGCGATGCCGTTCACCGCCGGAGCCGCGGCGGCCCCGGAGGATGCCCTGCTTGCCTACTACGTGACCGCCACGCACATCGAGCCTTCCGGCAGCTGGTCGCCCGAGCTCCGTCGCGCGTTTCGCCGGCTCGAGGCTCGACTGGGAAAAGATCCGGAGCTGGCGGATCGGGCCCGCGCGTTCCGGCGTCGCATTCAGGAGGCCGAGGCAAGCGTCGATCCTGTCGAACAGTTCGAATCGTTGACCACCCCGTCTATGACCTCTTCCCCATCCCCTTCTGCGCCGGAGGACGCGACGGCCGATGACGACCCATCCCCCGATCGAGGGCGTGTCCTGTCCTGGGTGGCACGCTGGCCCGACGCGGTCCAGTGGGGGTTTGCGCTCTTCCTGGTCGGAGCGTTACTGTACGGCGCTGCGTGGGGCATCGACCGCATGACGCGGTCGCCTCTCGACCGCCTCGCCGCGCTCGACATGTCGGAAACCCGCATCGAGGGCTACCGCGTCAACGTTCCCGACTCGGTTGCCGCGGAGGGGGATTCCCTGTCGGCAGACCGCCTCTTCCTGCAGGCCCTCGGTAGCCTTCGCGAAGCACGCACGACGACGCTCGGCCTCTTCCCCCGGTATGCCGACCAGCCGCTCGATGCGTCGATGTCGCTTCTGCGCGACGTGGTCGACCGGGAACCGACGGGATCCTTCCTCGGACTGGAGGCCCGGTTCTTCCTTGCCAAGGCGCACCTTGCGCAGGACGACCCGGAAGCCGCACGGCGGCACCTTCAGATCCTTGCCCGGCGCGACAATCGGCGCGCGGCCGAGGCGGTTCGCCTGCTCCAGGACCTGCAGGCCGTTGCTCCGGTAGCTGAGCCCGATGCACCGGCAAGTCCGTACGACTGAGAGAGCCAGCACGGGGATGTCACATACGAACGGGGAGCCAGGCGGTCGGCCTCGCTCCCCGTATCGATCACTTCAGAGCTTCTCGGCCGCTGAGGCCGCGAACCGTCAAGCGTAGGACTTCAGCATCACCGGCATGATCAGCATCAGGATCTCTTCGTCCTCTTCCTGGTCGATCGGGACCACGATGCCCGCCCGGTTCGGCGAGCTGAGCTGAAAGACCACCTCTTCCGACCGCACGTTGCTGAGCACCTCCGTGAGGTACTCCGAGTTGAAGCCGATCTCCATGTCGTCGGCGTCGTAGTCGCACTTCACCACTTCCTCGGCTTCGCTGGAGCGCTCAACGTCTTCCGCGGAGATCTTGACGCTGTCGCTCGAGATCTGCAGGCGGATCTGATTCGTCATGCTCGAGGAGTAGAGGCCGACGCGCTTCACCGCGTTCAGCATGTCCTCGCGGTTGATCGTCAGGCGTTTCTCGTTCTCCTGCGGAATCACCGCCTGGTAATTCGGGTAGGTCTCGTCGATCAGGCGGGCGAGGACGCGGGAATTGCCGAACTCGAACGACACGTGGCCTTCATCGACCGCCATCGTGCAGATCTCGTCGTCTTCCACGACGCGTCCCGCGAGCTTCGTTGCCTTCTCCGGAACGATGAAGTTGATCTCCTCCTCGGCGGTGAGCGTCGGGAGCACCAGTTTCACGAGGCGGTGCCCGTCCGTGGCCACGGCCCGCGTTTCGTCCGTGCCGACCTGAAAGTAGACGCCCATCATGGCCGGACGCAGCGCGTCTTTGCTGACGGCAAAGCTGGTCTTGTCGATCGCGCGTCGCAGCAGGTTGCCCTCCGTCGTGATCTCATGCTTGCCGTCGATGTCCGGAAGCTCCGGATAGTCTTCGCCATCGTGGCCGACCATCTTGTAGTGGCCCTGATCGGTGTCCATGCGGATCTCGAAGTCGCCGTCCGCGGCGAACTCGATCGGCATTTCGTCCGGCAGCGCGCGGAGCGTGTCCGTCAGCCGCTTGGCCGGGACCGCGATTGCCGTTCCTTCGGCCGTGCCGTTGGTTTCGAACTGAACGGGCAGCTTGCGAACAATGGAAATCTCGAGGTCGGTCGCGCTGAGCCGGAGCGCGTCGTCCTCCTGTTCGAAGAGAATGCACTCCAGGATCGGGAGCGTGCTCTTGGACGGAACGGCACCCTTCACGGTGTTGAGCGCCTCGAGCAGATCACCGCACTTGGTCGTAAATTTCATGACGGGACGAGATGCTGGAGCGGAAAAGGATCGTGGAAATCAAGTCATCGGGACCGCTTCGTACGATACGAAAGCGAGAGCGGATCCGCGTAGTGTCCAACCCATGTGCAACCGGGGAGACGCCGTGTTTTTACCGCTTTCGTTGGAAGTTTACGTCTGGTCCGCCGAGACGTTGATGCGTTGCGCGTCGATGCGTTCGGTACTGAGGATTCGGGATCGGGAATTGGATGTATCGCGCTGACTTGATATTGAAGAGCAGCGCCAAGACTCCACCCCGCTCAACACCTTCACACTTCCCACCTTTCCACCTCAACCCCGCATCACCGCGATCGTAGTTCGATCTTCCGGCCGATTTCCTCCACCATGCTAGCGAACTGATCGTCCGTTTCGATCTGGTCCTCGACGGTGTTGTTTGCGTGGATGACCGTAGAATGATCGCGCCCCCCGAAGTGAAGGCCGATCGTTTTCAGGGAGTGCTGGGTCAGCTTCTTCGAGAAGTACATGGCGATCTGCCGGGCACGGACGACCTCCCGCTTTCGCGTCTTGGCGCGGACGAGGTCTTCCGGGATGTCGAGGTAGTCGCACACGATCCGCTGGATTTCCTCGATCGTCAGGTTGACCTGCATGTCCTGCATCAGGTCGCGCAGCACCTCCTTGGCGAGCGCCAGGTCCAGGTCCCGCTGGTGGAGCGTGGCGTGGGCGAGAAGGCGGATGAGGGCGCCCTCCAGCTCACGAATGTTGCTTTTAATATTGTGCGCGATGAACTCGATCACCTCCTGGTCGAGCTCGATCCCATCGTCTTCCGCCTTGCGCTGAAGAATGGCGATGCGCGTCTCCAGTCCGGGCGACTGCACGTCGGCAGAAAGACCCCATTGGAAGCGAGACAGCAGCCGTTCCTCGATGCCTTCGATGTCGCGCGGCGGCCGGTCCGCCGACAGGATGATCTGCCGGCCCGACTGGTGCAGGGCGTTGAAGATGTGGAAGAACTCTTCCTGCGTCTTCTCCTTGCCGCTGAAGAACTGCACGTCGTCTACGATCAGCAGGTCGATCTGCCGGTAGAACATTGAGAACTCGCTGATCCGGTTACGCTGGATCGACTGCACGAACTCCGTCGTGAACCGCTCGCTGGAGACGTAAAGGCAGGTGTCGACGCTGTCCTTGGCCTGGACGTAGTTGCCGATGGCCTGGATCAGGTGCGTCTTTCCGAGGCCGACGCCTCCGTAGATAAGGAAGGGATTGAAGCTGGTGGCGCCGGGTTCCTGGGCAATGGCCCAGGCGGCGCTCCGGGCGAGGCGGTTGCAATCGCCTTCGATAAAGCGTTCGAAGGTGTAGCTGCTGTTGAGCTGGCTGTCAATTTCCGCTTTCTGGATGCCCGGAATCGCAAACGGGTTGCTCACGGGCGGCTGCTGGGAGCCCGGCGGACCGGCACTGGCGTTGCCGTCACGTTCGGGAGCGGAGCGGCGCTCCGACGGAGACGAGGGCGGGGAAGAGCCGTTGGACCCGGAGGTCTGCCGTCCCTGCCCGGTCTCCGCATCGGCCGGATCCGGCGGGGGCGGGGAGCCGTCTGGCGACACGTCATCGCCCCGGCGGGCGGGGAGCTGCATGGACGCGCCGTGCTCGGGTTCGTCCGGGTTTTCCTGCTCGATCACCACGTCGTAGAAGAGGCGACCGTTCGGGCCGAGGACCTTGGTGATCGTCTTGCGGAGGAGCGAGAAGTAGTGCTCCTCAAGCCACTCGTAGTAAAAGCGGCTCGGCAACTGGATGGTGAGCTTGCGCAGTCCGTCTTCCTCGGTGAGCGACTGCGCCTTCAGCGGCTCAAACCACGTGTTGAAGCTCTGCCGGTTGATGTTCTCCTGGATGATTTCGCGGCACTGCGCCCAGGCGGTTTCGGCGGACTGATCCATAGCGTGTGGGAGCCGTCTCCCGCGAGAGGAAGTCTCCGCGGTCAGGAAAGAACAATACGAGTGATGGAAGGCAACGCGATCCGGCCGGAGCGGACATGGCAGCACCGCGCCGCGAACCCGGAACGGAACGTCGCGCGATCATGCGACGCGGGGCATGCCCGACGTCGCCGTTGCGACGGGTCTCAACCGGATATGCATCGGACGGTCACATTTCCCTAACGGAAACTCACGCCTGAGGCTCCATCGATTTCGACGAAACCGCTCACGGACGCGTGAACACCTCATTTCCGCGTGCTCGCCCTAAATCGTGACCGTCCCGTACCCGTTCACATACAGAAAATGATACGTTGCGGCGCACTTTATCCACAACGTAACCGGGCCGTGCGCACCGTTCCCGGGCGATACATGATGACACCCCTCTCTGTATCCACATGTTATCCACAGTTTTTCCACAGTGGCTAAATCACTGTTTCCGGTGCGTTTAGGTCATTATGTGAACGTTTGGTTGGGGCAGATTCTCCATGTCGCCCTCTGATCTGTGGAAAAGTACACCGTCAAGCGGACGATATAAACGGGTTATCCACATCTTGCTCACAGAAATTACGCGAACGACAGGAAGTTGCGTGGGTCGGAGCAGAGACCGAGGCCCGGTTAATGCGCGATCTGCGCCGTTGGCGGAGGCCGGGACGGTCCGCCGGCGCCTCTACGAGCGGATCATGGGCCGGCGCGATCCCGTCCAGGCAGCATTTGATTCAGGCGGCCTGTGGATGGATCGTTCGGCTTGATGGGCCGACGTCGATAGCAAAACCGAACACCGAGCGTCCGTGGCCCGTGACGTGCCACAATCGGCATGCGCCTTGTGTGTCACTACTCCGCCTTCGCATGGGGCAATCTGGTGCAACGAGTGCTGCTCCGGACGAACTCAGAATCCACGATCGAGGCTGTGGTCCGGCGCGTCGGGCGGCGGGCTGTGTCGCCTTCCGTGAGCGGGACATCAACGATAATCATCGGTCCCGGCAACGTCAAGGAAGACGGGCTGATTTCACGGTCCGCCGAATCCCCGGGATCCCGGTTTTGCACGACGGGCCGGCCTTCTCGACGCGAACGCCCGGCGGAACCAGGAAAGCCCCGTTTCATTTCAACGTCCCTTTTTTGGCCGTGCGCATCTCAACGCAGTCGTGGCCCGTTTTGCTCTGTGACACCATTTGTTAGCCCGCTATGCTGCATCTCGACATTACGCCGTTCAAGTCGGGCGTTCATCAGGTAGAACTTGCTCCAGACGCGAGCGACCTCGAGTTTGATCTGGAGCCGTTCGACGACATCCACGACATCTCGGATGTGGCGGTCGACATTACCATTCAGGCGCACCGCGACCGGCTGCTTCTGCACTTGAGCATTGAAGCGGATGCCGAGCTGACGTGTGACCGTACCCTCGAGCGCTTCACCGAAACGGTCCACGGACAGTACAGCGTGCTCTACGGTCCGGAGCAACTCGTCGGAACCGAAACCGACGACTACGACGAAGTGCGACCGCTGCAGCGCGGAGATCGGGAGATCGACATCACCGACGTCGTCAGAGATACGATCATGATTTCGATTCCCCAGCGAAAGGTGGCTCCCGGCGCGGAGGATCGTGACATTACGACTGCGTTCGGCGAACCCGACGACCCGGACGACGTGGAGGAGCCCGTCGATCCGCGATGGAGCGAGCTCCAGAAGCTGAAATCGGACGACGAATAGACGTCGCCCCCGGCTTATGCGGGGCTGTGGACGGTTTGCTCGATTTTAAAATGTGGGAGAAATGCATCTCCGCAGCCGAACCGACCGAGCCGTTGACCTTTTACCTCCGATGCATTTCGAGATGAGATGCCCAAATATTCGGCCGGACTCCGGCCTGTGGTGAGCACGGCTCGCCGACACCGATTCAACGCACCGATTTTTCCGCTTAGCCATGGCCGTTCCGAAGAGAAAACATTCCAAGTCGCGCACTCGCAAGCGTCGCAGCAAGTATTACAACGAGCTGAAGGTGCCACAGCTGATGGATTGCAGCAATTGCGGCAACCCAAAGGTGATGCACCGCGTGTGCAATCACTGCGGTCACTACCGCGGCCGTCAGGTCATTGAGCCGTCGGCAGAATACCAGCTGTAGAGAGCCCCGCGGCTTATCCGGCCCCGTCGGTGGCCTGAACGCGATTCGCCTCGTTCAACCGGCATCCACCGGCGGCCCGCTGACACGACTCCGTCTCCCGGCGACTTCACCCGGACGTTTCGGGCAGCGAGTCGACGCGGTGCCAGCACCACAAGCAGCCCAGGAAACCAGCACGCCCTGCACCCAGACTCCGGAAAGCGGAGGCACGGTGAGCAGAGCGTGCGTTTCTTTTGTGCCTACGCGTGTTTCGCTGTGCATCAAGCGACTCGTTGACCGCGACGCCGTACATCCGCCTCAATGACGCCCAGGGTCGTGTATCCCGGGTTCTTCACAGGTGAACGGCCGGTGCGTTGCACTCAAGGCGTGTCCGTGCTATGTTGACGCAGATGTGCTGGGCGCGGAGGCCACTCTGCGCCCTCAGCCAGCGGTCGGTCCGGGCCGTCGTCCGTCCCGGCCGGCGATAGCACCTTTTCCTCTAGTACATTTCCGGTACTGATCTCACAACGGCCCGTATGGCTTTGCGTATTGCAGTGGACGCGATGGGGGGCGACAATGCCCCGGACGCCGTCATCCAGGGGGTTCTTTCCGCCCTGGAATCGATGGAAGAACCGCTCCAGATCCTGCTCTTCGGGCCCGCCGACCGCATACAGCCCCTGTTGGACGAGGCCGGCGCCTCCGCGGATGCGCCTCTGACGCTGGTGGATGCGCCGGATGTGATCGAGATGACCGACGCCCCCGCGTCTGCCGTCAAGAAGAAGCGGCAATCGTCCATTCACCTCGGGCTCGGCGCACAGAAGAAGGGAGAGGCCGACGCCTTCATCAGCGCAGGAAATACAGGCGCGGTGATGGCCACATCCATGTTCACCCTCGGGCGCATCTCCGGTGTGGAACGGCCGTCCATCGCCGGCTACTTTCCGACACTCCGCGGCTTCTCCATCGTCGTCGACATCGGGACGAACGTGGATTGCCGCCCCGAGCACCTTCTGCAGTTCGCGCGGATGGCCACGGTCTACACGCGCCATGTTCTCCAGATCGACGATCCCTCGGTCGGCCTCCTGAACATCGGCGAAGAGCCGGGGAAGGGGAATGAGCAGGTCAAGGACGCCTACGACCTGCTGACCGACGCCGACGGCATCAACTTTAAGGGCAACGTCGAGGGCGGCGATCTGCTGGACTACGCAGCCGATATCATCGTGTGCGACGGGTTCGTGGGCAACATTCTCCTGAAGTTCGGGGAAAGCATGACCACGGTGCTCAAGAAGATGACGGCGCAGGAGATGCAGCGGCAGGAGTTGCCGGCCGGTGAGCAGCAGATCGTGGCGAAGGTTCTCGGCGAGGTAAGCAAAGGCTTCGACGCCGACCACCGGGGCGGAGCCCCGCTCCTGGGCGTCGACGGGAATGTGATGATCGGGCACGGCCGTTCCAATGCCGATGCGGTGGAGCAGATGATTCACTCCACGGCCGAACTCGTCCGCTCCGACGTGGTCGGTGAGCTGAAGAATGTATTCGGCGGATAAAGCGGCGCTGCGCCGGGGGTCTGAATGCAGGCCGGTCCATTCCGCCGCCATCAGGCCGCCTCCCGCGCGGGCGTGATTCGTCGATTCTCGGTCGATGGGGCTTGATCTGCGGTCCCTCTTCGCCTTTCTTGGGGTTCACGTTTGGTCCGACCGGGCGATCGCGAACTGCATCGCCGTCTGTTCGTGTCGCCCCGATCCCGGGCGTCGCCCCCTGTGCCCGGATCGCGTCCGTTCGTTTCTCCTCTCTGCGCGCTCTATCCTTCAATTCTATGTCCGCCCCGTCCCCGCCCGTCGGTCGCCCGTCGTCGTCCGGCCCACGCGCTGCCATCACCACCGTCGGCCACTTCCTCCCGGAAGAGCGGCTGACGAATGCCGACCTCGAGAAGATGGTGGACACGAGCGACGAGTGGATTCGGACGCGGACCGGGATCACCGAGCGGCGCATTCTCCGGGACGAAAACAAGGCGACGTCGGACATGGCCGCCGGTGCTGCGCAGGAGGTGCTTGAGAAGCGCGGTATCGACGCCGACGAGCTCGACGCCATTATCGTCGCGACGGTGACGCCCGACATGCTGTTTCCGGCGACGGCGTGCCTCGTGCAGGACAAGATCGGCGCCTCCAACGCGTGGGGCTTCGACCTGTCCGCTGCCTGCAGCGGCTTCCTGTTTGCCCTCACGACCGGGTCGCAATTAATCGAGAGCGGCCGGTACGAGAAAGTCCTCGTGATCGGGGCGGACAAGATGAGCTCGATCGTGGACTACACGGATCGAACCACCTGCATCCTGTTCGGGGACGGCGCCGCGGGTGTCCTTCTGGAGCCGCATGACGAGTACGGGCTAATCGACGCCGTCCAGCACGTCGACGGAGGGCACGGCGACCTGCTCTGCATGAAAGGTGGGGGAAGCCTCAACCCGCCGTCACACGCCACCGTGGACGCCAAGATGCACTACATCCACCAGGACGGCCGACCGGTCTTCCGGCATGCAGTGACGGCGATGGCCGACGTCTGCGTCGAGGTGATGGAGCGCAACGACCTGAAGGGCGACGACGTCGACTACCTCGTGCCGCATCAGGCAAACCTGCGGATCATCGACGCGACCGCCAAGCGGATGGGGCTGACCTCCGAGAAGGTGATGATCAACATCGACCGGTACGGCAACACCACCGCCGCCACCATCCCGCTCTGCCTGTACGACTGGGAGGACGAGCTGTCGGAAGGCGACAACGTCGTCCTTACGGCCTTCGGCGGCGGCTTCACCTGGGGCGCGTCGTACCTGACCTGGGCGTACGGGGGGTAGGTTTAGGTTCAGGGTTCAAGGTTCAGGGTTCAAAGTTCAGCGCCCCAACGCATCAACGCCCCAACGCATCAACGCCCCAACGCATCAACGCCCCAACGCATCAACGCCCCAACGCATCAACGCCCCAACGCATCAACGCTCAAACGCATCAACGCAAACCGCAAAGATATCATGGCCACAGCGTTTCTTTTTCCCGGGCAGGGGTCTCAGGCTGTCGGGATGGGTTCGGATCTTTTTGACCGTCGACCGGAGGCTCGGGAGCGATTTGAAGCGGCGAACGAGCTGCTGGATGTGGACCTTCTGACGCTGATGTTCGGTCTGGACACGAGCATCGGGAGCCCGGAGGATGAGCTGAAGCGAACGGAGATCACGCAGCCGGCCCTGTACGTGCACAGCATGGCCGCGATGGCGGTGCTGGACGCGGAAGGCGTGTCGCCGGGCATGGTGGCCGGGCACAGCCTCGGGGAGTACAGCGCTCTGGCCGCGGCGGGGGCGCTGTCGTTCGAGGACGGGTTGCGCGTCGTCCGGCGGCGCGGCGAGCTGATGGCGGAAGCCGGGCACAAGCGCCCCGGAGCCATGGCGGCTGTGATCGGCGTGGATGATGAGGACGTAGAGGCTGTGTGCGCGGCCGTCTCCGAGGAGACCGACGGCGTCGTTCAGCCGGCAAACTTCAATGCACCGGGTCAGATCGTGATCTCCGGAGACGAGGGCGCCGTGACGGAAGCCACCGGGCGCATCGACGGGCGCGTCATCCCGCTGCCCGTCAGCGGTGCGTTCCACTCGCCGCTGATGGATTATGCCCGGGACGGACTGGCCGAAGTGCTGGAGGCCGTCGACATTCGCGAACCGTCCTGCCCGGTCTATCTCAACGTGACGGCAAAGGCCACGACCGACCCCGCCGAGATCCGGCAGCGACTCATCGACCAGCTGCTGTCGCCGGTCCGCTGGGCGCAGACCCTCCGCGCCATGCACGACGCAGGCGCGGACCGCTTCCTCGAGGTCGGCGCCGGGCGCGTCCTGCAGGGGCTCGTCCGCCGAACGCTGGGACGCGACGTCGAAACCGCCGGGGCCGGGACCCCGGAAGAACTGGACGCCCTCGTCGGAGATGCCGCCTGATTCGCGGAGCACCCCATTTGTATCAACTCCAGACGGCCCGCGGCTCTCTTGCCGGCAAGCCGTCCTGCGTTTATGACGAGCTGCGGCAATTTTCGGTTGACGGGAAGTTAACAAAGCAGGGGATTGCTCGTATACGGTATGTCCGCCGTCCTCCCGCTCGCCGTCGTGCCGGTCATGACCCGCTTCCCAGCCGCCCTTCGCCTTCTTCTGGCAACCGCCGTCCTGCTGCCCCTCCTCACGTCCTGCAGCTCTTCCAACCTGGACGGTTACGACGTCTCGGACATCGCGCGCTTTACGCTTCCGTACCAGCGGAACGTGCCCTCCCATCCGGACTCGCTGCGCTTCGTTCGCGTCGTCGAGGAAGACCAGACGGTCGGTGTGGCCACGGAGCGCAGCTTCGAATCGCTGGCTCGCGACTGGTCGGTGTCGCGCCGTGACATCGGGCCGGCAACGGAGGCTCTCCCGGTTGTAGACTACGCGACGTTCTGGGGTATGGACCTGTCCCTGCTGTCGCTGGAGGTTGAAATGGGGATCTCCGCCCTGTCGAAGGACCGCGCGCTCGAGCTCGTTGAGAAGCGAAAGAACGACGTCCGAAGCGAGATCCAGATCGATGTGTACTGGTTCGAGCGGCCGACGGCGAATACCGTTCCCGGCCCGAACGCCAAGGGCGAGATCCGCGTCGACGACGGCACACGCTACCGGGCGACGCGCTCCGAGTACGGGCCGATCCGGGATAGCTTCCTGCCGGACGGGTCGCGCGTCCTCTACCGACGCTGCACCTTTTACTTCGATCGCATCCAGGACGACAAGGACATTCTCGCGGGCAGCGAGACGCTTCGCCTCGACGTGCGTCGATTTGCCGACCCGATCGAGGATACGTTCATCTGGTCGTGGGAAGAGGCTGTCGAAGAGGCGGCCGACCGGACCGCCCGGAAAACGGCCGACGGTTCAGAGCGGTGATGAGCGGCCCGGGAGCGGAAATTTTGACGAGGAGGTTGTCATTCTGTCGGAGAATCTGAATCTTCCGTTCCGCCTCCCCGCTTTTCTCGTCCCGAAACCGCACGCCGTATTTTATGCAGATCGACCTGAGTGACCAGAGCATTCTCGTGACCGGTGGCACGCGCGGCATTGGCCGATCCATCGTCGACGCCTTTGCCGAAACCGGCGCCCGCATCGCGTTCACCTACCGGTCGTCCACGGAGGAGGCCGACGCGCTGGTCGCCGAGCTGGAGGAGCAGGGCGTGGAGGCGATGGCGCTACAGGGCGACGTGGCGGAGACGGACGTTGCGCAGCAGCACGTGGAGGCCGTGACCGACGCCTGGGGCGCTCTCGACGTGCTGGTCAACAACGCCGGCATCACGCGAGACAATCTGATGCTCCGGATGAAGGAAGAGGACTGGGACGCCGTTCTCGACGTCAACCTGAAGGGCGTGTTCAACTACGCCAAGGCTGCATACCGTCCCATGATGCGGCAGCGTGGCGGCGTGATCATCAACCTGTCGTCCGTCGTCGGCGTCATGGGCAACCCCGGCCAGACGAACTATGCCGCATCCAAAGCGGGCATCATCGGTTTCTCGAAGAGCCTTGCGAAGGAGCTTTCCACGCGCGGGGTCCGCGTGAACGTGGTCGCCCCGGGATACGTCGATACCGAAATGACGGAGGCGCTGAGCGACGACGCCCGCGACGCCATGCTGGATGCAGTCCCGCTCGGGCGTCCCGCCACGCCGGACGACATCGCACACGCGGTTCTGTATCTCGCGTCGGATGCGGCGTCGTACATCACCGGTCACGTCTTGCACGTCGACGGCGGGCTCGCGATGTAGTCGCAGCCGCCCATCCGTCGGCGGATCCGCCGGGCGACGGGCCGCAACGGTCCGCCCGGAAACGGAGCCGACAATTTCCCGTCGCGTAGGATCGTTCTGATCCGCCGCTGCGTAGTACGCGCAGGATGTGCAATCGTACATCCGTGTTGTTTCTGGACAAACCTGGACATCCGTCCACTATGGCCTCTGATACGCCGAGTTCGTACACCCGCGTCATCGATCTGACCTCGAAGGCGCAGAAAAAGAAGCGCCGGGCCGAAGTTGGGGAATTGCCCCAGCCCGACCCACCGCTCGACGAACTCACCATTGATGATCTGCCTGACGACATCGAGCAGGCCGTTCGCGCCGCCGGCTGGACCAGCCTGATGCCGGTTCAGCAGAAAGCCATTCCCTACATGCTGGCGGGGCGCGACATCATCGTCCAGTCGAGGACCGGGTCCGGGAAAACGGGCGCCTTCCTTCTCCCGCTGTTTCAGATCCTGAACCCGAAGCAGAAGGAACAGCAGGTTCTGATCCTGACGCCCACGCGCGAACTGGCGCGGCAGGTGTTCGAGGAGTTCGAGCGGATGAAGATCGCCACGCCCCGCACGAACGATCTCGATGCGGTCCTCATCTACGGCGGCGTCGGGTACGGCCCGCAGATCGAGGCCCTCGAGAACGGGGCACAACTGGTCGTCGGTACGCCGGGGCGCGTGCTGGACCTGCTCAACAAAAAGAAGTTCGACGCCTCCAACATCCACGCGCTCATCCTCGACGAAGCGGATGAGATGCTGTCGATGGGCTTTTACCCGGACATGATGGAGATCCGCGACTTCCTTCCGGAGGACCGGCAGTCCTACATGTTCAGCGCGACGATGCCGGCGAAGGTCCGAACCGTCGCCCGCGACTTCCTGAACGACCCGGGGTTCCTGTCGCTCAGCAGCGAGCGCGTCAGTGTGGAGGAGATGAAGTACCGCTACTATCTCGTCCCGCCTATGCAGAAGGACTCCACGCTCCATCGCTTGATCGAGCTGGAGGAGCCGGAATCGTCGATCATTTTCTGCAACACGAAGCGAGAGGTCAGCTACGTCACGCAGTTCCTGAACAATTCCGGCTTTGAATCCGAGGAGATGTCGGGAGATCTTTCGCAGAACGCCAGGGAAGAGGCCATCGACCGCCTCCGCGACGGCAACACCCGGTTTCTCGTCGCCACGGACGTCGCCGCGCGCGGCATTGATGTGACCGAGTTGAGCCACGTCTTCATCTACGACGTGCCGCAGGATCGCGAGTACCTGATCCACCGCTCCGGACGGACGGCCCGTGCGGGTAAGAAGGGCACGACGATCATCCTCGCCACGAACGAGGATGAGTTCGAGCTGCTTCGCATGGCGCGCCGCTACGACATCGAGGTCGAGAAGCACGAACTGCCCGAAGACCCGATCAAGGTGGCGGAGGATGCCCTGGCAGCCCGGAAGCGCGACACGGAGGCGGACCAGGAAATCATCGACACCTTCGTTCCGCTCGTCTCCCGCCTCGCCCAGAGTCGACCCGAGCTGCTCGCAACGCTCGTCGCAGAGCTTTATGAACAGGTTCAGGCGGAGAAGGAAGAGGAAGACGAGGAGGACGACACGCCGGGCCGCTAATTGCTGTCATCGAGGTCTCCGTTCATTCGATCGGATGCATGATGCCGACGCGACCGACTCTTCTGGTGCTGGCGCTGATCCTCCTCTTCGGTCTGACCGGCCCGTCTGCGGTGGCTCAATCGGGGACCGTCGCATCGGAGACCGGCCCGGCGGGGACTGACACCTCGCGCGGCCCCGGCGACTACGTCGTGTACGCCTCGGATGGTACGCCGATGTCCCTGGATCGCGTCATAGCGGCGCTGGATACCGTCGACGTCCTGTTTATCGGCGAAACGCACGACGATCCGACCGCGCACGCCCTTCAGGATTCGCTGCTGCGGCGGGTGGAGCAGGCCGCGGACACCGCCGGCCGCCCGATCGCGCTGTCGCTGGAGATGTTCGAGCGCGACGTCCAGCCGGTTGTTGACGAGTACCTCTCCGGGGATATCGCCGAGCGTCATTTCATCGACGATGCCCGAGCCTGGCAGAATTACCACTCGGCCTACCGGCCGCTCGTGGAGCGCGCCCGTGCGGGCGGCTACCCCGTGCTGGCGGCAAACGCCCCGCGCCGGTACGTCAACCGTGTGGCGCGGGAGGGACCGGCTGCGCTGGAGACGTTGTCCTCCTGGGCTCGCGACTGGCTCGCCCCGCTGCCCTATCCCGGGCCGAGCGACGCGTACCGCGACAAGTGGCAGACGCTGATGCGCCGCGCGATGCCGGAGGATCACGGCGGAGCGTCCCCCGATTCGACCGACGCCTCTCCCCACGGCGAGGATCACGATGAGAAGGCCGCCCATCCGCACGGGGCGGGGAAGGGCGGTGCCTCGACCATGCTGCAGGCACAGGCCCTGTGGGACGCGACAATGGCGCACACGATCGCGCGGCACCTGCTCCGACGCCCGGGGACGATCGTCGTGCATCTGACCGGCGGCTTCCACGTGTCGCGGGGTACCGGTACCCCCGAAGCGCTGCGGCACTACCGCCCCTCCGCCCGGTCGCTCGTTGTGATGATTCGGCCCGCTGCCGACCCATCGACGTTTGAGGCGGAGCAGCACGAAGGGCTGGGCGACGTCGTCATTCTCACGGAGGAGGCAAAGGTGCCGTCGCGCACCCGCGGTCGGTGACCGATTGCAGGAGGAGGCGACGTGAGATGCGGGGCCGGCATGGACGATATCGCACAGTAAACATGTGCGATTTGGCGCACCTGTGTAACCCTTTCCGGCGTTTGGTGCATCTTATGAGGGACGGTACAGCACTTGCAACTTGTGCAGGTGGCGCGTTACTCCACTGATCGACCCGCCGGAATCATGTTACGCACCCCGCTCGAATCCCAGCTCCGCTATCGAAAACATGGATATGCATGGGCGCGCCGCGTCATCGCCGGCTTGACGGTTTGCCTCGTTCTGATTGCAGGCATCGTCGAGCGCGATACGTTGATCGCGCCCACGGTTTCCATAACGTCGACACCCGCTCCGGCGATGACCCCCGCCGAGCCGGCATGTCCCCGTGCCGTGCCGACCCGAGCCCACATCCGCATCCTGATTCCCAAAACCATTGAGCACGTGATGGGGCAGTAGGCAAGGTGCTTCGGGCACCCGGTTTTTTCGCACTCCATATCTGTTTCTGAACCGCACCCTGACATGACGAGCTCCCCAGCCACGCGCGGCGCTGCCCACACCGGCAGGCCCCGATTTTTATTGCCGCTTTTTTGAACGGGTGTGGGCGAACGAAGCGATGCCGGGCCCATCCCGTCAGGGTGCGACGCTACATCAGTGGGGTTGGCCAGAGTGCCGCAAACGTAAACATCGTTCCGCGCGGGCAACTCCGCCGGAGCGGGCGCGTCAGCTAACGTCCGCACGGGGCGAGACGCGCCTCTTGCTGTCGCCGTATCGTTTTCCACCGATCCCTCCAACATGACCAATCTATCGAGCAAAAGCGTCATCGTCACCGGCGCATCCAGCGGCATTGGTGAAGCAACCGCCCGGATGCTTGCCGAGGAAGGCGCCCACGTGGCCCTCGCGGCCCGTCGCACCGACCGGCTGAACGAGCTGAAAGCCGAAATCGAGTTAGACGGCGGGACCGCCATCGTCGTTGAGACCGACGTCACGGACCGCGGCCAGGTCCAATCCCTCGCCGATGCTACGCTCGACGCCTTCGGTAGCGTCGACATCCTGGTCAACAACGCCGGCATCATGCCGCTGTCGTTCATTAAGAATCTGCACGAGGACGAATGGGAGCAGATGGTGGACGTCAACATCAAGGGCGTACTCCACTGCGTCGGCGCCGTCCTTCCCGCCATGCTTGACCAGGGGAGCGGGCACATCATCAATGTATCGTCGACGGCGGGGCGCCGCCTGTTCCCGGGCGGTGCGGTCTACTGCGGCACCAAGCACTTCGTGAGAGCGCTCTCGGAGGGCATGAGAAAGGAGCTGGCACCGCATGAAAACATTCGCGTCACGAGCATCCAGCCCGGAGCGGTTGCGACCGAGTTGACAAATACGATCACCGACACCGACGTGATGGACATGTTCGAGGAGCGGCATGGCAAGATGCAGCCGCTGGAGTCGGAGGATATCGCCGAGTCAATTCTATACGCCGTAACGGCCCCGGCCCGTGTCGACGTTGAAGAGTTGATGGTGCTTCCGACCGATCAGCGTACGTGACGGGGGACTTCCTTTCAGATCGGATGCAGATCAGGCCATGTCGCCCGTAGCCGGGGGGGATGGCCTGTTTATTGTTTTTACCCACTTCCCACACGGGTGCGCCTTTTTAACACGCAGATTCAAATACGATGGCTACACGCAACTCCCTGTGCGTCGAGTTTTCAGAAGACATCAGCGACTGGCTGGTGGAGACGGCCAGGGCCTGCAATAAGACCCCGCAGGACGTGGTACGCCTGCTGGTGATGGCACCGGTGTTCATGGAGAACGCCGAGAAGCAAAACGGGGCGCTGCCGGACGTCGGTCGCGATCCGTCGAACGGAAGTGGAAAAACCCAGGTCTTAATGCAGGAGGCGCTTTCGAAAATCTACGAGGCCACACGCCGTAAGTCTGTCGACGAGAAGACGCTCCGAAACGAGGTTCGGTCGATGTTCGAAATAATGAATGACGCGTAGGTCCCGGATCTACGAAGGCTCGTGGTCGGCGCGGGGGCGTTCCAGTTGTTCGGGATCGTCGCAGAGCTGCTCCAGTCGCTCAACGTACCGTCCGACGTGGAGTCCATCCATGAGGCCGTGGTGGACGGCCACCGAGACCGGCATTTCCAGGCGTCCCTCTCGCTCGGTAAAGCGTCCGAGCACGATCTTCGGCACGGAGTCGTCCGTCCCGAAGCTGCGCGCGTGCGAGAAGCTCGTGAACGAGATCCACGGCAAGACGGAGTAATGGAGGACGTCGCCGTCGTCGGGCCGATCGTCCAGCCCCTTGGTTGAGCGTACGTGCTCGATCACCTCTCGCCCGGCCGCCTGCCACTCGGCAAACGTGGGCGCCGGCTCGAAATAGCCGAACCCGAAGGTGTCGTCGTCCCGCAGAATCGTGCATCCCGGCAGAATGCGATCCTGCACGCGCACCTGGTTGCCATCCAGTCGATAGCGGAAGTTCGGCACCGTTTCCGTCGCGCGCTGCGAGGCGTACAACGAGGCGAGGAAGAAGGACGCCTCCCGCTCATCCGTCCAGGCCTTCAGGTTCGTCACGTCGACCTCCACGCAGACGTTGAAGAAGGGGTTGTCGAGGCGGCTGTAGAACTCGAACTGCGGTCGCCGCGGCCAGTCGTCCAGGTTCAGGTAATGCGGCACAGGGAGACGGGGGTCGAGTGAATGGATATGAGGACGTGCCGGTCGGCCCGGCAGGCGGTGCACGCAATGCACTTCATGGTACTCGGGACGTCGTCGCGCGTCAATGCCAACGCCCTTCCGGCCGAGAGCTTTCACCGGCAATCTGATCTCCGGGTCGTGTACGGGAGCGTCCGGGACAAGCGTACCTGCCCCCAGTTGCCGGTGGGTGGATTCCGACGGTAGGACGGGTCGGAGCAATTCGTCCCTCGAACCGTCCGAGTCCTGACGGCGCGAACAGATCCGGTCACGCCGCACGGTCTTTTTTCCTTCGTGCACTGAGGAATATGGGGCGGCACCTGCTTTGGGTTGTTGGAATGCTGATGCTGCTCTGGACCGGTTGCCAGACCGGTGAGGGTTCACCGGGCGTGGAAGACGCGTCCACGACGGCTCATGCGGATTCCCTGAAGGCACGGGTGGTCGAGGAGATCCGGACGCGGGTCGAGAGCGAGGTGAACGGCCTGGAGGGGCTGCCACCGGATGAAGAGAGTCGCCCGCTGCGGATGATGCGCTGGTACGAGGAGACGGGCTTTCAGCCGCTGTGGGTGGACGGTACCGGCCCTCTTCCCGTCGTAGAACGCCTGTTGGATGTGCTGACCTCGGCGGCTGACGAAGGCCTCTCGCCGGAGGCGTATCCGGCAGGCCGCATCGAGCAGCTAGTACGGGCGGTGCAGTCGGCCGATTCTGTGTCGGTCGCGGACCTTGTCGAACTCGAATTACTGTGCACAAGCGCTCGTGCGGTACGCGACGCACCGTGCGTTCGGTCGTGTCTCGCCCGGCGAGGTGACGCCCACGTGGAATATGCCGGCGCGGGCGGGGGATGTGATGTCGGTCCTGCGACGGCTGTCGTCGTCGAGGGATCTCGACGCGGCGCTCGCTTCGGTCACGCCGGCGGCGCCGGCCTACGCGGCGCTGAAGAACGCCCTTCGGCAGTACCGTGACGTGGAAATGGACGGCGGCTGGCCGGCTGTCCCGGACGGACCGTCCCTGAAACCCGGCGAGGTCGACCCCCGCGTTCCCTTGATCCGTGAGCGACTCGCCATCACCGGAGACGTGCTAGTCCCGGTCGATTCCGTGCGTGCACGAAATGAACGTGCTCCGTCGTTGCCTTCGACCGGGGGAGACGTCCGCCCGGAGCAAGCCGCCGACGCGCCGACGGATTCCCTGTACCGATATGACAATGGGCTGGAGGCTGGCGTCGTCCGCTTTCAGAGGCGACACGGACTGACGCCCGACGGCGTCATCGGTGATGCTACACGTGCGGCGATGAATGTCCCGGTCGAGCGCCGCGTCGCGCAACTCGTCGCCAACCTCGAGCGGTGGCGATGGATGCCCGACTCTCTCGGTGCGCGCTACGTCCTGGTCAATATCGCCGGGTTTTCGTTGGATGTGGTCGAGGAGGGGGAGACCGTTCTGTCCATGCGCGTCGTGACCGGCCGGCCCTACCGTCAGACGCCGGTCTTCTCGGACGAGATTTCGTACCTTGTCTTCCGACCGTTCTGGCACGTCCCGCACACGCTTGCCGTCGAGGACAAGCTGCCCCTCATCAAGCAGGATCCGAGCTACCTCGAGCGGCAGCGGATCAAGGTGTTTCGCTCGTGGGATTCGGACGCGGCCCCCGTGGATCCGGCCACGATCGACTGGTCCACGATCACGCCGAAGAATTTCCCGTTCCGCCTACGCCAGGATGCCGGACCACTCAATGCACTGGGTCGGGTCAAGTTTATGTTTCCCAACCCGTACAGCGTGTACCTGCACGACACGCCGACGCGCGGACTCTTCCAGCAGGCCGAACGGAGCTTCAGTTCGGGGTGCATCCGGGTCGAACGGCCCGTGGAGCTGGCGACGTACCTGCTCGAAGATCAGGCCGGGTGGACCGGCGAGCGGGTCCGCGAGGAGATGTACGGGGACGGAGGGGAGCGAGCCGTCGTCCTTAAGCGACGCGTCCCGGTCCACCTGCAGTACTGGACGGCGTGGGTCGAGGACGGCGCGGTTCACTTTCGGAACGACATTTACGGCCGCGACGCGCAGCTGCTGCGTGCCCTGGAAATCGACTACACCCCGTCCTGAGAACCGGCGGTTGCATCCTCATTCCATTCGCAATGTGCCCGGAGCCCCGGAGGTACGCCGTTTGCGATAAAATATATACAGTTCCCGCTTGACCGGCCGCTGGATTTTTCCTTCGTTGCCACCGAGTCGACCGTGCGGTCCAGAAACGCGCCAACCCTTTTCTTCCCGACATGTCTGTATTGCTTCGCCGCGCCGCCGCGCTTTTCGTGTGCCTGACGGCCGTGCTCTTTCTCGGAGCGCCGACCGTATCAACCGGCTCCGGGCCGGCATTCGCCGCCGATTTGCGTGATGCGTCTCCCGCGGCAGAGAAGGCGGACGATGAACCGGCGATTCGGCTCCGGTTCGGCGATCATAGCATTCGGTCGTCGGTGATGACCGTCTCCGTGATGCCGGGCGAATCGATTCCCCTGACGGTCGCAAACGCGTCGGAGCTGAGTGTTCGCGTCGGGCCCGGCGGGGGAGAGGCGGTGCCCGGACTCGGCGGGCAGTGGCTTTTTCGCGCGCCGGATGCTCCCGGGACGACGACCGTGACAGTGCGGTCGCCGGGTCGCGACGCCACCATTCGCCTTCAGGTGTTCGTGCTGCAGCCGTGGGACCATCGCGGTACCTCGATCGACGGCTACCGAATCGGACGGTATCAGCCGAGGGCGCGGCGCGGCCTCACCTCGTACGAACGCCCGCGGGGCTTCGTCCGCGTGACCGAGCGAAACCGGGACCTCCGCGTGTCGCCGAACTTTCGCCTCTCTCAGTTTCTCTGCAAACAGGGCGGACCGGGCCCGGAATTCGCGCTCATCGACACCGAGCTGATTCAGGCCCTCGAAGCCGTCCTCACGGCGCTACGCGAGCGCGGTCATAGCGCACCGACGCTCCACGTGATGAGCGGTTTTCGAACGCCATTCTACAACCGGTCGATCGGTAACACGACCGTGTACAGCCGCCACCTCTACGGCGACGCGGCCGACATTTTCGTGGATGCGGACAACAACGGGTGGATGGACGACCTGACCGGGGATGGGCGTGTGACGGAAGCCGACGCACGCTACCTGGCCCGCGTGATCCAGTCGACGCTCGGGGAGGGCGGGACCTTTGAGGGAGGACTCGGCACCTACGGCCCGGCGTCGCACCGCGGCCCGTTCGTCCATCTCGACTTTCGCGGCTATCCGGCGCGCTGGTAGTCGATCGCGGGGCGGCGAGGTGGCATGAACGGGTGCACGGGGTCATGCGCCGGAGGCGAATCCGCCTGCGCCAATTTCCCCCTCAGATTGCGCCGGGGTGCGTTACCGGCGGTCGCCACAGGATTCGCGGAGCGGGCGCTTCGGTCCGTAGTCTCTTCCCACTCTCTTCACCCGGAGAAGTCGCTGGGGCTGCCACGATCTGCCGTTCCGGGTGCCGTTGCCCTCGGTCGATCAGATCCCTCCGTCTGCCATGTCCCGTCCCCGGTGCTCTGACTGCTCTCGCCCCGTTGTTTCGTTCCCCGGCCGCTCTCTTTCACGCAACGCCCTGTCGTCCCGGGTTTCCTGGACGGGTGCGATCATCGCGTTGCTCCTGATGGCCCTTCCGGGCGAGGAGGCGGCCGCGCAGGGTACGTATGCGGATGCCCGCGCCACGCCCATCATGCCGTCCATGCTCGCCCGCGGCGATGCTGGGGTGGCCCGCCCCGATTTGTACATCGCCTCGCTCATCAATCCGGCTCAACTGGGAGCCGAGTGGGGAAACGAGCCGCGCTTCACGATCTTCGGGGTGGCAGCGAGCGGTCGACCAGGTCGGGTCCGGGATGCGATCGACCTGTTTGAGGATGAACTTGCCGACGTAGAAGACCTCACCGACGAAGAAGTCGATGCGGTTGAGGAGCAGGCGCTGGAGCTTTTCGAGCGCCCGCTTACGCTCCGGTTGGCCGTGCTGCTTCCGTCGGCCGTCTTCCGGGCGGGAACGGTGGGCCTCAGCGTCGGAGCGTACGTGACCCAGACCGCACGGGCGCAGGCGATCCCGCGTCCCCTTTCCCCCGACATCGCCGTGTTCGGGCAGACCGATGGCATCGTGGCCGTCGGTGCGGGCATGCCCATCGGGACATCCGGCGTCCGCGCCGGGGTGACCGGCCGCTACGTGCGCCGCTACGTGTCGACCTACCGGCAGATCGCGGAGGACTTCGACGTGCCGCCGATCCTGTCCGGTTCCACCGTCGCGCTCGACCTCGGCCTGCAGTACGACGTCGCCAGCGTCGAGGGACTGACCGCCGCCCTTGCCGTGTACGACCTGCTCGGCGGGCAGATCTCGTACGAGCAGGACGACTTCTTCGGGGCACTCGACGACGAGCCGGAAGCGGGATCCGTGGAGGCAGCAGAGGCTATTCTGGATGAATTCGACGGTCCGCGGATGCGACTCGGCGTCGCCTACGCCATCTCCCGCCAGTACATGCCGCGGATGGGCGCGACGACCGTGTTGCTCGACTGGAGCACTGCCTCCACGACCGGGTCGCGCCAGTCCTTCTTCCGGCGCCTGCGGCTCGGGACGGAAACCAACGCCGGGCTCGTTCAATTCCGGGCGGGGCTGAGCCAGGGCCTCCCGTCCGCGGGGATCGGTCTCAACGGGCGGGTGGTGCACGTTGATTACGCCATCTACGGCCGGCAGGAAGGCGTTCTGCCCGAGGACGGGTCCGCGTACGCCCACACGATCCAGCTTCGCTTCGGGTGGTGATTCATCCGTCGGGTGGCGACGATCGGCTCGGCAGTGCATCTCCCGCTAGATCACGTCCACCGAGTAGACAAGCTCGGCCTGGCAATCCTGGCTGCCGTTGACGAGGCGGATGTCGCTCGTGGTCACGTTGCTCCAACCCGTACTTCCGAACGTGTGCCGCTTGGAGGTGCTGAGGGTGGCCATGCGGGAGTCCTTGACCCGTCCCCCGACGCCTTGATCCCACTCCGTGCTGTAGAAGGTAATCGCGAACTGGTTTCCGTCCTCTCGCTCCATGTCGAAAACGACCTCCTCGTTGAGCACGACGCTGTCGCCGTCGCCCAGCGTGACCTCGGGACGTCCCCGGATGAAGTCGCCTACTCGGGTGCCGCCCCCGTTTACGATGGCCCGAAACTGGAATTCACCGTCTCCATTGAGGCCGCCGTCGCAATCTCTGCGGACGAAGAACTCTTTCAGATCGACCGTGATGGTGTTGGCCGTCTGTACCGAAGAGCACTCGGTGGCGGTGTACTCGGTCGTGTAGCCCAGTTTCGCCAGCTGGTCGTCTTTTAGATACTTGACGGCGTACGAGATCGGTACCCCCGGGTTGCTGCGCGAGTAGACCGCGTTCTCTCCCGTGATGATGGGCTCCAGGTCCCCCGCCGAGCGTGCCGTCACCGCCTCAGAGGCCACGGCGGCGTTGCCCCCCAGCGTGATCACCTCGACGGTGGAGCGCTCCAGGATCTCCTCGTAGCGCGCCTCCATGTCGCCGTCGACCTGCGCGCCGGCGGCATAACGGAACGCGGCCTCCACCTCGGCGGAGGTGTACGACGCCGATGTTTCCATCCGAAACATGATGATCCGACCGTACGTCACCGACGCGATATACGCCGGCGGGGCGTCGTTATTGAAGGCAGACCGAACATCCGCCAGCGACACGCCCGGACCGAACACGTCCTCGGGCTGCGCGCCGCTTTCCTGCACGAAGCTGACCGTGTAGAAGGCTTGTTTATACGTCGCCATGACCACGCGCTGCGTCTCCGTCGTCTCATAGTTAAATTGCGACTGCACGTCTCCCGTAGCCCAGGCGACGTTGAGCCCCACATCCATCGACGCCTGGGTTGATGTGTACGAGGTGGTGATGCGATTTGACGAACTGGAGGCGTTCACGTATCCCTCTTCGTATGCATTGGCGTTCCACCACTCCAGCGCCTCGTCGATGGCAGTCTGCACGCTGGCCAGGTCGGGACGCTCGATCGTCCTGGTTCCATTCTCGCCCATGCCCGGAAGGTCGATCCGGATCTTGACGGGAGAGCGGTCGAACCGGGCCGGCTCGGGCAGTCCGTCGAGGAGCGACTGGTTGGCTTCCACAAGTGCCCCGGGCCAGATGACGTCCGCGGTCGGGCGCAGGATGGCGATCTCCTCGAAGTTGTTCTGCAGGTTGTACGACGTGCGGGTGCAGGTGCGCTCGATGTTTCCATCCTGTTCGGTGGTGGTCGTGGTATCGACCGGCTCGCGGGCGGCGTCGCTGGGCTGGACGTTCAGCAGAGCACTCGCGTCGTAGTCGAGGGTGGCGAGGTAGTCGCCAATGGATTCCGTGCTAGAATCGGTGCCGGGTGCGCTATCGCACGCGGTGAGGGTCAGGGCCAGGACGGTGACAAGGACGGCAGTTCGTAGATAGGTCATGACGTCGCGCAGCATCTGATGAGAATCGAGACTTCCGATGAGAGCGCTGCGATTCTTCCCAGGCGGCTCTCATGTATAGACGCAATAACCCGGTGTCGGACCGATCATGCTTCAACGTATCTTAACATTGGTGTCCGGGTGAGGAAGGCGTGGCTCCGTGCGCGGAAGCCCATCACTGACCGTTCGGCATCATGCACCGGCGCCCCGCCTGCCCGGCCCGAACGGCTGGACATTGCGGGGCGCCCCTGTGCCTGTATGTTACGCGTGGATCCCGTCGTCTACAGCGCATCGTCCTGCCGGGCGAGGCCGACGTAGACCCGGCTGCTCGGCGCTTCATTGATCCAGAGGACGTCCTGCAGCCGGTCGCCGTTGAAGTCGCCGGTCGCAAGAATGAACTGCGACCAGTCGTCCTGTGGAACGGATTGCGCGGCGCGTGAGAAATCGAACGAGCCGTCCGAGGTGCCGAGGCCGACATAGGTTTCTCGCGCGGTCCAGTTGTGAACGACGAGATCGCTCCGGCCTTCCCCCGTAACATCCGCGAGGCGTACGGAGATGCGGTTGTCGGACCCACCGTTCGTTTTGAGCCGATCCAGGTTGCCGGCGATAAACGACCCGTTTCCATCAGACAGCACGCGGTGCACGGGAACGTTTTCGCTCGTTCGACCGAGCGCGACGAAGACCAGATCGGTCCCGTTCTGCCCGTCGATGTCGCCGGTCAGTGTGTAGTAGTCGTCCCATCCGCTGCCTCCGCGTTCAGCAAATCTCAGGTCGAAGTAGGCGCCCTCGCCGGGATCCGTATTCGGCTCGATAAGCGACTCTCCGACGTACCAGCCGTTGCGGCTGTCGGTCGTAACGGACCAGAGCATGTCGGCCTTCCCGTCATTCGTCACGTCGCCGACGAAGGCCTCATAGGGAAACCACGTGCTCCCCTGGTTCTGGCTGGTGGTGGGGAGGCGAAACGTGCCGTCGCCATTAGAGAAGCCGACGAAGGTGCGGTTTCGGTTTCCGAGAAGGTTCCAGACGAGGTCGTCGTCGCCATCCCCGTCCATGTCGCCGACGAGCGTTCGGTACTGATCCCAGCCGCCGCCCTGGGACGGCGTGTCCGGGTGGGTCACGCCGTCAAGGAATGTGAGGGAACGGCCGCTGGCACGCGCTACGTACGTCCGGTTCGCCCCGCTCACGTTATCGACCCGGCTCCAGACCAGTTCATGGCTGCCGTCGTCCTCCAGGTCGGCCGTGACGAAGTCGGAATCTGCCCATCCGCTGGCGGGCGCATCCGGATGAATCTGGACCTGTGGAGACGCGAACGTGCCGTCGCCGTTGGAGAACGCGATGGCCACTTCATTCGTCGCTCCGAGATGGTTGAAGATGAGGTCGTCATTGCTGTCGCCATCCACGTCGGTGACGGTCGTGGAGAAAGGCGTCGAGATCGGAACGGACAGCGTGGCGGCATCCTGCAGGTCGAACGTACCCGGTGAGGCCTGCGTGGCCGTGCACGTCCGGATCTCGTAGTCGGTCGACTCGGTGACCTTCGCGATGCTGTTGTCGCCCAGGTTGCGGAACGTGTAACTGAGCGGGGCTGCGGTGCTGAGCGGGGCGTTCTCGGTGAAGTAGTCTCGCCAGTTCCCCGAGCGAATCACGTCGATCACGTTTTGTCCGTCCCCTCCGACCGAGGTGACCTCGATCTTCGCTTCGTTCAGAATCGACCGCTCTTTGGCACTCAGCGACGCGCTGCCGTCCCCGCCAATCCCGTCATACGCGGCGTTCATCGCGGCCTCAATCTCGCTCCGACTCGCCGTGGAGGTGAGGGAAAACATCATCATCCGGCCGTAAATGATCTTCGACACGTAGATCGGCAGATTGTCCGGCCCGATCTCGCCGCTGCGCTGGAGTTCTTGGAGCTTCTCCTCGGTCAATGCCTCGGAGAAGACGTCGCCCGGTGCCGGCGGATTGTCGATTTCGACCTCGTACATGTTCTGGTAGTAGTGCGCTGTGACGGTCGTCTCCGATGCCTGGCGCTCGATCGAGCCGCGGGCGGACGCGCTGTATCCGAGGTAGCGTCCGGAGAGGCCCATCTCGAGGGCTGTTTGCTGCTCGCTGTGGTACGTTCGGAGCTCGAACGCGATCGAACTCGGTGTGGCAATGCCATCCTGCACCGCCTCGCCGACCATGGTGCTCACGGCATCGCGAACCACGGACTTCGTCGGCTCCTCGACCGTGCGAAAGCTCGCCCGTGTCGTCGATACGTTGAGCGACACGTTCAGGGGAGCGCGTTCTGCTCCGGAAATGGACAGATCGGACATGCTGCCGATCGTGTGGCTCTTCCCCTGGAGCAGCGCGCCGGGCCACAGCAGCTCGCTCGGGTTGTACATGACGAGGTCGCGCCCCGGCGTGCGCGTGATCGAGTACGGCTGGGTCTCGCACTCGTACTCAACGTTCTCGAGGGTGTAGACTTCGCCGTCGTCACCAATGCTGTCGACGTCGACGCTGATGGGCGCTTCCTTCACCGCTGCTCCGGTCGGGCCGCCGGCATCCGGCCTCGGAGGCGAGAACTCGCTCCAGTCAGGCAGCTCGTTGAGGTAGGAGTCCACGTCTTCGACATCACCGGACGAAGAGGTGCCCGGTGCGCCGCTGTCGCAGGCGGAGAGGAGTAGAGTGAATCCGATGATGAACACGAGTGCTCGAAAAGAGGGCATGGTCGCGGGCGTCAGGTGGACGGGCAAACGATGGGCAGGGCAGGGGCCGGTGGGGTCGGCTCTCACTTACTGACGCATCGAATCCGCGAACGAACAGCAACCGTTCATCATTTCTTAATAATTTAGGTGGGTCCGCTGAATGGGCGTCTGCCCGGATGTGGGATGTGGCGCATCCACCGTGTCAGAATTGGCGCGTACTGGTGATTTTGGGGCACCGGGCGTTGATCGGGCTTCGAGCACCTTGTATTCTAAATCGTACTCAGGTCCCCTCTCGAACCGTTTTTCGGCATGTCCCAGCCTTTCACGGAATTGCTCAACGACCTGACGGGCGGCAATCGGACGGTGGTTGACGCGGTGCTGCCCCGCGTGTACGACGAGCTCAAGTCGCTCGCCCGCCGGTCCCTTAACGGTGAACGAGCCAACCACACGCTCGACACGACGGCCCTCGTGCATGAGGCCTACGAAAAGCTCGTCCAGCAGGACCGCATGACATGGCAGAACCGCGCTCACTTCATGGGCGTGGCCGCGCTGTCCATGCGACGGATCCTGATCAATTACGCGAAGAAGCGACAGGCGCAGAAGCGCGGGGGCGGTGCACCGGTCGCAACGTTTGAGGACGGGATGGCACCGCGGAGCATCCGCGCCGAAGAGCTGATCGACCTGAACGATGCCCTCGAACAACTCGAAGAGATCAACGAAAGACAGAGCCGGGTCGTGGTCTACCGCTTTTTCGGGGGGCTGACGCAGGAGGAAATTGCCACCATCCTGGACGTCTCCGTGTCTACGGTGCAGCGGGACTGGCGCCTGGCGCGCGCCTGGCTGAGCCGTGCCCTCCAACACGCCGACAGCTGAATGTCGAAGGTCTCGGTCCGGGCGTGACCGGTTGCAGACGTGTTTGCTGCGTTTGTACATAGCGGGGGCCGTCGAACGCCTCGGCCTTCCGCCGCCCTTCCCGCCTCCTATTGACGACGGATGACATGGACGCCGCCCGATGGACACGAATCCAGACTCTGTTTGACGCTGCCCTGGATCGATCGCCTGAGCAGCGCGAGGCGTTTCTCCGGGAAAAATGCGCCGGCGACCCGGACCTGCTGGACGAGCTCCGGTCCCTGCTTGCGGCGGACGCCAATGCGCATCCCCTGCTCGACAGTCTGGCGCTCGACGCCATCGCGCTACCGCACGACCTGCTCCCGGTCGGGATCCTTCCCTCCGACGGCGAGCGCATCGGCCCGTACCGCATTATCGAGCCGATCGGACGCGGCGGCATGGGGGCCGTTTTTCTTGCGGAACGCGCCGATGGAGGCTTCGAGCAGCAGGTCGCGTTGAAGATCATCCGCGGCGGGATGGCGTCGGAGCGGATCGTACGACGATTTGAGAGCGAACGGCAGATTCTGGCCGGACTTCATCACCCGAATATTGCCCGCCTGCTGGATGGCGGTCTCAGCACCGACGGTCGGCCCTACTTCGCCATGGAGTTCGTCGACGGCGTACCGCTCGACCGCTACTGTGAGGAGGCCGCGTGCTCGGTGGAGGAGCGGATTCGGCTGGTCCGGGACGTTTGCACCGCCGTGCAGTACGCCCACCGTCACCTGATCGTGCATCGCGACCTGAAGCCGTCGAATCTGCTTGTATCGGAAGCTGACGACACCGCACGGGGCGAGAGACAGGTCAAGTTGCTCGACTTCGGGATTGCCAAGGTGCTGACCGGAGATTCCGCGGATAACGCCCTGACCCGCACGGGCAGCGCCGTGATGACGCCAGCGTACGCCGCGCCTGAACAGGTACAGCACCGCTCTGTGACAACGGCGACGGACACGTACGCGCTCGGCGTGGTGCTCTACGAACTCCTCGCCGGACAACGGCCCTTCGACCTTGCCAACCGCTCCCCTGCCGACATCGAGCGGATCGTGTCAACGCGGCTCCCGGATCCGCCTTCCACGGTGGCACCGGCGGAGCGGAAGCCGGCGCTGCGAGGAGACCTCGACACGATCTGCCTGAAGGCGCTTCGGAAGGAGCCGGAGCGACGCTACGCCTCGGCCGAACAACTGGCCGACGACCTGCAGCGCTATCTGGAGGGCCGTCCTGTCGCGGCTCAACCTGACACCGTCGCCTATCGCACACGCAAGTTTTTGCAGCGTCATCGCGCCGGTGTGACGGTAGCCGCAGCGGTGATGCTGCTTATCGCGGTGCTCGTCAGTTTTTACACGGTGCAGCTGGCGCAGGAACGCGATCGCGCCCGGCTTGAAGCCGCCACCGCTACCCGGGTGTCCGATTTCCTGCAGGACCTGTTCGCCGTCGCGGATCCCGCTCGGTCGGGGGGAGAGAATGTGACGGCGCGGGCGGTGCTGGACCGGGGAGCCGAGCGGATCGAGCGCGATCTGACCGGTCAGCCGCGCGTACAGGCCCGCATGATGCAGGTGATGGGCAGTGTGTACCAGAGCCTCGGCGCCTTCGACGCGGCCGGCCCGCTACTGGAGCGCTCGCTGGATCTCCGCCAAACCGGAGCCGACGCCGAGCCGGAGGAGGTCGCTGCCGGCCTCCGCAGCCTGGCGATCCTTCGGCAGGAGACGGGCGATTACACGACGGCCGATTCCCTCTATCGTGCGGCGCTTGCGCTGCAGCGCGAAACCGCAGGTTCAGGCGCTCCCAACGTGGCAGCGACGCTCCACGACTACGGTACGCTCCTCCACCAGCAGGGCGACTTCGACCGGGCGGACTCCCTCTTCCAGCGTGCTCTCGCCCTACGCACCGAGCACTTCGGTGCCGACGACCCCCGCACGGCGAGCACGCTCAACGAACAGGCCACCCTGCGTTTCGACCAGGGGGACCGGGAAACGGCCGAGACCCTCTACCGACGCGTGCTCCGCCTGCGACGCGAGGCCTACGACGGGGACCATCCGGATGTGGCGATGAGCCTGAACAATCTGGCGATGGTTCTCCGCCACAAGAGCCAGTTCGAGGAATCAGAAACGCTCTACCGCGAGGCACTGGCCATGCGCGAGCGCCTGTACGACGGCCCGCATCCGGACGTAGCCCATACGCTGAATCATCTGGCGCGACTGTACTCGACCATGGGCGATTACGCCGCGGCCGAGCCGATTGCGCGCCGCGCCCTTGAGATGCGCATCGAGGTGTTCGGGGAAGAGCACGTAGAAACGACGGCGAGCATGGGGACCCTGGCGGGGATTCTGGGCGGTCTGGAGCGGCACGGGGAGCAGGCCACGTACTACCGGCGCGCATTGGGGGTCGTGCAGTCGACGCTGGGACCCGAACACCCGTATGCTGCGGCCCTGAGCTACAGCCTCGCCTCGTCGTTGCACGCGGCAGGTCAACGGTCGCGGGCGGAGACCCGGTACCGCCAGAGCCTCGACCTCCATCGCCGGATTTTTCCGGGCGGCCACGTGAACACCGCCTACCCGCTCATTCGACTCGGCGCTCTGCTCGTCGAAACAGACCGTGCCGCCGAGGCCGAACCGCTTCTCCGCGAAGCCGTCAACCTGCGCGTGGAGGCACTGGGAGAGGGGCACTGGCGTGTGGCCGTCGCCCGCAACACGCTCGGGGCCTGCCTGACCGCGCTCGGGCGGCCGGTAGAGGCCGTACCGCTGCTCACCGAGAGCTACGATCGGCTCCGGGAAACGCACGGCCCCGACGACCGCCGCGTTCAGACGGCACGCCAGCGACTCGCCGATGCCCGCGCGATGCAACCTCAGGTGGAGAGGAGCGAGTCTGCGCCGTGAGTCCGGCGGGCTCCCGTAACGCCGCTGGTGAATCGGCCTGGTCCAGATCTGGACGTTGTGCGGCGGCGCACGGTCGATTGTGCGTTGACGCACGGTCGGGCGCCGAGGACCGGCGTGCACGCGCCGCAATCGGTGGCAGCACGGTGCGGAACGCGGATTGTACAGCCAGAGATACGTACCCCTCGACGATTCGCCGGCCTGTCTGTCTTTCCCTCCCGCCATGCTGTTCAATTACCTGACGATCGCTGCCCGGACGCTCCGCAAGCGCATCGGCCCGACCGTAATCAATATTCTTGGACTGACGGCCGGCATCGCCGCATGCCTGCTCATCGGTCTGTGGGTGGAGCGTGAGCTGAGCTTCGACGACTTTCACCCCGGCGCCGACCGGATTCATCGGGTCGCGATCGAGGCCCGCATTACCGACGCGATGACCCGGACGATCGGTGTGCCCGCGCCGCTCGCCCCGGCCATTCGAAGCGACGTGCCGCAGGCGGAAGCGGTCGTCCGGGTCCGGCCCGATCGGGTCATCTTTCGCAAGGGACAAACGGCGCTGTCCGAGCGGCAGGCCTTGAAGGTGGACTCCACATTCTTCGATGTGTTCGACGGGTTCGACGTGGTGCGCGGGGACCCGAACACTGCACTGCAACCGGTCGATGCCGTTGTCTTGACGGAGACCACCGCCCAAGAGGTTTTCGGCCGGGCGGACGTGGTGGGGGAAACCCTGCAGATGGACGGCGATCTGCGCCGGGTGACGGCCGTGATGTCCGACGTGCCCGAGACGTCGCACCTTCAGTTTCGTGCGGTGGTCCGGCGTCAGGGAATGCGGGATGTGTTCAAGGAAAACTGGACCGGGTTCGCGTTCGTGACGTACGCCCGGCTGGTCGACGGGGCTACGACCGCCGACTTCCAGTCCCAGCTGGACGCAATCGTAGAAACCCGAGCGATGCAGGACGTCCGCGGCCGGTTCGGGGACCCGTCCGACAACTTTGTCTATCGTCTGGTCGCGGAGTCGCTACCGTCGATCTACCTTCATTCGCCGTACAACAACGTCGGGCCCAGCGGGTCGATCTCCGTCGTATACACCATATCGCTGATCGGCCTGTTCATCCTGCTGATTGCGTGCATCAACTTTATGAACCTGGCGACGGCCCGGGCGACGGAGCGCGCAACGGAAGTGGGAATGCGGAAAGCGCTCGGCGCCGGTCGAAAGCAACTCGCCGGCCAGTTTCTCGGGGAGGCGACCGTGACTGCCGCGATCGCTACGCTCGCTGCCTTCATCGTTTCGCTGATGGCCCTGCCGCTCTTCAACCGGCTGGCCGGGACGTCGCTCACCTCCGGCGATGTGCTGGGACCGTGGACCGTGGCCGCTGCGATCCTGATCGCTCTTGTTGTCGGGGGGGGCCGGTAGCTACCCGGCATTTGCTCTCTCCCGCTTCGCCCCCTCCACGGTGCTGCGCTCGGCCGGGCGCCAAAGCTCGGGCGGGCAGGGCCGACGTCTCCGGAAGGGCCTCGTGGTGTTTCAGTTCGCAATTTCCATTACGCTCATCATCGGGACGCTCGTCGCGCAGAGCCAGTTCAACTACATCCAGTCGAAGCGTCTCGGGCTGGACAAGGAACGCGTCGTCGAAATCAAGCGCGCCGGTGACCTCGGTACGCAACAGACCACCTTTACCGATCGGATCGCCCCGCATACCCGGCGTTCGGTCGGCGACGTCGGGCGACGGGCTTTTTCGCGGCGCCTCGCAGACGTCGTTCATGCCCGTCGGGGGCGGCGATAATACCGTTCAGGCCCTGCAGTACATGCAGGTCGGTCCCCGCTTCATCGAGTCGATGGAGATCTCGGTCGTGAACGGGCGGGGCTTCGATCCTGCCCGGCCCGCGGATTCCAGCACTGTCGTTCTGAATCAGGCGGCCGTCGACCTTTACGGATGGGACAACCCGCTCGAGCAGCAACTCATGTCCTGCGACACACTCTGCACGTACGACGTCATCGGCGTCGTCGAGAACTTCCATTACGCGTCGATGCGTTCGGAGGTGGAGCCGCTCGCTCTGCTGATTGATCACCCCCTTCCGCCGGCATCTCAGCCGGAGAGCGTCTACGCCCGGCTCGCCCCCGGAAGCACGTCGTCGGCCGTTGACGGGATCCGTGAGGCGTGGACACAGATGGCGGGCGGCACGCCGTTTCAGTATACCTTTCTCGACCAGACCTACGACCGGGTGCACCGCGATGTGCAGCGTGCCGGCGGCCTCTTCAGCCTGTTCGCCGGGCTGGCTATTCTCGTTGCCTGCCTCGGACTGTTCGGACTCGCAACGTACACCGTGCAGCGACGCTCCAAGGAGATCGGGATTCGCAAGGCGATGGGAGCGACCGCTGCCCAGGTTGTCAATCTCATGTTTCGTGAGTTCGTTCTGCTGGTCGGAGTCGCGTTCCTGATAGCCGTTCCGATTGCGTACCTGGCGATGAATCGCTGGCTCTCGTCCTTCGCCTACCGAACGGGGATCGGGGTGGACCTCGTCGCCATCGCCGGAGTCTCCGCGCTGGCGATCGCCCTCGTCGCCGTCAGCGCGCAGGCCTTCCGGGCCGCCCGCCTAGATCCCGCCACCACCCTGCGGGACGAGTAGCCGGTAGGCCCGCCCTTTCTCATTCCCCTGATTGCCTGACGGATGTACGACACCTGTATCAAACCTGCCGGTCGTGCGCTCTGGCGGCGAGCTCAGCGGAGACGGCGCCCCGATGCATCTGGCGACCTCGCAGGGACCCTCGGTCCGACTCTGCTAGCTGAAACGCCGGGCGTGGCGGTGTTTTTCCTTGCGGGCCTCGGGGCTCTCGCTGTCGCGCTCGTGACCGTCGGGGTAAAGGCGTACCGGGCCGCGATGCTCGATCCGACGACGGCGCTCCGGGACGAGTGATAGACCGATCCTTCCGCCATCAGGTGGCGTCCAGAGCGGAATCTTCTGGTTTCAAGCCTGAGAGAGGCGTTTAGGAGCGTAACCGACATTGTGTTTTCTCTCGGGACTTCGTAGCTACAGGGGTGTTCTGCTTCGTGCCGCCTGTCCGAGGGGATGACGCGCTGCCTGCCAACCGACCCCGGGAATGCCATGATCTCTCGATTTCTTTGGACTGCGAGCGTCTTATTTTTGCTTGCCTGCGCGGTGGCACTCGCCGGGTGCGACGGGGGTGGGGCATCGGACGACGGCGGGTCGCAAACCGTGGGCGCTGCCATCACGGCGAACAGCGCGTTCTCACAGGCTGCGGACGGGTTCGACCGCGCCGGCCTTGAGGCGGACCTGTCAGACCCGGACGCGGGCCCATTTACGGTGTTCGTCCCGAGTAACGATGCATTCGCCGACGTCAACGCGACCGTTCTTTTCGGGGCGGACAACGAGTCCCTTCTGGCAGAGGTGATGGCCTACCACGTGATCGAGGATCGCTTCCCGGTGAAGGGAACGCCGCAGACGGTGTTTATTGAATCGCGGGAGGGGACGGAGGTCCGGCTAACACGCACGGAGACCGGCGTGTTCGTCAACGGCGTGGAGGTCGAACAGGTGGCAGACACCCGGAACGGGCTCGTGTACCGACTCGATACCGTTCAACTTCGGGTGCTCACGCTCGCGCAGCGTTTGAACGTAATGCCGGAGCTATCCCGCCTGAACGAAATCGTCGATGCCATCGGACTTCGCTCGACGCTGGATCAGCCGGGCCCCTTCACGCTGCTGGCCCCGACGGACGCCGCCCTGAGCGTGTTCACGGACGACATCGCCTCGAATGGACCGGTCTACGAGGAGTTGGTGCTGTACCACCTCCTCGGGGGTGACCTGCTCGATGTGGAGCTGTCCGACGGTCTTACGGTCCCGACGGAGGAGCCGGATGGAGGCACGGTCACG
>JAAAOT010000203.1 GCA_009908725.1 Bacteroidota bacterium | reverse complement strand
CGGGCCGAGCAGACCGTATAGCGCGCCGTCGTCGATGCGAAGCGATACGTCGCGGAGTGCTTCGTGGGATCCGTACCGGTGGCTCAATCCCTGAATGTCGACGGCGGCGGGCATGGAGCGATGGGTTCAGCGTGAGAAGGACGTGCGACCGGGTAGGGCGGTAGGGAGGAATGTGCAATCGGTCCGCAGCAGTGGGGGCGGCATGGGAACGTCGCGGCCGACCGATGGTGGCGGGACAACGAGCCCCCGGTGATCGGAGTGGCTGGCGGGGGGTCGGGCTGTCCCTGAGGGGATCAGACGAACAGCCAGTCCGCGCCGAGGGCGAGAACCAGGACGGGCACGTACACAATCGATGCCTTCAGGACGCGCCGTGCTGCCTGTCCGGTGCGCGAGCGGGCGAACGCAACGGTCGTCCAGAGGAACCAGAGCCCGAGCGGGGCAACGGCGGCGAGGTAAAGCCACCCGGCCGTGCTGTATAGAAAGGGCGTGACGCTGGCGACGCAGAGAAGAACCGTGAAGCCGATCATTTGAGCGGCCGTGGACGTGCCTCCGGGCTCGAGGACCGGCAGCATCGCATAATTCCCCCGCGCATAATCTTTCCGATACATCCAGGCGAGCGACAGGAAGTGCGGCATCTGCCAGAACGCGAGAATTGCGAATACGGCCCATCCTCCCGCTCCCAGATGCCCGGTCGCCGCTGTGTATCCGCCCAGTGCCGGAAGCGCGCCTGGAATCGTACCGATGATTGTATTCCACTTCGTCGTGCGCTTCAGCGGCGTGTATACGTACACGTAGAGGACGGCCGTGATCATCGCGAGGACGGCCGTGAGTGGATTCACGAGCGGGCAGATGATCGCGATACCCAGGCAGACCATCGTAATTCCGACGGGTCGGGCCGACGATGCGGCAATCCGGCCGGACGGGATCGGGCGGTCGGCGGTCCGCTTCATCTGTGCGTCGAACCGCTCTTCGATCACATGATTCAACATGCCGACGCCCCCTGCGCAGAGCGCAGTGCCGACGAGCGTGGCCATGAGAACGACGCCATTCAGCGTATCCGGCGATCCGAGCAGGAAGCCCGCAAGAGCCGAGACGGTAACGAGGAATGAAATCTCCGGCTTCGTCAGCTCAAGATAGTCGCGGAGCACCTCCGTCCAGGGACGGTCCGCCGTGGACGCGTCCGGGCCCGCGATCGGGCGATCGGCGGACCTGACCGTCGTGCGGGATTCGGTCGGGGAAACGTCGATGTCAGGAGTAGGCATGCAGAGGGGACGTCGTGCAGAAGGGGGAGCAGGTCACCAGGCGGCGACCGGCGGGAGGGTGCCTTATTTTGACGCTGAACGAGGAGCAAGCACCGGCTCCTGTCTCGCGTGGTCACCCGAGGCGGATCTTTCGTCGTCGAGCATCTCGGTCACTTTTCGTTGTGGCGCCTGAACGCGCGCAGCAAGCAGCGTCGTCGCGGTAGTCGTTCCCATGAGGACAGCGCCCACGAGCACGTGACTCGACGCGAGGATGACCTGGAGGGTTGAGCGAGTGGACGCAGCCGTGTCGGTCACAAGAATGACGTAGGCGGCAAGGCCCAGGGAAAACTGTGCGGCCAGCGTCAACACCATCGCCCAGGCGCTAACATTGAGGCCGCGGTACTTGTCAAAGTGCTTCTGAATCAGGACAAATGTGGCGATGATCAATCCGGAGACGATGAGAGCGCCTGCAATGTGCAGCGCGGCGTACATCCCGTGGATGCCGTGCCCGAACTGCCGGAGGACGGCGCCGAGTACGATCTGGAGGTAGAGCAGCCCGAGCGTCGCGTAGGCAGTCCAGCGTAGCCGCGCTGCGGCAGCGGTATCGGGCAGACGCGAGGATAGACTCCGCCACGTCTTCGTGGTCGACAATGCGAGAGACGCCAGGACGGCGACGAAAATCTGCGCCGTGCAGGCGTGCATCGTCGCGAGGAGAATCGAGTTCTCCGTTACCCGCAGCCCGCCAAGCAGTCCTTGCAGGGATACGAGAACGAGGGCTGCGATTCCCAGGTGGCGCGCCCACCGGCGCGGGTCGGCGAGATAGGTCCAGACAGCGAGAACGAGCGTCAGAAACCCGACGAGTGCCCCGAGCAATCGATGTCCGTGTTCGGCGAGGACCGGCGCATAGCGATACCAGTCCGGCATGCCCGTTCGAAACGGATCGTAGGAACCGAACGACGACGGCCAGTCCGGCACGGCCATCCCGGCATTAATGCTTGTTACCCAGCCCCCCCAGGAAATCAGCACGGCCGTTACGGCAAGGGCGAGGAGGGCAAACCGTCGCCGTGCTTTCCATGCCCGATCGTCAAGTGAAAGGTCCATCATGCCGCGCACGACCGTAAAGATATAGTGACGGGGGAAAAGGGAAAACGACCCGCAAAACCGCCGGTTTCGTTAAGAAGCGGTGGGAATGAAGGTCCTATGGAGGTGGCTTAACGGGATGTAAACGCCGTCCCGAAATGGTTCGACATCCACCGCTTCGCGTTGTACCTTGGCGACCGCATTCAGCCTCCGTCCATCGCGTATCGAGCGCACGACGCCGGCCGTGAATTGTTGCGGGGGTCCTCTCGGAATTGCCATTACCTTCCCAACGCATGTCCGACGGAACGCTGATCGCCTCTATTTCCGGAATTCGTGGTATTGTCGGGGACGGCCTCGATCCATCGGTCCTTGTCCGGTACGCCGCCGCGTACGGCACATGGGCGCGCCGGAGGGCACGATCGGACGGACGAGATCCGCTGATCGTTGTCGGCCGCGATGCGCGTCCGTCCGGGCCGGTGTGCGCGTCAATTGTGATCGCCACGCTGCAGAGCATGGGATGCGACGTGGTGGATGCCGGCTTGGCAACGACACCTACGGTTGAGATGGCGGTGATTGAAGAAGAGGCCGCCGGAGGAATCATCCTTTCTGCCTCTCACAATCCAGAGCCGTGGAACGCGCTCAAGCTCCTGAACGAGCGCGGAGAATTTCTGACGCCGGCGGAGGGGGAGACGGTGATGCAGATGGCCGACCGCGAGGAGGCGGAGCCGGTGGGCGTGGGTACGCTC
>JAAAOT010000393.1 GCA_009908725.1 Bacteroidota bacterium | reverse complement strand
TTATTTCTCCATGTCGCGTCGCCGGCGGCTGCGATTGACCGGCATGCCGCCGAAGCGTGTACCGCCTAAAGGTTTACCGTCGCTGGATCTGCCTTCGCTGCATTTACCAGAGTCGGATGTCGAGGCTGAGGCCGAAGAGGAACGAGGCGATGTCTCGGTCCTCGGCGTTCAGGGGCAGTCCGACGGTGATCCCCGGCGCGACCCGGCGAAAGTCCAGGAGCGCAGTGGCTGCCAGGTGGTGCCGGCTCTTGTCGCTGTATGCGCCCGGCGCCGTCGTCGTCCCGCGGCCGGTGAAAGAGAGGCCGGTGATAAGGCGCTGGCCTTCCCGCCAGAGCTGCACGGCGTAGCGCAGGCGGAGGTCACGCTGCGTGATGGTCGTGCCCGCCCCGGTCTCGTCGTTCTTCTGCGATAAACGCCGCCCCTCGACCGTAGTCCGCCGCGCGGCCGAGCCGGGTGGCGAGCGATCCGTCTGCGACTGGAAGGCGCACGCCGACCTCAACGAGAAGCGGGATGCGGGTACTGCTGAGCCCGAAGCCCAGCATCGGGTTCCCCAGTGCGACGTCGCTCTCGATGCCCGTGCCGCTGACGTGTGCGACCGGGAGTTCACCGATGATCTCGATATTCCGGTCCAGCGTATACGATGCCGAGAAAAACAGTGCGCCGGTCGTTGCGCTCGGTGCGTCGTCGTCGTACGCCGGACGAACGGCCTCCACGGAGAGCGTGGAGGGAAGGTACGGGCGGGTGAACATGGTCTGCGCCTGCGCAGGCAAGACGCCCGAGAGCAGGAGCAGCAGAAGCAGAGGGCATCCGAACCACCTGCGGGGGGAGGCGGAGAGGGCCTGAAGGGTACGACAAAGCCACTCGACGGGGAGGAGCGTGCGCATGTTGAGCAACCGTTGATCTCACGAAACGAACGAGCACGCGGGAGAGAGCGGTGCACGCGTGACCGTCTATACTCAGGTCTACGCAGGCTTGATGCAAATTGCTTGATCTGCGGATGCTTCTTTCGGTCTTGTCCCGTAGGTTATTCGTCACAATTCAACGAACGGGACCCGGCCGTATTTGCTGTGCGGCCCTCTCTCTTTTCGCCGGCTCGACGCCACAAGCAGCCGGCTGCGCCCGTTCTGCGAATGCTCAATCCGCGGAGTCCTCCCGTGGTTGATTGCACGACTCACCGTTTCCACGCACCGGTTTCTGTACTCGACATGGATTCCACGGTCCGAACCCACATCGATCCGCTCGGTAGCCTGGCGGAGCGCCATCGTCGTCTGGAGGCCCTGCGGAGCTCCTTCACGGGGCTGCACACGACGTATCCGCTCGCTGACGGCACGACCGCACGGCGGACGTACCTCGACAGTGCCGCATCCAACCTGCGGCTCTCGGTCGCAGAGGACGTCGTAGACCGGGCAATGGCCCATTACGCCAACACGCATTCGCAGCTTCACTTCGGCGCGCGCATCATGACGGAGGTGTATCACCGGAGTCACGATATCGTGGCGGACTTCGTCGGCGCGGCGGCGGATGATACGGTGATTTTCTGTGGAAACGGCGTCACGGGCGGGCTTAATCGGATGGCGCGCGTGCTATCGGAGCAGCGCTCCGATCGCGACGTGGTGATCACGACGATGATGGAGCACCACGCCAACGACCTCCCGCACCGGAAGCACGCAGGGGAGGTCGTCCATGTCCCGCTCGAGCACGACCCGAACGGGGAAGCCGGGCGGGTGGACATGGACGCGCTGCAGGCTGCGATCGAGGAGCATGCCGATCGGCTAAACTACGTGGCCGTGACCGCTGCCTCCAACGTGACGGGGATCGTCAACCCGATCCACGAGATCGCGCGGATGGCGCACGCTGCCGGTGCGCTCTGCGTCGTCGACGCCGCACAGTCGGCCGCGCACGTCCCGCTGTCGATGGGCGGAAGCTCACCGGATGAGCGGATCGACGTTCTCTGTCTCAGCGGGCACAAGATTTACGCTCCCGGCAGTCCGGGCGTTATCGTGGCCCGCGAGGACCTGTTTGCTGGCCTCGAGCCGCAGGAGGTCGGCGGCGGGATCGTCGAGTTTGTCGACACGGAGCGCTACGTCGTGACGGACGACTTGCCGGAGCGCGAGGAAACCGGCACGCCCAATCTGCCGGGGGCTTTCCTGCTGGCAGCGACGCTCTACGTGCTGGGCCGCATCGGGATGGACCTCGTGGCGGAGGACGAGCGCGAGTTGACGCAGTACGCCCTGACGCATTTCGAGGCGATCGAAGGGCTGCATATCTATGGATCACATCGTCTCGAAGTCGCCGAGCGCATCGGCGTGATCACGTTCAACCTGGACGGCCTCCCGCACGGCCTCGTGACGGCCATTCTCAACGACTACTACGGGATCGCCGTCCGCAACGAATGCTTCTGCGCGCAACCATTCGTTCGCCAGCTCCTCGGCATCAGCGATGACCGGGGCGTGGCACCGGCATCCTGCACCGATACGTGCGGGCCGGAAGACGCGTCCGCCGCCGGGGACGGAGCACCGCCGCGCGAGCAACCCGGGATGGTGCGCATCTCGTTCGGTCTCTACAACACAAAAGACGATGTGGATCGGGCCGCCCGCGCACTGCGCGAGATTGTCGAGCGCGCGGATGAGTATCGGGAGGCCTATCGCCCGGTCGGAGATGGGAGCGGCGACTGGGTCCACCGGGATTTCTCCTTCGACCCAGACACCGCCTTTTCGATTGAACGGACGGTGGACGACTGGCTGACATCCGTGTGATGTCCGCTGCCACGCGGCATCCCTCGTCGGTGTCTTTTCCGTTCTTCGCTTCTGCTTTCCCCACGCATGTCGGCTTCTACGGCACTCGGTCTCCTGCTGCTCGGTCTGGCTCTCCGCGACGAACCGGAGGCCGAGGACCTGGCCCGACGGATCCGCGACGGCGACCGAGAGGCCTTCCGGGCGTTTTTCGACCGACACCATGGCCGGCTCTTCGGGTACGTGTGCAGCCGGGGCGTGCCGGAGGATGCTGCGGCCGACATCGTCCAGAACGCGTTCATTTATGTGTGGACGCACCGCGAAAACATCGACCCAGATCGGTCACTCCGGTCGTA
>JAAAOT010000108.1 GCA_009908725.1 Bacteroidota bacterium | reverse complement strand
GAGGTCGGGGATCAGGTCGACCGGCATGACGAAATACAGCACGGCGCCGGCGATCATCGACATGGCCGTCCACGGAACGCGCCGGTAGGTCGAGTTGGCCCAGGCGAGCAGTAGCCGCAGCATCGTGGTCAGATCGTCCAGGACGGCTTTCAGCGCGGGAGCGTCCTCGGTGAGGCGGTCGTACGCGTCCCGGACCAGCATCAGGACGCGAAAGCGGCGCCGGAGCACGGACTGAGCCGACTCGGCGACCGTGTCCACAACATGCGAGGCGGTCAGATCCGGCGGGGGTGCGAGCGATCCGTCACCGCTGCTGTTGCGCGGGGCGGAGGGGAGAGGTGGAAGGGGGGAAGACATGGGGCCGGGCGGTAAGCGGGAGACAGCGTTGATAGATTCTACGACGTCGATGCAGCGATGTCAATTGGACCTTTCGCAAAAATGCGAACGTAGGGACTGCAGATGCGATTCTCGTGCATGTGCGCTTCCGATGAGATCGACTTCCGGGCGGATCGGTGGTTGAGTCCGGAAGTAGGTACGAGTCGAATTCGTCATCTGTGCAGTACAGTCTCAGCCTGTGAAAACAACGATCACCTCTTCCCCGGAAGAAGCCGCAGCGTACATCCGGCGGGGCGAACTTGCCGTCTTTCCGACGGAAACCGTCTACGGCCTCGGTGCGGATGCGCTGAATCCCGAGGCCGTGCAGGCCATCTTCCAGGCCAAGGGGCGGCCGTCTGACAATCCGCTGATCGTTCATCTTGCCGATCGGTCGGGCCTCGGAGCTGTTGCAGCGACCATTTCGCCTGCCGCGGAGGATCTGCTGGAGGCCTTCACGCCGGGGCCGCTGACGCTCGTGCTGCCGAGGGCGTCGGCGCTCTCAGACCGCGTCACAGCGGGTCTCGACACGGTTGGTGTGCGCATCCCGTCGCTGCCGATCGCGCGTGCCTTCCTTCGGGCCTGCGAAACACCGGTCGCTGCACCGTCGGCGAATCGGTCCGGTCGCCCCAGCCCAACCACCTGGCGCGCGGCGTATGAAGACCTCGTCGGCCGCGTCCCATGCATCCTCCAGGGGGGACGAACGGACGCCGGGATTGAGTCTACCGTTGTAGATGTGACCACCGAGACGCCTGCCGTTCTTCGCCCCGGTGCCGTGTCGATGGAAGCGTTGAGGGACGTGGTGCCCACGATTCGGGAGGTGGATGAGGCACCGGAAATACCGCGGAGCCCAGGAACGAAGCACCGTCACTACGCACCGGAGGCGGAGCTCGTGATCGTCGAGGACCCCGGCGAGGCCGATGCTGCGGCGATTCACGGGTATATCGGCATCGACGAGCCGGCCGTGCCGGCGGCGTTCGCCAATGTATTCGTGGCGCCGTCGATTGAGGCGTACGGGCGAGAGCTGTTTCACTTTCTCCGCGAATGCGACGCCCTGGGGTGCCGCCGGATTTTCGCGCAGGAGGTACCCGAGGAGGGGCTGGGGCGTGCTCTCATGGATCGTCTGCGGCGCGCGGCATGAAGGTAACAGTGCTCCGCTCCCTGCGCTCATCCTCGTGTATTCCGGACGAGCCACCGCCCGACCCCCGGGGCCGCGCGAAGGAAACCGACGGCGGCCGCTGCAAGAGCCGGGCGCATGGCAGCAGCATGCGCGAGGCGCCCGAGTCGCATACGACGTCCGAACGCATCCGTCCAGTCCGTGCGGTAACCCGATCGGAAGGCGGCCGCGCTCGATTGCCCGTTCAGGAAGCGGTCGACGTGCGGCGTGGCGAGCTCTGCCGAGGTGATTGCCATCGCCATCCCGTCCCCGCAGAGCGGCGCAATCATTCCCGCCGTGTCGCCGATCATGCAGACGTCGTGGGTGAACGGCTCTTTCGCGTCCAGCGAAACCTGGCTGACCGCGTAAAACGAATCAGTCACACGCTCGGCATTGCGGAGGCGGTCGTCGAGATGCGGATTCTTTCGGAGGGAGGCGTCGATCATCGCTTCCGGCGTGCCGCCTGCCGATTGCAGCGCGTCGGCCCGGCCGATCCAGCATACGTTCACGCGGTCGTTTTCAACGTGGGAGACGCCGCAGTAGCCGCCTGGGAAGGTATGGATTTCAATCGTTCGCGGGACGGACGGCCCGAGGAAGTGCGCCTTGAAGGCAACAAGGTCAGACGAGCGTTGAAGGAAGGGGCGTTCCAGTTTGCGGTCAAGCGTCGAGCGTTTCCCGAATGCACCCAGAACGACCCTTGCGGTCCGCTGTGCATCGAGTGAGGTGACGGTAAACCCCTCGTCGAGCGAACCGGAGATATCCGTGACGCGCGTGCCGGCGCATGTTTCTGCACCGGCGTCCCGAGCGCGCTCAAAGAGTAGTTCGTCCAGCACGTAGCGGCTGAGGCCGATGGCTGTGCCGGGCAGGTCGCACCGAAAGGTGGCGCCGCTCGCGGAGGTGATACAGGCGCGGTTGATGTCGTGCGATCCGGCCGAGCGAATGTCATCGATCACACCGAGCGACTGAAATGCGTCCTGCACTTCCGGCGAGAGGAACTCCCCGCACAGCTTGTGCCGCGGGAAGGAGCCTTTCTCGAGAAGGGCAACGCGGTGGCCTGCTTCCGCAAGATGGGTCGCTGCCGTGCACCCGGCGAGACCGCCACCGACGATGATGACATCATAATCCATGGAGTGCAGTACCTACGGGGACGGGAGGACGGCGCCGGTGGGTGGTAAGAATCAGCGACTCAAGGTGCGATACAACGCCCGTCCCACTTCGTTCGAACGATGATAGAGATCTCCGCAAACGTCTCCAGATTGTCAACTCGATGGGGCGGCCGCCGACCACGGGATTCACCCTTGAATGCATCAGGCCCTGCACATCCAGGCAGGTCAGGCATCGAGTATTCCCGGCACAGCGAGGTCGTTCGGGATGATCGCCGGATTCTGCAGGTAGCCGTGGAGTTCATCCGCGATCATGGGGGCGGTCAGCAGGCCTTTCGATCCGAGCGCGGTGAAGGTCCAGATCCGCTCTCGGTCCGGGAGCGGCCCGACGATGGGGAGATTGGAATCCGGATGCTTCACCCGAACGCCGGAGGTGACATCCAACACCTCGGCCTGCTCGAGACCGGGAAGC
>JAAAOT010000196.1 GCA_009908725.1 Bacteroidota bacterium | reverse complement strand
CGAGTACGAGGACGACGGAGACGTTGACGTGTGCCCATACTGCGGGTACGAATTTCCCGAACGGGCGACCAGTACGCGCTGGGTGGCATGGCTCCTCGTCCTCCTGATGCTCTGGCCCGCCATCAAAGGCATCATGTACCTCCTGGGCTAACCTCCACCCCCCGCGCCAGAATCCCTTCCCCATTCGCCCTTCGCCACTCGCCCTTCGCCCTTCACCCTTCACACTTCGCCCTTCGCACTTCGCCTTTCGCCTTTCGCACTTCGCCCTTCGCAATTCCCCATTCCCCATTCGCCCTTCCTATGCCCATTCCCTCGACGCTTCTCGGAGATCTTTCGCCCGAGACCTTTCTTAACGAGTACTGGCAGAAGAAGCCGCTGCTGATTCGTGGCGCCCTGCCGGACTTCGAGTCGCCGCTGGAGCCCGGAGAGCTGGCGGGCCTTGCGTGCGAGGAGGGCGTCGAGAGCCGACTGATTCTGGAGGAGGGCGGAGAGCATCCATGGGAACTGCGATTCGGACCGTTCGACGAGGACGATTTCCTGAGCCTGCCGGAAACGAAGTGGACGGTGCTTGTTCAGGAGGTCGATCGCCTCATACCGGAGGTTGCAGACCTCCTCGACGCCTTCTCGTTCGTTCCGAAATGGCGAATCGACGACGTGATGGTCAGCTACGCGCCCCGCGAGGGGAATGTCGGCGCCCACATCGACAATTACGATGTGTTTCTGCTGCAGGGACAGGGCAAGCGGCGGTGGGAATGGGGCGAGGAGCCCGTCCACGATGAGGAGATTGTCCCGGACCTCGACGTACGCATGCTCAAGGACTTTGTGGCCGACCGCGAGGCGGTTCTTGAGCCGGGCGACATGCTGTACCTTCCTCCTCGAATCGCGCACCACGGCGTGTCGATGGATGATGCGTGCATGACGTATTCCGTCGGCTTTCGTGCCCCGAGCCACGAGGAACTGATTGCCGACTTCATGCAGTACGCAATGGAGCGCACGGACCCGGATGCCCGCTACGGCGACCCGAACCTGTCGGTCCCGGACGAGCCCGGCGAGATCGGCGACGAAGCGCTAGAGAGCATCCGGACCCTTCTGCACAGCCTGACGGAGGACGACGCCTCGATCGACCGGTGGTTCGGTTCGTTCATCACGGAGCCAAAGCGTGACCGCTTTGCCATGCCGCTGCCGGAGGATCTATCGGAAGCGGATATCCGCGAAGCCATTCGTTCGGGACAGGGCGTCCGCCGCGGGCCGGCAACACGGCTTGCGTTCATCCGGCACGACGACGGAACGGCCAGCCTGTTCGTCAATGGCTCGGAAATCCTGCTCGGCGACGAAATCGCCTACGCCGCCCCCCTCCTCACCGGCGCCGAGTTCATACCGGCCGACGACCTGCGGCCCCACCTGGACGACGACGCGTTCACCTCTCTTCTCCAACACCTCGTGAACGACGGCCTCCTGGAGCTTTCCCCGAGCCTCGCGTAAGCATCTCCCCGACCGCATCGCCCAACAAGGCCTTTAAGCCCATGCCTTCCTCCGGTACCGCCGCCCCTGCCATTCAACCGTATCTGACGGGCTTCCAAACCATCAAGCGAGATGCGGAAGCGCTGATTCACTCCGCAGAGGACGACGTTCTGAATACCGCTCCGGCGCCGGATGCATGGTCGGCGATTCAGTGCCTGGACCACCTCAACACGGCGGGCTGGCTCCTGCTTGCGCGCATGGAACGACGGATCAATGACGCGAAAGAAAACGGCCCGTTCGGTGCGGGTCCGTTTCGGTACGGGTTCGTCAGCCGCATCATGATCCGCCTGATGCAGCCGTCGTCTCGCCTCTCCATCCCTGCGCCGCCCTCGTACGAGCCCGACGCACGGTCGACCCTCGACCCGCACGCCGTCACGACGGAGTTCCTTCAACTGCAGGACGATTTCATTGCCTGCTGCCAGCGATCCGAGGGACTCGACCTGCGGAACGTGCGTGTGGCCTCCCCCGCCCTGCCGATCCTGTCGATCAGCCTCGGCGCCTGGTACGAGGCAACCATCGCCCACGAACAACGCCACCTGAAGCAAGCCCGCGACGCCGTCGAACGTGTTCGAATGGGGGATGCGCCCTGAACACGTAGGATGCGGGTGGCAATGTGTTGATGTGTTGATGTGTTGGGGTGTTGGTGTGTTGACGTGTTGGTGTGTTTATGTGTTCACGTTTAGCCCCCCTTCCGGACCCAAACCAGCATCTAGAGCTCTGAACCCTGAACTCCGAACCCTGAACCAAATAACCCATGTCCTCTCCCCTCGTTGACCCCCGGCAGTTTCCCGATGCGACCGACCTGGCCGCGGCGATTCGGTCGGGGGCGCGATCGGCGGCGACTGTCGTCGAGGAGCACGTGGAGCGGATCGAGCGCTTCGACGATCGACTCAACGCCGCGACGACCGTATTCGGCGAAACGGCCTGGGAGGAAGCGGAGGCACAGGCCCAACGTGGCGGGCCGCTCGCCGGCGTGCCCATCAGCGTAAAGGAAACCTACGGGTTAAAAGGGGAGCCCGTCACCGCCGGCTCCATGCGCGCACCCACATACGTCCCCTCGGCAGACGCGGTCGCCGTGCGCCGACTCAAGCAGGCCGGCGCCGTGGTCCTGGCCCGAGGCAATCTGCCGGAATTCGCGATGACCCACGAAACCGTCAACCTGCGCTTCGGCCGGACAAACAACCCGCTCGCTCCCGACCGCATTCCCGGCGGGTCGAGTGGCGGAGATGCCGCCCTCGTCGCCTCCGGAGGCGCGGCGTTCGGGATGGGATCGGACCTCGGGGGTTCGATCCGATACCCCGCTCACTGCTGCGGCATCGTCGGGTTCAAGCCCGCCTCGGGCTCGGTCGACCCGGATGGCACCTGGCCGCCTCGAGACGCGGATGCACCGGAGCTCTTTGCCGACACGATGATGTCGCTCGGACCGCTCACCCGGTCGGTTCGCGACGCCCGGCTGGTCTACGACGTGGTTGCGGACGAGCCAATAAGCGATAGCCCGGTCGACACGCCGCGCATCCTGACCGCAGACGACTTCGACGTTGAAATCCGCGACGAAGAGATCCAGGGCGCACGGGCCGGCGCACGACACACACTGGAAGAGGCAGGCGCCACGATCGAGCCTGTCGACGAACTGCCGGACGCGGGTCGCGTGTACGAGGACTTCTTGAAGGTCATCATCCGCGACTACCTCCGTTTTTTCTGGAAAGGCCTTCAAACCGACGACGGCAACGGGCTGTCGGTCCCCGCCGAGCTTTTTCGCCAGGCCACCGGCCGACCTTCGGTCCACTGGCACTTCTTTCGGCTTCTTCTCGGCATGCAGGTGACCCGGCCGTCGAACCAGGAAGCCACGTCCAGCCAGTCGCGCCTGATTCGCGATCGTCGCTCGGTGCGAGATCAGCTGGGAGACGACGGGCTGCTGCTCCTTCCGACCAACGGAGCGCTGGCCATGAAGCACGGCCGGGCTGCCTCGTACATGGCACGACCGGGCGTACGGCGCCTGTTCACACCGACGATTTTCATGAATGCCATGAACCTGCCGGCAATCACCGTCCCCGTCTGGGCCCATCGCGACCGCGCCACCGGCCTTGTCCCCGGCGTCCAGCTGGCATGTGCGCCCGGAGCGGAAGACCTGCTGTTCCGGACGGCTGAGCGCCTTGAGACGGCGCTCCGGACAACCGCCACCGTCACGGAAGAGCGAGTCACAGACCTCTCGTAAGGCCGCTCTTCCTGACCGCGCCCGGCGCCTGCTGTGGGGTAGTTACAGATCGAGCGACCTGTCGGCACCAGAGGCATACTCAACGTACGTCCGCACCCGGTCCGCCTCGTCCCGCGACGACCATGTCTCGATGGCCGCGAGGGCGAGGTCCATCCCGGCCGTAACGCCCGCAGAAGTCCATACCTCGCCGTCCCCATCGACGCGTCGCCCCCGCCGAAGCTCGACCCCATCCCAGCGGTCCACCTCGTCGAAGGCAGTGTGATGCGTGGTCACCGGCCTCCCGCGCAGCAGACCGGCTGCGTGCAGAATCCGGATACCCGTGCAGACGGATAGCATGGTCGTGCCGCCGTGCGCTCGTTCCCGGACGAAGTCGACAATGTCCGGATCATCCGCGGCCACCCGGGAGCCGTCGCCCCCGGGGACCAGCAGCGCGTCAGGCCATCCACCTGGTCGGACTCGGCCTCGTGCTCCATATGGTGCTCGATGCAGCGGTTTGCTCGGGGATGGAAACATCACTTTCCTCCGCCAGAAGAATCCCGAATGACCTGTGCCTCCCTCATCGACAGGACGGGATTCTTTCAGGGTCACGATCTCGCGTGAACGTCTGTCGCATGGGCGAGCGGCGAAAACACGTTGGGCGTGCGCTTCTAGTCATTTCCCGGCTGAAAAGTCCCGACGGCTGAGGCAGAAAATGTGGAAATGCTTCTGCCGATCCCGTGTTATCTCTGTCTCGCGGCATCCCTCTCGCTGAAGCATCGGACTTGCTCCGCCATCACCTCTCTGCTGTTAGCTCTCTGCCGTTAGCTTCGACGTACGCCAGCGCACAGATAAAACGAGCGTTCGACAGGATCCACGCAGAGGTCATTCAGACGCCCAGATGACGGCAGCCATCACCAGTCCGGCCACACCAATCGCAGTAGCGAGCCGCGGCCCTGCGGCCTCGAATAGGCCGGGAATGTCGTGACGTGTTACGAAGCGTCCCCACGCAGCAAAGAACCCTTCTCCGTCCGTTAGAACCTCGACGCGCGTCCGAACGAAACGGGCCAAAGCGCGGCTTGCGGTAGGAATTAACCCGGCCAAGAACCCACTGATAAGAACCATGAACACGGTCTTGTAGAGACGAGCGGCAAAAACCCTGTCTCCCCCGAGCAGCGGCAAAGCTCGCTCTCCCACAACTAGGAGGACCACTGTAATTACAGCACAAACGGCCGAAAGCCAGATTATTCGCATAAGTCTTCCCTCTGATACGTCAGCGAGATTGGACAGGCCTTCGTTCCTCCGACGATGATATCTCGGCGTGGACATCTCGGCGCAGGTTAGATGGACCGACATAGGGCTACCGACATCACGAACGCCTTTGCGCACCTTATACACGTTCGCCGGTCGATACCGCACCTCAAGAAACATGCGCAATTGCATTTTCAGACCCGGCAACGAAACCGCTGTCGCGATGCGTGTTGAGACCATCGACATCCGAGTCAGCTTCGACGATTTCTCTAGGATCGACGCACAACCGTCTGAGACCTACAGCTCCGTCTTCGCATCACTCGGTCCACACGAACTGTCGGTTCTAGTTTCGAGGTCGACAACGGCGACGTTCGATATCCTCAGTTAGCATTCATCGTACTCAACGAACGCAGCCACGCTTTTCGCCGTCTCCGGTCCGCCCACAGCCGCCACGTAGGCCAAAGCCAAATCCATCCCCGCTGTAACCCCTGCTGACGTCCATACGGCGCCGTCCTGGACGTAGCGCTCCGAAGATACCGCCACATCTGGCCACGTCCGCGCCTCATCCCGTGCCGAATGATGCGTCGTCGCCGTCTTGCCCTTGAGAATGCCCGCCGCAGCCAGAATTCGAGCCCCGGTGCAGACCGATAGTATGTCGCTGCCTGCGTTACACGTAGCTTGCACGAAGTCCAGCACATCTTCGTCCTCTGCAGTGGCTTTCGATCCCTCTCCACCCGGTACGATGAGTGCACTGAGATCTGGGGCCTCCTCCAGCGTCACATCCGCCAACACCCGTAGACCGTACCGGCACGTCACAGGCTGGATCGACCCAGCAATGGCGACGCATGACGGGCCTCCAAATCGATCGTGCCATACGGAGAAAATCTCCCACGGTCCCGCAAAATCCAGCTCCTCCATCGCTTCAAAAAGCAGAAATCCAATCATTGCGCAACCTAAACGCTGAAATGTGAATGGCAGAAGGGGTCTATATCGACGCGCTGCTTCGCTAAGATGAGCAGTCCGACTTGCTTCCACGCACTCCGGATTGCCCGGTTTATGATCCAAGTGTCTTCTCTATTGGAACAACGCTGCACCCTGAACGAGAAACGCTGATTCTTATCGTTGGAAAGACCCGATACGGGAGGACACCCCCAGCTCGCCTTTGGTACAATACACGCATCTCTCATTCACTAATCGCTCCGCCTGCGGATTCCTGGACGCTTGTCGACCGACTGCACGAAGGTCATTTTCGTGTGTTTGACATCTTTCGCAATCGCAACCTCGAACTCGGGATCCGCATCCAGCGCGCGGTCCGCAGCAGCGCGGGCGGCTACGAGCTGGACGTTGAAGGCGTGGTCGATCGCGTCGAGCACGGCCTCGCGGGCGGTCTCCGATGACGATGTGAGCGGCATCCGGTCCTGCGCCAGCGCCGGGACGGCAATAAAGAGCGACAGGACACCGACCAGAAGGAGTCGATACCAGTTCGTGGAAGCAGAGAGGTGGGACGTATTCATGGCGCGTCACAGCGTCGATGGGCGGGATTTCCGATGCCTTCTGTCTTTCAGACAGACATATAGGCAGACAGACAATAGGCGATCGAAACTACGACGCACGGCTTGACGCCCGACGGGCACGTTCGGCGCACATGTCGGCACCGAGAGCCCTCATCCTGAGATGGGCTGGTTCAATCCGCGGCGCACGCGGTCCGGATCAGGACCCGATCCTCGAAACCGGAGGCCACGTGTCAGAGAAGTACCGAGCCCGAGTACACGCCGGCGATTCACGCGGGCGATTGTCGATGGCTGCACGAGCCGTTATGTTGGTCGACGCTCCCGTCACACGACTGCCCTCGCTATGAACTCGTTCTTCTCCGGCATCCTCGACCGCCTGCGTGCCGACCTCAGCCCGCAGACGCTCGCCGATGGCACGGCCGATGTCCTCGCCAATATCGTCGTCGGCGGGCTCGTCTTCGCCGTCTTTTACCTCTTCTGGCAGCTCATCGACCTGGCCCTCCGACGCGGACTGCGCCGGTCGACGATCGACAAGACGACAGCGAGTTTCATCGAGACCGTAGTCAAGTACATCCTTCTCGGCATCGGTCTCATCCAGGCCCTCGCGAGCATCGGCATCGACGCGACGGCGTTTCTTGCCAGCCTCGGAATCGTGGGTCTGACGATCGGATTTGCAGCGCGCGACGCTCTTTCGAACCTAATCTCCGGCCTGCTAATTTTCTGGGATCGGCCCTTCGTGATCAACGACCTGGTGGAGGTCGAGGGAAGCTACGGGCGCGTCGACACGATTACTCTTCGCTCAACGCGTGTCGTGACCACCGACGGCCGAATGCTTGCCATTCCCAACACGACGATCGTGAACTCCGTCGTGGCGAGCTACACCAATTTCCCTCACGTGCGCCTCGATATTGCCGTCACGATCGGGGTAGAGGAAGACCTCGACCGTGCGGAGCGCATCCTGCTGGACCTTGTGCTCGAAGACCCGGACTACCTCCCCGATCCCCCGCCTCGCGTGGTCGTGACGGCGCTGAACGACTATAACGTGGAACTCGAACTTCAAGCGTGGTACCGCAACGAGTACGACCACCTCGCCGAACAATTCGACCTCCGCAAACGCGTGTTCGATGCGCTCACGAGAGCCGGGGTTGCCATGCCGTATGAGACGATCGAGATACGCACGGGCCCGGAGCACCCATTTCAGATCGAACAGCCGTCTGGCGGCGCCTGACGCGATCACCAGGCCTTTCCCCGACAATCCATCCCGCTAAACGACGCATGCCCCACCGCAGCCGTAAGGCGCAATGGGGCATGGGTCTCACCGTTCTGTAACTGATCAGGTCATCGAACAACGACCAGCTTCTGCGTCTGGGACTGATCGCCGGCGACGACGCGGACGAAGTACACGCCGGACGCGAGCCCATCGACCGAAATCCGGGCATTCGCACGCACGGACCGGCGGAGCGTCTGCTGCTGCACCTCGCGTCCGAGCACATCATGCACTGTAATACGGGCCTCGCTGTGCCCCTCGGGCATGGCGATTCCGACCTGCGTGTACGAGTCCGTCGGGTTCGGGGCGGGCGCTGTGACGGTCAGCCGTTGCGCCATCCCGCGGTCGACGGTCACCGCCTTCGACAGATTCGCTGTGCCGTCGACGTCCACCTGCCGCAGCCGGTACGAAAGCGTCGTCGCTTCGAAGGGAAGCGCCCGGTCGTTCAGTCGGTAGGTCTGGCTCCGGGTCGTCGTGCCGGCCCCGTCGACGGAGCCGATCGTGGTCCACGGTGCCGCGCCGACGCGGCGCTGGACGTCGAACCTGGCGTTGTTGGTTTCGGACGTGGTGGACCAGCGAAGTGCCACCGCGTCGCCATCCATGTGCGCCTGGAACGACGCCAGTTCCACCGGCAGAGGCGTCCCGGTGAGCGCGGCCGAACCGAAGGCATCGGGCTGGACGAATGCCTCCTCCGTCCCGTCGTCGTTCCACGTCAGCTTGTGGTCGCGACCGCTGCCGTCATCGTCGTCGTTGATGTGCACGTCGATGCCGATCACGTCGCCGGCGACGGGGGTCACGTTGCCGACGGCTGTCCAGGGAATTGACGCTTCGACGCGGTACCCGTTCGCGGTCGACACCTCTGCAACGGTTATCCCCGGGACGTCGTTGCCGCCGGTGGCATCGCTGTCGTTGCAGTATCCGAGGTATGTGATGCCGTCCTCAAAGATGAGCTGGACGTCGTTATCGTCGTAAAAGCAGTTTGCCGGACCGCTCTCGGATGAGGTATTTCCTGCGTTATCGACGTCGAGGTAGACCTCCGGCGAGTCGTCGTTCACGCCGTAAGCATCTCCGGACTCGTTGTTGTCGTTTACGACGTCGTCGGTTACCTCGATCAGGACGTACAGGTTGGTGTCATCCCAGGCCGCGCGCCACTGACCCTGGAGGTCGCTGGCGTCGTCCGGGGCCGGCACGTCGTCCACGGTCCGGTCGATCGGCGAGACGGCAGCCTCGTTCCAGAGATCGTCGATGGCGCCGTCGATGGTCAGCACGTCCGCTTCGCTCAGCTGCTTGAGGTCGACGGTGCGCGACTGGGCACTGGCCGAGACCGGTGCGCCGGCAATAGCGAGAACAAGAACTCCGAGCACCATCCGGACAAGCATCCGGCGGCAATAGCGTATGGTATCGTTGGTCATGATGGAAGGGGGAGAAATCGGGGAATTCGGGGCAACCGGCCACCGCCCTCACTACGGGCGGACACAGGCAGCGGCGACAAATGAATGTACGAGGACACCAGTGCAAGGTCTATTCCATTTAAACCATACAGGATCGACGCTCGAATTGTCAACGGTCCGTGGGCGAGAGTGGCACAGGCAAGCCATTGGCCCGGCACGATGTCGGAGGGCAGGTATCCAGGAAGTGAGAAAAGCTCGAACGTGTGGAGAATGTTGGCTACACACGCCGTAGACGCTCAAGAACACGCCCGATCACCCGCATCCCATCTGACCCTGGCCCTGTGGACCCCTGGACGCTTCTCGACCGGATGCACGTCGGTCATTTTCGCATCTTCGACCTCTTCCATCATCTCCTTCGGTCCCCCGAAACCGGTGATTCGCACGACTTCTACGTGATCGACGCCCCGGACTGGGTCAACGTGATCCCGATCACACCGGGCGGCGAGGTCGTGTGCGTCCGGCAGTACCGGGCCGGCACCGACGAGGTCACACTCGAAATCCCGGGCGGCATGATCGACCCGGGGGACGGTGACCCCATCGAGGCGGCGCGGCGCGAGATGCGCGAAGAGACGGGCTACCGGGCCGATCGATTTGAATCACTCGGCGTCGTCTCGCCCAACCCCGCCATCCAGAGCAACCGGTGTCACACGATCTGCGCGTGGGACGCCTATCGCGACGGCCCGCAACGCCTCGACGGGTCCGAGGTCATCGACGTCGAACTCGTACACCTCGACGCCATTCCATCCCTCATCACGAGCGGACGCATCACCCACAGCCTGGTCATCGCCGCCTTCTATCTCCTCGACCAGACGACCGCCGTCCCGGCAGGATAGCGGTCGAACCGGACCGCAATGCCAGGACGCATCGAGCTTTTCCTTCCCTCACACCCCTCACCTCACCACCCACTCCCCGCCCTCCATGCCCCACATCGGCGTCTTCTGTTCCTCCAGCAATGCCATCGACCCGTCGTTTCACTCGATTGCAGAAGCCCTTGGTGCCGGCATCGCCGGTCTGGGGTACTCGCTCGTGTATGGCGGGGGAGACGTCGGGCTGATGGGCGCGACAGCCCGCGCTGCGACGGAGAACGGCGGCCCGGTAATCGGCGTCATTCCGCACAGGCTGGAATCACGCGAAGGCCTCTACACGCTGGCGGACGAGCTCATCATTACCGATACGATGAGTGAGCGGAAGCAGACCATCTACGACCGATCTGATGCGTTTGTCGTGCTCCCGGGTGGGTACGGGACGCTGGAGGAGTTTATGGAAATCCTGACGCTCCGCAATCTCGGGTATCACCATCACCCGATCGTGCTCGTCAACGCGGGCGGCTTCTACGACACGATGCTCTCCTTCTTCGATCAACTGGTCGAACAGAACTTTGCCCGCGAACGTGCTGAAGAGGTTGTTCACATCGTCCCGACGGCCGATTCCGCGCTCGACGTTCTCTCTGCCCTCGACTGAATGACCCCGCAACTCCACATTCTGGGCTTGTCGCTAACCCCTCTCCCCTGTTATGTCCGACCTCACCCGTCGAACGTTGACCGTTCGCCGCACGGCGCGCCTCTGCCTCCTCGGAGATCCTGCCGCTCCGGAGCACATCTACGTGTTGCACGGATACGGCCAGACGGCGGACGACTTCATCCGGCCCTTCGATGCCGTTGCCTCTGGCGACCGATGCATCATCGCCCCGGAAGCTCTATCGCGCTTCTACACGGACGACATGGGCGAGCATCGGGAGGTGGGCGCGTCCTGGATGACGCGACGCGACCGGGACCATGAAATCTCGGACTACGTCCGCTACCTTGACGACGTTGCTTCGTCGCTGAGCGAAGACGGGGCCGCTCCCGCGTCACGCACCGTGCTAGGTTTCTCGCAGGGCACCGCGACCGCTTCCAGGTGGGCGCTCCTGGGCACAACGGACGTGGATCGACTCATCCTGTGGGCCGGCGCTCCCGCACAAGACCACGACCTCGCGTCTCATGCCGATGCCCTCGGTAACCTTTCCCTCACCCTCGTGGCAGGCACGGACGACCCCTTCATCACAGCCGAACGACTGGAGGCGGTGGAAGGATGGCTTCAGAACCACGACATCCCGGCGGACCTCCACCGCTTCGACGGCGGCCACCGGCTGCACCGAGAAACGCTTCGCTCCCTCTTCCCCTCGTGAATTGCGACCCGGCAGCACGTACCGCTCTTTCGTTCCGTGGCCTCCCTCTCCGCTCTGTTTCCCTGACTGCCTTGCGGCCATGACCGACCTTGCTTCGACCGACGTTACCCATCGCGATGTGTTCGTCAACGGCATCCGCCTTCACGTGGTCGAGGCCGGACCGTCGGACGGGGAGACCGTTGTCCTGCTGCATGGCTTCCCGGAGATGTGGTATGGCTGGAAGCACCAGATCCCTGCGCTTGCGCGCGCCGGCTACCGCGTGATCGTCCCGGATCAGCGAGGCTACAACCGGAGCGACAAGCCGACCTCGGTCGCCGACTACGACCTGGACATACTCGCCGCGGACGTCGTCGCGCTGATCGACCATACACTCGCTGGTGCCGCCTTCGACCGGGTTCACCTCGTCGGGCACGACTGGGGAGCGGTTGTGGCCTGGCACGTGGCGGCGGCGACCCCGAACCGGCTGTCGACCCTCTCTATTCTGAACGTTCCGCACCCGGCCGTTTTCATCGACACGCTGCGCTCCGATCTCGATCAACTCCGACGGAGCTGGTACATCGTCTTCTTCCAGATCCCCTGGCTTCCGGAAACGCTCCTTCGCCGGAACGATTTCGCCGGGCTCCGCAAGATGCTCCGCGCGTCCGGGCATCGAGACACCTTCACCGACGCGGACGAGGAACGGTACGTCGACAGTTGGAGGCAACCGGGCGCGCTCACGGCCATGATCAACTGGTACCGTGCCGCCGCCCGGCGCGCCTTCACGCGCCGACCCGAAACGGCCCCGATCGAAACGCCCGCGATGGTCATCTGGGGCGAACAGGACGTCGCACTGAGCGCCTCCATGGCCCAGCCGAGCGCCGACCGGTGCCGAGACGGTCACCTCGAACGCATCCCTGATGCCACCCACTGGGTCCAACACGACGCCCCCACCCGCGTCAATGCCCTGCTCATGCAGCATTTTGCCGGGCAAGCGAGTGGTGAAGTTTTTGAGTGACGGACGTTCTGCTCGACAACGACGTTGGGACGTTGGGGCGTTGGGGCGTTGAGGCGTTGAGGCGTTGGGACGTTGAGGCGTTTACACGTTGTCTTAGGGAGATGGGGAGACAATGCACCGTCTGACTCTCCCCCGTTCCCGATACTCCCACCCCACGGACGCGATCCAACAAACAACCTACAACGCACGACTCACATCTCCCTAAAAACGTCACTGGCGCCGGAGTACGCGAGGACGTGAACACCTGTACCCCGTCAACACCCGAACACCCGAATACCCGAACACCCGATTATTCCCCCTCACATCGGCGACACCGCCGGGTCGAACACATGGTCCACGTGGTCTCGCTGGCGCTCCTGGTACAGTTCGTCGTCGCGGACGGCCTGCCAGGCTTCGCGGAAGATGACGGCTGCCTCTCGCTTCTCGGGATCCGCCCACTCCTGCGGCTCTCGCTTGTCACCCTCCTCGGTATATTTCTTTCCGCCGGGGTATTTGGCGTATCGCATTGCCCGCGTGAACCCCATCTGCAGGTATTTTCGCGCCATGTCCATCCCCACGAAGTCGCCGGCGTCTCGGTAGGTCAGGTAGCGGGACCGAATCGCCTCGACGGATTCCTCGGCTGACGCGGCGTCGGCATACTGCCAGTGCGGGAGAAGCTCGCTCTTGTAGGGCTCAACCTTGAAGACGCCCTTTTCATCCGACGAGTAGCGGTAGGCTTCCGGCCGTTCACGAAAGTTGATCTCGTACTCTGGGGCCATCCGTCGAGCAATCTGGTGGTCGGGCGTGGGCGAAGTCGGGCGTGAGGTCGGGTGAACCAGGGGTCCCGAAGGGTATCGTAAGCGGGACAACTTCGACGGGGCGAGCGACGGTCTCGTTTCAGTATCCCGTCTGGTTTGCACAACCACCCGATGCGTGTCCGGTCCGCGCGGCGTTCCACGCAACATAAATACAGGCCGGTCTCTCGCCGCGTCACGGTTCCGGCGTTCCGCACCGGACCGCTGCGCGTGGAGCGACGGCGTTCCATTCTTTCCGTACGATTATCCATCCCCCCATGCGTTCCCCTTCAACATCCCTGTTTGCGACCCTTCTCATCAGCCTGACGCTCGCGATCGGTTCGGCCGGTTGCGACTCGGGCGGCTCGGACGGCGGCGACACGTCGATCGGCGGCTCTTCCGACGTCACCGTGTCCGGCGTCTCATCCGGCGGCGACTTCGGCGGCAATGCGTTGTTCGCCACAGGCGAAGACCTAAACCAGAGCGATGCGGCGTTTGCCATCGTCCTGTTTGAAATCACGTCGTCCGACACGACCATCGTGTCGATCGGGCGCGAGTCGAACCAGCTACCTGCATCCGGCGAGTACGATATCGGCAACGGGACGGCGCAGCAAACGGATGCCTTCACGGCGCTCTACATCTACAGCGCCGGAGGGCCCGATCCGTACTTCGCCTTCTCCCAGAGCGGCACGCTCTCGCTAACCAGCGCGAGCGATTCGAAGATGACGGGCAGCTTCAACTTCAACGGCGCCCAGCTCTTCAGCGACCAGACGATGTCCGCCAGCGGCAGCTTTGACGCCGACCGCGCGACGCAGCAGCAGATTCAGAACCTCGACAACATCTTCGACGAGATCGACTGACCTGCTTCTCCACCGAATGCACAAAGGGCCCGGCCGTCTGCGGTGGGGCCTTTTTTGGTTGCGTTGGTTTGCGCGGGTTTGCGCGTTTACAGTCCCCAGGTCACGAGGTCCGGGTACTGGATGATGAGGATGAGACCGATCAGCTGGATCACGATGAAGGGAATCGCGCCGCGGTAAATCTGCATGGTCGAGACGCTGTCCGGGGCGACGCCGCGGAGGTAGAACAGGGCGAACCCGAAGGGCGGCGTGAGGAAGGATGTCTGCAGGTTCATCCCGACCATGACGCCGAACCAGACGAGCGCTGCATCGGCCGTTGCGCCAAATTCGGGTGTCAGCACGCGGGCAGCCGGGACCGCGAGGAGCGGGATGATGATGAACGCGATCTCGAAGAAGTCGATGAAGAAGCCCAGGATGAAGATTGCCAGGTTCGCGACGATCAGGAACCCGATGATGCCGCCGGGAAGATTCGTGAGCAAATCCTCGATCCAGAAATCCCCGCCGAGGCCGCGGAAGACGAGGGCGAAGGCCGTCGACCCGACCAGCAGAAACATGACCATGGCAGTGAGGCGCGTGGTTTCGTCCATCGTCTCGCGAAGCGCCTTGAACGAGAGCCGGCCGTTGGCTGCGGCAAGACCGATGGCACCAACGGCACCGAGAGCGCCGGCCTCCGTGGGTGTGGCGACACCGGCGAAGATGCTGCCGAGGACGAGCAGGATAAGCACGAGCGGCGGCAGCATGACCAGCAGGACCCGCTGGATGAGCCGGGATCGCTCAATGTCCAGCGCCTCGTCCGGGAGAGCCGGTGCCGCCGCCGGGCGTACAAATGCGACGCCAATAGCGTACAGCCCGTACAGGCCGGCGAGGACGACGCCTGGGACGAGCGCTCCGACGAAGAGGTCACCGACGCTGATGCCGAGCTGGTCCGCCAGCACGACGAGCACAATGCTCGGCGGGATAATCTGACCCAGCGTGCCGGATGCCGTGATGACGCCGGCGGCCAGCTCCTCCGAGTAGCCGTAGCGGAGCATGACCGGCATCGAGATCAACCCCATCGCGACGACGGAGGCGCCGACCACCCCGGTCGCGGCCGCGAGCAATGCGCCGACGACCACGACGGCAATAGCCAGTCCGCCGCGCGCCCGTCCGAAGAGCTGTCCGACCGTCTTGAGCAGGTCCTCCGCGAGCCGGGATTTCTCCAGCATCGTGCCCATGAAAATGAAAAACGGCACCGCCAGCAGCACATAGTTCGACATCACCCCGAACACGCGGTCCGGGAGCGCCTGCATCAACGCCCAGTCGAGAAGGCCCATTTCCACGCCGATCGACGCGAACAGTAGCGCCGTGCCGCCGAGGGCGAACGCAACCGGATAGCCGGAAAAGATGAGCGCGAGCGCTCCGATGAACATCAGCGGAGCAAGGAGATCGGGATCCATGTGGAGAGAGCGGGAAGGAAAATACAGGGGGCGACGTGCCGGAGGTGAAGCTGTGGATCAGGTGTCGCCCGGAAGCGCCGGGTCGACGGGGTCCGCCCCGATCGACTCGCTCGGATCGACCGTTTCGGGATCGTGCCCGCGGAGGATGGCGACCTGCTTGATCGTCATCGAGACGCCCTGGATCATCACGAGGAGAAAGGCGACCGGGATGATCGTTCGGATGGGGTATCGCGGCAGGCCACCGGGATCCGGCGACTGTTCAAGGACCGCCCACGAGTTCTCCACCATGGGGATCGACATGTAGAGGACGAGCCCGCAGAAGGGGAACAGAAAAAGAAGGGTTCCGGCCAGGTCGATCCACGCCTTGCCGCGGGCAGAGAGACGGCTGTAGAGCACGTCGACGCGGACGTGGTCGTCGTGCTTGAGCGTGTAGGCGGCGCCCAGGAGGAAGACGAGGCCGAAGAGGTACCACTGTAGCTCCAGCCACGTGTTGGAACTGAGTCCCAGCCCCGTGTACTTGTCCGTATATCGCGCGACAGCATTGAACGCACCGATCAGCACCATGGCCAGCGTGCAGTAATACATCACGCGGCCCGTTCGCTCGCTCCAGTCGTCGATTCGGTGGGCCCAGTGGAGCAACGTGTCCATGCAGAGGTGGAGGGGTGGTGGAGGCAAATGTGCGCGAGAGGCCGTCGCCCGCTTCCTGTTTCGGGCTGATGGAGGATATGCGAAGACAGGCGGAGACTCAAGTGCCGCCGTCTCTACACGGTTCACCGGAACGCTCGAGTTCGGTGATTCGGGACATCGACCTCCGGTCACCGGAAACGCCCGTCCGGCGTACAGGCAAACGGATGCAGGTCGGTGCTACGTGTCTCTTGCGAGGCACATACCCATTTACCACATCGTCAAGGTATAAAGATCGTATATGATTGACGATGACAGGTGCAATGTGCAGGTTACGATATCTTTGATCCGCGCAATCGACCGGCCGGCGCAGGCGCTGTCACGACTGCGGCTCCTCGCTTCTTCGGACTGTGTTTTTCACGACCCGTTTCCTCAACTTGATCGATTTTATGATACGCAAAGCAACTGTTTTCGCCCTTTTCCTTCTCCTGATCGGTTCGACACCTGTGCTCGCGCAGCTTGACGTGAAACCGGGTGTTCGTGCCGGCGTGAACTTCGCCAACCTCCGCGGGGACGACGTCCCAGACAACGTCGAAGGCACGACGGGACTACATGCGGGCGTGGTCCTGTTGGTCGATCCGGCCGGACCGCTCGCCTTCCAGCCCGAACTTCTCTACACGCAGAAGGGGTACGAGCTGTCTGAGGGCGAAAACACCTTCACCCTGACGGCGAACTACATTCAGGTCAATGCGCTTGCAAAACTGCAGATTCCGGTTACCGGCCCGATCAGTCCGCACGTCAGCATCGGCCCTGCCGTCGGCGTCAAAGCGAGTGAAAACGCCGAAGCCAGCGGCTCAGAAGTGAACATCTCCGGAGATACCGACCAGTTTAAGGACACGGAGATCAGTGGTGTCTTCGGTGCTGGCGTAGATATCACTGCCGGATTCGGCACGGTCATGATCGACGTCCGGTACGACCTCGGTCTCACGAACATCATCGACGAGTCCGACCCCACGCCGTCCGTGAAGACCGGGCACGTTCGGCATCTCCGCCGGACTCCTGTTTTAAAGTATGACTTGAAAAGCATCCCCGATGCTTGATAGCACCGATGCGCGCCTCCGCTCCGGCGGGGGCGCGTTTTGTTTTTCGTGGGTTGTCGGTTGTGGGTTGTTTGTGGGATGGATTTATGACGGGGATGCTAAGCGAGAACCTCTGTCGAGCAATCCAACCCACCACCCACGACCTACGACGTATCCTTCTCCTCCGCGTAGCGGTGCGCTCGCTTTGTGATCTCTTCGGCGGCGTCGCGGTCGCGCCATTCGGCGAGCCGTTCGGCAACCGTTTCCTCGTATCCCTGTCCGGTGGGCTGGTAAAAGTACAGACCCTGCATCTCGTCCGGCAGGTACTGCTGCGGAGTGTAGTGCTCCCGGTAGGCGTGCGGGTACTTGTATCCTTTCCCGTGCCCGAGTCCTTCCTTGTCGCGAT
>JAAAOT010000158.1 GCA_009908725.1 Bacteroidota bacterium | reverse complement strand
ACGCGACCCGTTGCCGTGCCCACGCTACCCACGGCCGACGCCTCCGACCACAGCAACGCCAACGGCCAACTCGCGAGCACACGGTAGTTTACGGTTGGAGGTGTTAAGGTGTTAAGGTGTTGAGGTGTTAAGGTGTTAAGGTGTTAAGGTGTGTAGGTAAGCGGTTCACACCCCCAAACCTCACCGCCCCTTCCCCCTTTCCCCCTTTCTCCCTCTCCCCCCAATCTTTCCCTTTCCGTTTCGTACGTTGCAGGCAGCGGCTCTCGCGGTCGTGTAACGTCTCTCTTTTCACCACCCCCTTCTGCCGATGTCGAGCTCTACGCGTTCTCTTGGCCTGAAATTTCTTGGAGTCTGGCTTGTGCTGTATGGGCTGATCGATTTGCTGGACCTGTCGTTCGCGTATGACGGGTTGATCATGGCCGTCCTCGCGATCGTTGCGGGCGTGATCCTGCTGGTCGGCGGCTGATCGCCGCAGGTAACGTCCCGTTGCATGCAAAACGCCCCGCCTTCCGTCATGGAAAGCGGGGCGTTGCTGTGGCGTCGTACGACGTCGAGCGCAACGGTTGGTCAGGCAGCGGTCGACGCACTGGATGTGACGGCGCGGCGCTTGAGCGCGGAGAGCCAGCGTGTGATGTCGATTTCTTTCGGGCAGGCCTGGTTGCAGTTGAAGATGGTGTAGCACTTCCAGAGGCCGTCCGGCGAATCCACGATGTCGAGGCGCTCCTCCGTGCCGTCATCGCGCGTGTCGAATGTGTACCGGTATGCTTTGAGCATCGCGGCGGGACCGAGATAGTCCGGGTCGGCCCAGGTCGAGGGGCACGCGTGGGTGCAGGCGCCGCACATGATGCACTTCGTGGCGTCCTCGATGATCTCGTGCTCTTCGGGGCTCTGCGGCCGTTCCCGTTCCGGCTCCGGCGTGTCGTTGATGAGCCAGGGCTTGACCGAGCGATACTTCTCGAAGAAGCGGCTCTGGTCAATGACGAGATCCTTGATGACCGGCGCGGAAGGGAGGGGGGCGAACGTGACGGTTTCGCCGCTGTCGTCCACCAGGTCCTTCACCAGCACCGAGCAGGCGAGCTTGTTCTCGCCGTTGATCTGCATGGCGTCGGAGCCGCAGATGCCATGGGCGCAGCTTTTGCGGAGCGAAAGCGTACCGTCGATGTGCCACTTCACGTGAAGCAGCAGCGCGAGTGCGCTATCGAGCGGATCGGCGGGAACCTCGTATGATTCCCAGTGCGGCGCGTCATCCTTCTCCGGATTATAGCGCTTGATTTTGACGGTCAGATCCATACCAATTGTCGAAATTCAATGTCGAATACCGGTGTCGGGTGCGGTTGCCGGGCCGGCGCGCGCTGCGCGAAGCAGGCTGCGCCGACACCGAAATCCGCCATTCGACACGTGCTAGTACTTCCGCTCCTTCGGTTCGAAGCGCGTGATGACGACATCCTTCTCGGCGAACTCGTAGTTGCCGTCGCACTCGCTGTAGAACAGCGTGTGCTTAAGCCATTCGTCGTCGTTACGGTTCTGGTAGTCCTCACGCGAGTGCGCTCCGCGGCTCTCCGTTCGGCGATGCGCCGAGGCGGCGATGGCCTCCGCGTAGTCGACCATGAAGCCGACCTCGATCGCGTCCATGAGGTCGGTGTTGAACTGCTTGCCTTTGTCGTCCACCACGACGTTTTTCGCGCGCTCCCGGATCTCCTGAAGATCCTCGAGGGCAGTCGAAAGCGTTTCGTCATTGCGGAAGACCGAGACGTTGTCCATCATCGTCTCCTGCAGGTCGTTGCGCACCTTCACGATCGGCTCGCCTTCGTCGCGCGTCACGGACATGAGGCGGTCGAGCTCGTTGCGCGTCCACTCTTCCGGGTTCTCCGGCATCGGGGAGTGCGAACGGCCTTCGCCGATCTCCTCGGCCATCGCCATGCCGGCACGACGGCCGAACACAACGAGGTCGATGAGCGAGTTGGTGCCGAGTCGGTTGGCGCCGTGCACGCTCACGCAGCCGCATTCGCCGACGGCGTAGAGGCCGGGGACCGTGCTGCCGCGGGATCCGTCCTCCACCTGGCCGTCTGCGTTCGTCGGAATGCCGCCCATCGCGTAGTGGCAGGTCGGGGCAACCGGGATCGGCTCCTCTTTCGGATTCACGCCCATGTAGGTACGTGAGAACTCCGAGATCTCCGGAAGCTTCTTGTCGAGAACGGCGTCGCCGACATGCGTCAGGTCGAGGTGGACGTAGTCTTTGCCCTTCACCCCGCGGCCTTCGCGGATTTCCTTGAAGATGCACTGGCTGACCATGTCGCGCGGCGCCAGGTCTTTCACCGTCGGGGCGTAGCGCTCCATGAACCGTTCGCCCTCCGAGTTTCGAAGGATGCCACCCTCACCGCGAGCCCCCTCGGTAATCAGAATGCCGAGGCGATACAGCCCGGTGGGATGGAACTGAACGAACTCCATGTCTTCCAGCGGGATGCCTTTCCGCATCATGATCGACATGCCGTCGCCGGTGCCTGCGTGGGCGTTGGACGTCGTTTTGAACGCCCGGCCGTAGCCGCCCGTCGCGAAGCAAACGATCTTCGCATGGAAGGTGTGGATTTCACCCGTCAGGATCTCGTAGGCCACGACGCCGACCGCTTCGCCGTCTTCGCCGAGGATCAGGTCGAGGACCTGAAACTCGTCGTAGAAGCGGACGCCCTGCTTCGTGCACTGGTCGTACAGCGTGTGCAGGATCGTGTGGCCGGTACGGTCTGCCGCGTGGCAAGCGCGCCGGACAGGGGCTTCGCCGAAGTTACGGGTGTGGCCGCCGAAGCGCCGCTGGGAGATCTTGCCCTCCTTATTTCGGCTGAAGGGCACGCCATAGTGTTCGAGTTCGTAGACCGTCCGAGGAGCGTCTTTGCAGAGCGCCTCGATCGCGTCCTGGTCGCCGAGGTAGTCACTTCCCTTCACAGTATCGAAGGCGTGCCACAGCCAGTGGTCTTCCTCCTCGTTACCGAGAGCCGCACCGATTCCGCCCTGGGCGGCGCCGGTGTGCGAGCGTAGGGGATGCAGCTTCGAGACGACGGCGACGTCCGCTCCGCCCTCACGGGCATATAGAGCGGACATCAGTCCTGAGCCTCCAGCTCCGACGACGACAACGTCGTGCGTGAAAGTCATAACGTGAGTGGGTGCGAATGATCAGGGGAGGGCAGAAGGTGCGGGTCGGCGTGCCGGGTCGGGGCCGGGCGCGTCGCGGCCGTTGGGGACGGGCACGAGCGCGAGAGGCAGGGGACCGAGCGGTTCGGCGGGCGAATCACCAGCCGGCCGTGATGACCGAATAGAGGCCGATAATGAGCAGCACGAGGGCAACCGACCACGATAAGACGCGTGCCATGACGCGTCCGAGGGGATTTCGGATGTAATCCGTGAGGACGTTGTTCAGGCCGTAAAACCCGTGGTGCAGGGCGACGATGAGGAAGAGGATGTTGAATCCTTTCCAGAGCACGGCGTAGACCGGGTCGGCGAGCCGCTGCATGACAACGTTGTACGGCGTCACTTCGGCATCCGCACCGAATTTCGCTTTCACGCCGGCAGCGGCCTCATCGGAGTAGGTCGGCAGTTCGCCCTCCTGAGCCACCACGTCCGTGGTCACGGACGCGACGCTGTGATCGTAGTGCTGAACCCAGAAGTGGGTGATGAGCATGAACACGAGGAACGTCCCCGTGATGCGGTGCAAAAACCAGTTGACGGCGTTCGACTTGGAGGATGCCATGATGCAAAAGACTGGGCAGTTGGAGCAGGCAGGGGCAGGTAGCGCGGCGACGATCTACACGGCGCCGTAGTGCGCAAGAAGCGAATAGATCGACGGATACCCGCCAACGGCAATCAAGACGAGAGCGACGATACCGAGCACGACGAACAACTTCTTCTGCTTCGGGCTCCAGCCGAGAAAGTCGATGAGAACGATTCGTAGACCGTTCATTGCGTGGTACACCACGGCAACGAGCAGGCCGAACTCTCCAACTTTGTAGATCGGAGCGTGATACTTCGCGATCAGCGCGTTAAAAGCGGTGGGGTCCGTTAGCGACTTCAGGCCCCAGACGTGAATGATCAGGTAGACGACAAGCCCGACGCCGGTGAGGCGGTGCATCATCCAGGCGAACATGCCGGTTCGGATGCGATAGCGCTGGAAGCGCCCGGAATCTTCGACGGCGGACGGCTGCGTGGCTTGCGCCGCAGGGCGTTCTGCGGTTTCGACGGCCATGAGAAAGATGGGATTGGGTGATGCAGATCAAGAGACCGGTTTCCGGGGTAGAAAGCGGCCGTCACATGTGTGACTGTCGTATGACGTGGTGTCACGGAAGGTTTCAACGAAAAGGCGGCAGAACGGCTGAAAACCGCGGTTGAGACGGCCCGGTTACCGGACGGTCACGGAAGCGTCTCCGCGCCGGATGTTTCTATCGGTTTGGGACCATGCAACCGCGGTCCAGACGCACTGCCACACCTTCGCGCGAATCCGCCTGCCGAGTTAGCGGTCCTTCACCGGGACGAACGTTTTGCCTTTCGGTCCGACGTATTCGGCGCGCGGACGGATGAGGCGATTGTCGGACCACTGCTCGAGCAGGTGCGCCGTCCACCCAGCCGTGCGGCTGAGCGCGAAAATCGGCGTGAACAGGTCGGGGTCGAGCCCGAGCATGTAGTAGGTGGACGCGGAGAAGAAGTCCACGTTCGGGTTAATGTCTTTGTCTCCGATCATGGTGTTCATGATCGCAAGGCTGTAGTCGTACCACTTCCGCTGGTTTTTCTCCTCGCTGAGGTCCTCGACCATGTCGCGGAGGATGGCGGCGCGGGGATCCATCGTCGTGTAGACGCGGTGCCCGAAGCCCATTACCTTCTCCTTGTTGGCGAGGCGCTCGCGGACGTATTCCGCCGGGTCGGCTCCCTTCTCGTCGATGTCGAGCAACATGCGCATGACCTCGCGGTTGGCGCCGCCGTGGAGTGGTCCCTTCAGCGCGCTGATCGCTCCGCTGACGGCCGAGTACATGTCCGACAGCGTGGAGCCGATGACGCGGCTCGTGAAGGTGGACGCGTTCAGCCCGTGGTCGGCGTGGAGGACCAGGCACACGTCGAACGTCCGCTCGGCGGCTTCCCCCGGCTTCTCTCCGTTCAGCATGTAGAGGAGATTGTAGGCCATCGACCCCTCATCAAGCGGGGCGACCGGCTCCTGGTCCTTCCGGAGGCGATCGAACGCGGCGATAATAGTCGGCATGGCGGCCAGAAGACGCGTCGCCTTCCGCCGGTTCGCCTCTTCTTCCATGACCTCCGCTTCATCGTCAAAGAAGCTGAGCGCGGAGACGGCTGTGCGGAGAACGGCCATCGGGTGTGCGGAGGCCGGCGCGTTACGCAGAATGTTCAGTACCTCGTCCGGCAGCGCGCGGTTGGCCCGAAGGCGACTTTGAAGAGCTTCCAGTTCAGACGCCGTCGGCAGCTCGCCATTCCACATAAGGTACACCACCTCCTCGTAGGTCGCGTGCTCGGCGAGGTCCTCGATGGTGTATCCGCGGTAGATCAGCTCCCCTTTCTCACCGTCGATTGACGACAGCTCGGATTCGAGCGCAACGACCCCTTTGAGGCCGGGAGCTTTGATGGGAGCGTCTTTTTCTTTGACTGCGTCTTGGTCTGCCATGTCAGGTCGTGCAATTCGTGGGTTCGGTACCGATGCGTTCGGCCGTGCAGAGAACCGGGAGCGGGCGGCTGGGGGAACGAGCGGGTCGACGCCATTCGTGGAGCGCCGTAGGTTCGAGATGTCGTTCCGTGAACATGATGCTATGACCCCAGCCGCGACACGGGCGGGATGCTGCACGGGAAAGCTCTGACCGTGGCGGCGCCATGCGTGCCCCGGGAGCTTCCGTAGCGGAGATTCAGGTGGATGCAAAGAACAGGTGCTGCAGAAGGGCAGCGAGGATGGGCGCGTCGAGAAGGCGCCTTGACTCGCCGCCGGGGTGCCGCTCCGTCATCCGTTCTCCCTGACCGACAGGGGGCACGGGCCGCATCCGGTCGCGCCGGAGATGCGTTGCGTCGGAGGCATGATGCGAAGAGATCACGATCCGGGGCGGTCCGTATGCCGCCGGAGTCGTCCGAGCCGGGAGTCGCGACGGGCCCGACCGGGGAATGAAGCAACCGCTTCCGGATCTGCCGACGAGTATCACCCTGTCGCTTGAAAGAGGTGGACTGCCGGCATCACTGCTAAAGCCTTACCGAGTCGGTAGTTTCGAAAACGGGGATGCCCGGCGGGCGATCCATTGATCTCGATGCAATAATACGTAATCCTGCCGTCCGACATGCAAGAATTTTGATTTAATCGAATCGGAGGATGCCTCCGTGCCGGTGTCGTGGCTCACAGTCGTGGCTCACAGCCGGTTCAGTGCGTCGGCACGCGTCGATCGCTCGATCCTGCGGGAATCGTTTGTGAAAGCATTGGGATCATTTTGGGGCAACAGGCGATATCCAGTACCCATCGCCGCTATCGATCCCCGGCGTGTTGTACCTGCGTTCGGGGTGAGAGGGATTCTCCGTCACCTGCCCGCATCCGCAGGCAGGCAGGCAGTTGCTTAAGGCAGGTGCCTGTATTCGGCGGCTTCGCATGCCCCGGCGATCGACGCTCTGCGTGGATCGTGCTGCATGTCGAGCACGCGCCGACGTGATGGATGTGCTGACGAAGTGCGTGGCCGGTCGCTCTGCACGGCAGTAGCGCGGCCCCGTTTCCTGCAGCACACGAGATCAGGTGCATTCATTTCGCCTTCTCGCCTCTCTGCGGCAACCTCGAACCTGACATGCTCACGAGCGAATCCGTGCCTGCCCTGTTTCCGGAGCAGTAATTCACCGTCCTGCCGCGTCCCGGACGACCGACGAAGCGCCTCTGGCGCCGCTCGCCGCCGACCCGGACTGGCGTGATGCGTGACCGCCTGCCCCGACCGGCACCCTTCCTGCTTGTTCTGCCTGCGCAGCCTGCGGTCGTCTCTTCGATCGCCCCCGGCGCGCACGGCTCCGCGCCCTGTCCGCGCCCGGCTTGCCTGCTGCGACCTTTGCATCGCGTCGCCAGGTCCCTCGCCCGGGCATCTTCGGACACTGGCGCGCGCCAACCCCGACCCATTGACATCTCGCTTCGACCTTCGACCGATGGCCGTGTCCGTGATCGTCCGCCCGATCGGGCCCGATCGCGCCGACTGCGTCCCCTGCGCTGCTTCGCAGGTGGTCCGGAGGCCTACGTCCCGGCGGATCGATTCTTCGGTTCGCCCGGATAGAGGGTGTCGTGCGTCCGGGGTATCCCCAGGACTGGCAGGGGAAAACGGCACACATTCAACCCCTATATGTCGAAAGAAATTGTTGTAAACGTAGAAGAAAGCCGGACCCGCATCGCCATCGTCGAAGACGGCAAGCTGGCCGAGCTTTACATCGAAAACGCCGAAAACAAGCGCACCATCGGCAACATGTACCTGGGGCGGATCCGAAAGGTGATGCCCAGCATCCAGGCCGCCTTCGTCGACATCGGCCAGGAGCAGGACGCTTTTCTTCACTTCTCCGACCTGTCCGACAATCTCGGAGCGCTTGTTGAATTCCTCGACGCCGACGAACCGCGCGTCGAACGTGTCGACCTCGAGAAGCAGGAGGGCAACCGGCCCGACCTCCGTCGGGGGCAGGAAATCCTGGTCCAGGTAACGAAGGAGCCCATCTCCAACAAAGGAAGTCGGATTTCGACCGACCTCTCCCTCGCGGGGCGCTTCCTCGTTCTCGTTCCCCTTCAGCGGTACGTCGCGGTATCTCGCAAGATCACGGAGGAGAAGGAGCGACGCCGCCTCAAGGCGTTGGCATCGAGCCTCGTCCCGGAAGGCTTCGGCGTCATCGTCCGGACCGTCGCCGAAGGGCGCGATGCGAAGTCGCTGGACAAAGATCTGAAGCTGCTGATGGAGCGCTGGCGTCGCGCGGAAGAAAAGCTACCGTCGGTCGACGCCCCGGCGCTCGTTCATGAGGATGTGGATATGGCCTCGTCCATCATCCGCGATCAGTTCTCGGACGACTACGACCGCATCCTGGTCGATCACAAGCCGCTCTTCCACAGCATCCGGAGCTACGTACGTGCCGTCGCGCCTAAGATGGTCGACCGCGTCGAGCTTCACGACGACAACAAAGACCCCGTCTTCGAAGCGGCGAACATTCAGCGCGGAGCCGATCGCGCGTTCAAGGACCGCGTCGAGCTGCCGTCCGGCGGCTACCTCTTCATCGAGCGGACCGAGGCGATGCACGTCATCGACGTGAACTCCGGAAGGTCAGGTCGCGGGAAGTCGCAGTCGCAGAACTCCCTGGACGTCAACCTGGAGGCAGCGCGCGTCATCGTCCGTCAGATTCGCCTGCGCGATCTGGGCGGCATTATCGTGGTCGACTTCATCGACCTCCGGGATGAGAAAGACCGCAAGAAGGTCTACGACGAGATCAAGAAAGGCTTCAAGGACGACCGCGCGGTCACCAAGGTCCTTCCGATGAGCGACTTTGGGCTGGTCGAAATCACGCGCCAGCGCCTCCGTCCCAGCCTTACGACGGCGTTTTCATCGGCCAACGGCGAGTCGTCCTCGGACGACAGCCGGTCGGACGACGACGGGGACAACCGTCGCGTCGAACGGAAGCTTCAGCGCGTGGAAATGCAGCTGGAGGAAAGCCGCCAGGCGGTCAAGCAGAAGGAGCGCGAGATCGAGAAACTCCGCCAGAAGGCAGACGACAGCAGCGGCCCGGACGAGTCGGAGCTGCAGAGCCTGCGCGATAAGCTGAAGCACTACCAGCGCGAGGCCCGCGAAGCCGAGAAACGTGCTAAACAGGCGGAAGAGAAAGCCCGCAACGCGGCGAAATCGTCCGACGCCGGATCCAAGCCCGCACCCACGTCGTCGGGCGATGGCGTTGCGGTGGACCCGGAGCAGGTTGTGCATTCCATCGAGAAATGGGTGGAATCCCATCGTAGCGACCGCCGGGCTGTCACGCTTCACGTCCACCCGTTCACAGCAGCCTTCCTGCACCGGCCGGTTCCGAGCTACCAGACGAAGTGGTTCATGAAGTACTACGTGCGGGTCCACATCGAATCGGACCCTACGATGTCGCCGCTCGACTACCGCTTCGTGGACACGCGCACCGGGTCTGTGCTGGAGGAAGCGTAACGCCGTTTCCGTTCTGCGGACCCGCCGGCGGATAATCGTGCTATCCTCCGGGACGTGTCACCGACCTCGGCCTGCCCGGGGCATGGGCCCGTCCGGCCTGCCCGGGGCATGCACACTTGCCCGAACCGCCAGTGCCCGGTCGCAGACCGACGTATCGTTTTTCGAGATGGATCGATCGACCGAATGAAGACCACCACCGTTCTTGAAGAGCTCGAACAGGCGGCCGAACAGCTTGGCTACGTCGTGCGCCGGGAGAAAGGCAATTTTCGCGGCGGGGTCTGCATGATCGACGGGGAGGCGATCATCATGCTCAACAAGCGGCACATTCCGGACGTGCAGCTTGTCGTCCTCGCAGACAGCCTCCGCGATGCCCCGATCGATACGATCTACCTGAAACCGGCCGTCCGGGACGCGCTCGAGGACGCCTGGGACCAGCTCGACGCGCGGGAAGCGGCAGACGGTACCGCCGACAACGGCACCGACGCGGACGATGGCGCAGGGCCAGATGGGCAAGGAACGGCAGAGGTGGAAGCACCGGATGAGGCCGGGGAGGTGCCGCATGCCGGATGATTTCACCGTTACGCTGCTGGGAACGGGCACGTCCACAGGCGTTCCGGTGATCGGCTGCGACTGCGAGGTGTGCCGTTCTGACGATCCTCGCGACACACGGACGCGCTGCGCCTGCTATATCGATACGGGCGACGTCACCCTGCTGATCGACACCGGCCCGGACTTTCGCGCGCAGATGCTCCGGGAAGACCTGACGCGCGTCGATGCGGTGCTGTACACGCACCACCACTTCGACCACATCGCCGGGCTCGACGATCTGCGGCCGTTCTTTTTCTGGAACCGCCGCCCCATGCCGTGCTTCGGCCACCCGGCGACCGTCCGGGCGTTAACGGACAAGTACGACTACGTCTTTGGCAGCAATCCGTATCCCGGTGCGGCCGATCTCTCGCTGTGCTCGGTCGAAGACACGTTCTACGTGCCCACCCGGCAGCCGCCGCTACCACGCGGAACCGATCCCGCCGAGCTTCCCCGCCGCGACGCGCAGGTGGCCGTCGATCCCATCCTTCTCTATCACGGGAGCATGCCGGTGTACGGATACAGGGTCGGCGGATTTGCCTATCTCACGGACGTCAACCGGATCCCCGATACCAGCCTCGACCGGCTCGCCGGCCTCGACACGCTCGTCCTCGACGCCCTCCGCCCGAGCCCGCATCCAACCCACTTCTCGTTCGATCAGGCCGTGGAGGTGGCCCGGGCGATTGGCGCGCGGCAGACGTACTTTATTCACATGACGCACAACGTCCTGCACGCCGAACAGGAAGACCGCCTGCCGGGCGACATCCACCTCGGCTACGACGGCCTGAAGATCCACGTCCCGGTGCCCTGACCCGTAGCTCGTGGCCGTTCGCCCGAAGGTACCCGCCTGCCCTTCATCCACCCGACCCGATAGACATCGTGAAGCTGCTCGTACTGAATGGACCGAACCTCAACCTCCTCGGGACGCGCGAACCCGATGTGTACGGCCACGAGACGCTGGATGACGTCGAGTCGGGCCTCCGGTCGGCCTTCCCCGACGTTGACTTTTCGTTTCGACAGGAGAATGGCGAAGGCGCCCTGATCGACCATCTCCACACCGCCCACCGGCGCGAGCTCAACGGCGTCGTGTTCAATCCGGGCGGCTACACGCACACTTCCGTCGCCCTCCGGGACGCCGTCGCGTCGATTGATGTGCCGGTCGTGGAAGTCCATCTCTCGAACGTTCATGCCCGGGAAGACTTCCGGCGGACCTCACGCATCGCACCCGTTTGCATCGGGCAGATCAGCGGCCTCGGTACGCGCGGCTATCACCTCGCCGTCCGGTATTTTTTGAAAAGGAATGAGTGAGTGGCGAATGAGTGAATGGCGAATGGCGAAAGTGGGAATGAGTGAGTGGTGAATGGGGGAAGGGACGTACGGCGGGAGTTCGTCGTGTGGGCGTCTGTTGGATTGATTATCCGTAGCTTTCCGTGCGCCGATCCGTGGTCACGCCAAACCGTGTGGGCCGATGCTGCACACGCCGCCTCCCAGGATTGCACACCATTCCCGATCCCCAATTCCCGATCTGCGATCCGTTCCCTTAACCTGCCGGCTAACATTGTCGATTGACGCCGTCGCCTGCCGGCGTTAGGTTAGCGTTCGTTCATCTCCTGCGCACCTCCCCTCGCCTATGTCGTCCTCCGAATCCGCCGATCGGCCCGACCCGTCGCAGCAGGCGTCCGGGGCGGAGGCGGAGGAACCGGCTGCCGGTGCATCTTCGTCGCCGTCCGACAGCGCGGCATCGCCCAACAACGAGGTCTCGTCGGGGGGCGCGTCGCTGGTCGCCGGGGGCATTCTGACCAGCCGCGTCACCGGCCTCCTCCGTGAGCGCGTCCTCGCCTACTTCTTCGGCGTGAGCGCCGTCATGGATGTCTGGACGGTGGTCTTCCGCGTGCCCAACATTCTGCAGAACCTGCTCGGTGAAGGCACCATTTCGGCGGCCTTTATCCCGACCTACAGCCGGCTCATCGAGCAAGAGCGGTACGACGTCGCCGGAAGATTTGCCGGGGCCATTTTCGGGCTGCTCCTTGCCACCGCATCCATCATCGCGGCGCTCGGCATCGTCTTCGCCGAACCGATCGTTGCGGTATCCGCTCCGGGCTTCCTCGACGACGCCGCCAAGGTGGCCGCCGGAACGCTCGATGTGGACCGGTTCGCTCTCTCCGTGCAGGGGATCAAGCTCATCTTCCCGATGACGGGGGTGCTTGTCCTCTCGGCCTGGGCGCTCGGCGTGCTGAATAGCCATCGCCGGTTCTTCGTGCCCTACGTCGCGCCTGTCCTCTGGAACGTGGCGATCATGGCCGCCCTTGCGGGTGGTGCGTTGTACGCGGCCGGAGGCTTTCTTCCGACCGGATACGATACCGACACGCTCTCGTACCTCTTACTGATCGGATGCGGCGGGGCCTTTGCCGGGGGCGTGCTCCAGTTCGGGGTGCAGCTTCCGTTCGTTGCACAGGCGATGCCGTCGTTTTCGTTCTCGTTTTCCACGCGGGTGGAGGGTGTCCGCGATGCCATCCGCGCGGTGGGCCCCGTTATCGCCGGGCGCGGTGTGGCGCAGGTGTCCGCGTTCGTGGATCAGGTCCTGGGGTCGGCGTATCTCTTGGCCGGGGGGCTCAGCGCCCTCCGCTTCGGCCTGCTCCTCTACATGTTGCCGATCAGCCTCTTCGGTATCTCTGTGACGGCCGCCGAGCTTCCGGAGCTCTCGCGTCTCACCGGCGATCGCGTCAACGCGTTCGTAGACCGACTGAGACGGTCGCTCGGACAGCTCGCTTTCCTGACGGTACCGACCGTCATCGGCTACCTGGCCCTGGGCTATCTCGTGGTCGGGGCGCTGCTGCGAACGGGGCAGTTTGGCGTTCAGGATCAATGGCTCGTGTACTTCACTCTCGTATCCTACACGATCGGTATTCTCGCGACGAGCATGTCGCGTCTCCTGCAGAACGCCTTCTACGCAATCGGCAACACGGCAACCCCGGCCCGGCTGGCGGTCGTGCGCGTTGTGGTATCGGTGGCCGTCGCCTTTCCGGCCATCTTCTGGTTCCGCGAGTTTACCGTGCCGGGGGTCACCGGGATCGTCTTCGAGAGTCGGACGCTGTCGCTCGGAGCGATGGGACTGGGGGCAGGCGCGTCCGTCGCCGCCTGGCTGGAACTGGGCGGACTTCTCCGGGCCCTTAAGCGAGAGCTCCCCGTTCGCGTCCCGTGGGCTCGTATCCTTTGGATGAGCCTCCTCGCCATCGTCGCCCTCCTACCGGCCTTCGGAGTCTGGTGGTGGATTCCGGGTGCGCCGCTCATTCTCCTCGCGGTTGCGGTCGGCGGCGTCTACGCCGGCACCTACTTGGGTCTTGCCTACCTGCTCGGTTTCTCCGAACTCGACCCGTGGGTCCGGCGCTTCCGGAAGTAAGCAGAGCGGGGAAACGGTCCGTCGTCTCGCAGCGGCCTGATCGCTCTCAGACCGAGGGTGGCACATAAAACACGTCCCGCCGGGCACCCGACGGGACGCGATACAACAGGCGGAATGTGTGCTTTAGCCTAGTAGCGGCCGCCGCCTCCATTGCCGCTATCACCGTCATCATCGCCCCCTCCCGAGGCCGCCGATGCGTTTGCACCGATGTTACCCTGGGAGACAACGGCGCCGAGGTTGGCCAGGCTCTCGTGGATGTTCACGTACCCATCGTAGGTCTCGAGCTCACCGATCGGCCGGTTTACGAGCTTGGCACTCTTCGCGGCGGGGTCCGAGCCGTCGATCGGGCTCAGGTAGATGGCGATCGGACCGCCCGTCGAGGCGTCGTTGTCGTGGATGTGGGCAGGATGGGACACGCTCGCTCCCGTCGCACCGCTGATGTCAAGCGACAGCGTCACGAGCGTCAGGTCGGTCGTCACCTCTCGGAAGGTGACCTCTCCGGCGATGCCGCTCGGCGCTGCGTTGCCATTGTTCTGGTTGGCGCCGAGGTCGTACGTAAGGGTCTGGCCGCCGCCCTCCACAAGGTCGAGGCCCTCCGTGACCGTGGCATCGGCATTCGCACCGATGTTGCCCTGCGAGACGATGGTGCTGAGGTTCGCAACGCTTTCGTGGATGTTGACGTAGCCGTCGAAGTCAGCGAGTGTATCGAACGACGCGTCGATGACGCGCGCGCTCGTACCTCCGCCGCCGCTACCGTCGATCGGCGACAGGTAGAACTCGATCGGTCCGGATTCGGACGCGCTGTTCTGATGAATGTGAGCGGGGTGGGAGACGTCGGCGCCCGTGGCACCGTCCGTCAGTTCGAGCGTGACGAGCGTCTGCGAGTCGCTGAGCTCCCAGAAGGTCACCGTTCCGTCGACGCCCGAGGGAATGGCCCCGGAGTTCGACTGAGCGGCGAGCGGATAGCTGACCTGGCGGAGCGGCTCTTCGTCCATGCCGGAGTCGCTGCTATCGCAGCCGGCCAGCGGGAGCACGGCCAGAAGCAAGAGCGCAGCGAAGGCGCGGAGCGTTGGTGCGGGGAAAGTCATGGTGAGGTCACACAGGTGAGGAGAAGGGCAGGGACGTCGAGGTATAGTATCTCCGTAACGCGCCGCCGGCGCGAGGTGGTTGTGACCGGGCTGTTATCGGTGTATCCTGATTGTGAAGGCCCTGGCACATTGGAACGAACGGCCGTCCGATCCATCGATCGGTTGGCTATCGCGTACAACGTCATTCTCTTTCAGCGACTACCTTATGCAGCTCAGAATTGCCTGCTCGTCCGACCTTCCCGCCATCGTCCGGATCTACAACCAGGCAATCCGCCAGGGGGAGGGCGAAGGCAACCAGCCCGTGACGGCTTTTCGTGAGCCGCTTACCGTCGCGGACCGCCGCGCTTGGTTCGACCGGCACGAGGCGGACGCCCACCCCATCTGGGTTGCCGAGCGGAAGGGAGATGTCGCCGCGTGGTGCAGCCTGAGTCCATACCGCGCCGGGCGGGCCGCGCTGAGAAAGGCAACCGAGATCAGTTACTACGTAGATGTTCGCCATCGACGAAACGGACTGGCATCGGCGCTGATGGACCGTGCGCTAGAGACGGCGCCGGATCTCGGCTTTGACACTGTGATTGCGGTTCTGCTCGAGGGCAATCGCCCCAGCATCGGGCTCCTGACACAGTATGGCTTCTCGGAGTGGGGTCGTCTCCCGCAACTGGCCGCGTTCGGCGACCGGCGCTTCGACCACCTGATCTACGGCCGCCATGTCGGCGCACTCAACGATTCAATTGCGGATGTTGCCGACTGACGCGTACCTTGGTTATACCGACACCCGTCAGCATTGCAATCGGTCGAGTCGGTCACCCGCCTTCTTTCCGCACCTCGCACCGAATTCGTCATGGGCCGCATCGTCCGTACCGGCTCAACGCCCGCCAAGCGCCGGCACCAGCACCGCCGATCCTGTGCCGAGGTTCTTCGCCTGCTCGCAAAGCGCAACCTGGCCGGCGGGTTCGACCGGGAAGCACAGGACATGGTCGCGTTCCTGGTGTGGAACCTGCACGGCATCTTCCGCACCATCGATGAAAGCGCGCATGCGTGGGACGAGAAAGGGTACTGGCAGCGTGCAGAAGGGCTTCGCGACCGGTGGCTGTGGGCGCAAACGGCAGCCCGTGAGCTTGAAGACCTGATCCGGGCCGATCGCTGGGCGGACATCGCGCCCATGCTCGTGACCCTGATTCCGCATTTTCAGGACGTAACGGTTCGCACCATCACTCGCGATGCCGACTGGTGGTGCGGCGCGCACCGGGCACTCGTGAACAACTCAGGCCCGACAACCCATGCCGGCGGCGGGTTCGATTCGTCCCGGACGTCTTAAAGAGGCAGATCCGTTCCGTCCGGCGATGACGGATGGCGCGGCCTTTGCCGGGTGTTTTCTCCCGCGATCGTCGGATCGTTCGTGACCTGGGGCGACCTGAATCGCTGCTCCGTCCCTTACTTTCTGTCTGCTCCGAGTACAACGCTGACCGTATGGCTTCTTCTTCGCCGCTTTCCCCGGGTACGATGCTCGTGGCCGCTCCGATGATGCAGGATCCCAACTTTCACCGGTCGGTGATCCTCCTGTGTGAGCACGGCGAAAACGGCACCTTCGGCCTCATCCTGAACCGGCCGCTCGACATGAAGCTCGGCGACGTCATGGAGGAGTTTTTCGCCTACGACCCGCCGGTTCATCTGGGCGGACCTGTTCAGCGAAATACGCTCCACTACGTGCACCGCCGACCGCAGGACGTGCCGGAAGGCGTTACGCTGACGGGAGGCGTCGTCTGGGGCGGGGATTTTGAGTCGCTGAAAACGATCGTTCGGACCGGCGATATGGAGCACGACGACGTCCGCTTCTTTCTCGGTTATGCCGGATGGTCGCCGGGACAGCTCCAGGAGGAGGTTGATGAGGGGGCCTGGATCCCCACCTCCATCGTGCCGGATCTGGTGTTCGACCCGGGCGTCGAGCAGCTCTGGCGCGAAGTGCTGCGACGAATGGGCGGCGAGTACGCGCTGCTCTCGACGTTCCCCGACGATCCGCGCATGAATTAGGCGGCGTCGCCGGACCGCGGCCGGGCAGCCGTAAAAATCGTATTTCCGGAGAAACGCGATCCAGTCACGTACGTTGGAGCCGTCCGTTTTTGACCGATTTCCCAGCCTTATCCAAGCGAACCACCTGCGCGGTCCATGTCGTTTTCCGATTCTTTTCTGTCGCAAGAGGCGATGCAGAAGCTCGAGGCCATGATCGTCGAGGAGATGCCGATCACGAAACACCTCGAGTTCTCCCTGGCCGCTGAGTCGGACGGGAAGCTCCGTGCCTCCGCCCCACTGAAGCCGAATGCGAATCACATGGGAACGGCGTTTGGAGGAAGCCTCAGCATGCTCGCCACCGTTACGGGATGGGCTATGATGCACCAGCTCGTGCAGGACACCGTCGAGGATATGAAGCGACGCGTCGAGGTGATCATCCAGGAGGGGGACATCGAATACATCAAACCGGTCCGCGACAACATTTCCGTCATCTGTGAGCGCCCGGATGACGATACCATCGAACGGTTCCAGAACATGCTGGACCGGTGGGGCCGCGCCCGGCTCGACCTGAAGTGCAAGATCGACGCGGCCGGCGAACGTGCGGTCACATTTATCGGGCGCTACGTCGCGCTGGCGGAAGACGAGACCCCGATGAAGTAAGTAGCGGCATACGCCCTCGGATCGAGGGATCGCACCGATCCACACGTGTTGAGCTGTTTGAGAAAGCCCCGCCTTTCGGGGCTTTTTCTATAGGCGGACATGAGTTTTCTGGGCGGAAATGAGGTCACGGCTCACGAGAGATCGGTAGCAGGCCCCGCCCGGTGATTCCAGCATTAGGCCGTGACGTAGCCGGTTTCAGAGGCCGGAGACCTGGGGAGGCGGAGATTTTTCGGGTGGCGTGTCCGGTTGTTGGTGCTTTTTACGCCTCAACACATCGACGGGCAGTACCACAGAACGTCACCTACCTCTTCGCGGCCAAATGAAGCGTGCCGCGAACCCCCCCATTCTCATAGATCTGTACTAGAGATGTATACCGTTACTTCTCCAGCGCGGTGGACGATGCTCCTCGCGCTTCTCGTATTCGTGTTTTCCGGTTGCGACTCCAACGATTCCAGTGCGCCCCCCGTGGATGAGGTGGTCGTGATCGGGACGCAGGTCGAAAACGACTTCCTCACCTCCGGCGAGTTCGGCCTCTCGGCGACGCCGCTTGATGAAAGCGGAACCGGCATCATTTCCGACGAGGTCAAGGCCGAGGTGTCTGTCAACGGACCTGCTGTTGCCGGTGCCCTCTCCGCTAAGTCCGACGGCGGCCTCAGCGGCCAGGTGACG
>JAAAOT010000251.1 GCA_009908725.1 Bacteroidota bacterium | reverse complement strand
CGTCCTCCACGATGAGGACTCGCGCAGCAGCGTGCATCGTATTTGACATATCGGTGAGAATCTTTGAGGCAGAGGTACGAGAAACCGCCGGGCGCACTCACCGGCTTGAACGGGGATGGGCGGAGGGCCGAAGGGCGCAGCGCTCACACGGTCTCCGGTTCTTCATCGGTCAGCGGAAAGGTGATGCGATAGGTCAGCCCCCCGTTGCCGTCGATCGTCATGTCGCCACGCAGCTGGCGGATCAGCCCTTTCACCAATCGGAGGCCGAGCGTGGCCTCGCGGTCGATCTCATCCGGATCCTCTAGGCCGACGCCGTCGTCCGCGATCCGGAGACAGCCCCGGTCGTGCTCGGTCGTGAATGCGACTGTAATCGTCCCGCCCTGATCGTCCGGGAAGGCGTGCTCAAGGGCATTGGAGACGAGTTCGTTCACGATGAGTCCCGCGGGAATGGCCCGATCCACCGCGAGAATAGCCTCTTCCGACTCGAGCTGGCAGGTGACGTCGCGGAGGGCAACCCCGTGGGAGCGATACAGGTGCTCGGTCAACCGGTCGAGGTAGGCGCTGAAGTTGACCTGTGACAGGTCTTCGGACTGATACAGTCGTTCGTGGATAAACGCCATGGACCGGATCCGGTCCTGACTTTCGGCGAAGAGGCGTTTCGCGTGCTCGTCCTCCACTTTTTTCGATTGCACGTGCAGCAGGCTCGCGATCACCTGCAGGTTGTTTTTGACCCGGTGGTGGATTTCTCGAAGCAAGACCTCCTTTTCGCGGAGCGAGTCGCGGAGCTGCTCTTCGGCTCGTTTACGTGCGCTGATGTCCTGCGCTACGCAGACAATGTCCGGCGCGTTAGCGGGCGACCCGCGCAGAAGCGATCGCGACACGAGAACCGGCAGATGGTCGCCGTCTTCGGTTTGAATCTGGCGCTCGATCTGCGTTACGGAGCCGGTACGACGAAATACGGTATCGTCGGGCGAGGGCAGCGGGGCATCCCCGATCAGTAGATCATCCAGGAAGCGGCCCTGAAGGTCGGAGGGGGCGAATCCGAGGCGGTCGACTGCCGCCCGATTGACGTGTTCGATGCGGTTGGACTCGTCCACGACGAACAGCATTTCTGCCATTGAGTCGAGAACGTCGTCCAGGTAACTGCGCGAGACCGTTCGCTGCTGAAGCGTCTCGGACATTTCGCCGAGATGCCGGGCGATGTCCCCCAACTCATCGTTCCGGTTCAGATCGAGGTCCACATCCAGGTTTCCATCGCGCATCTGTCGCGTCGCGCGCAGCAGGTTGTCGAAGGTCGACCGCGACGTGGAAACCGCGTACCAGCCTGCACCGGCCACGAGGCCCAGGATCACGACGGTGAGACCGATCACGAGGGGGAAAGCGAGGTCGAGAGGCCCGGCGATGTCTTCAGGCGAAAGGTCGGGCCGAAACAAGAGCGATCGCATTCTCCACAGTGCCGTTCCCGCCACGCTTCCGATCAGAGCAATCAGAAAAAGGAGGGCGGCAACCGTGAAAGGAAGAATCCGTCGGAGGCGCATGTACGGTCCGATTCGGGAAAGCAGGAGGGAAAGGAGCGACAGCGCTACCGCCGCGCGATGAGACACATTTGAGACACCCGGTGCGCGCCACGGTGTTTCCTCTGAGACGAAGACAACGGGGAGAATCAGATCGATTTGGTGGAAAAACCCGCCATTTTAGCGCTTAAACGGCATTTGGATGCGGAACCGGTTCGCGGGAGTCGAATCGGTACGGGAGTTGAATTTAGAATGTACACCGCGCTCCCGGACGGCACAATCGGACCGCTCGGTCGACGCGCCCCCGGTACCCCGATGGTGGGAGAGTCCCATTCCTTCTAATTTCTACTGAGACCACCATGTACGTATCAAAGAGAAGTCCTCGATATACGCTGTTTCGTCTTCCCCTCACAATCTTTTTGATCGCACTGCTCCTGTCGTTGACGGCCTGCGACTCAACGGAGACCGCATCGTCCGAAGCGGATCTGTCAGTTTCCTTCACGACCGGAACGACTGCCGCGCCGATGAAACGCGTCGTGACAGACGCGGACGGCAATCAGCTCGAATTAATCCGCGTGGAGATGATCCTGGAAGAGGTTGAGTTTGAGCGCGCCGGCTCGGACGACGCCTGTCGATTCGATGACGACGATGATGGAAGTGACGACGACTGCGAGGAAGTAGAGCGCGGTCCGTTCGCCATCGTCCTGCCCCTGGACGGTCCGTCTCCGCTGACGGCCTTCACGGCGCCCCTTCCCATCGGCACGTGGAGCGACGTTGAGTTTGAGATTGAGCCGCTCGACGATGACGACGCGCCCTCGCTCACCACGAACGTGCCAGAGGACGAGAGCATCTACGTGGAAGGCATCTGGACGCCTGCCGGCGGGTCGGCCGTTGACTTCACCTGGGTCGGAGATGTGGACAGCGAGCAGGAGATCGACTTCGATCCGCCGATTGACGTCGCAGCAGCAGACGATGTCAACGTCACGTTTCTGGTCAGCATCGACGACTGGTTCCGGACGTCCGACGGTCGCCTGATCGATCCCCGGTCAGCCGATGACGACGATCTCGAAGACCTGGTCGAAAACAACATCGAACGCTCGATCGAAGGGTATCGTGACGACGATCGGGACGGTTACCACGATGATGATGACGACGACGGTGACGATGACCGGGACGACGACGATGACGATGATGACCGGGACGACGATGACGACGACGGAGATGACGACGACGATGATGATGACGACTGATCATCATCGCTCGACCTTCGCCGGATTCTGACCGATCGAGACCGGTCGAGAACGGTCCACCGACTGCTCTCACACGCCATTGCTCCAGCGCCCGGTCATATCAAAAGAAAGCGCCCCGCTCCTGCCTTCCCGAGGGAAGAGGACGGGGCGCTGTTGCGTCGAAGGTCTACCGTGCTACAGAATGTACTGGCTGAGGTCGCGGCTGGCGGCGATCGAGCTCAATCGCTCGCGTACCATGTCTTCGTCGACGACCACGGACGATCCCGGCTTCAACTGATCCGGGACGTCGAACAGGACGTCCTCGAGAAGCGTCGTGAGAACGGTGTGCAGACGTCGCGCACCGATGTTTTCGACCTCCGTATTCACTTCGGCGGCAATCCT
>JAAAOT010000301.1 GCA_009908725.1 Bacteroidota bacterium | reverse complement strand
TTTCAAGAACTCCTCCCCGGGCAACTCGGCAGACTCTTCCTGGGTGTAGCGCTCCGGCCACAGTGAATGCAGCTGGTCGCGCCCGTGCTGCATGACGTAAAGATGGTCGACCGCGTCATTCCACGTGATCGCTACAGCATGGCGGATGCCCGTCGCATACCGCTTGCCGTCCTTCTGCTGCGTCTGATTGAGGGTGTCCGCCTGAAAGCGCCAGATCCCGGCCTGCCGGTTTAGCTGCGGGCACGGGTCCAGCCCGGGCGAGCCGGCGGACCGTGGCGTTTCCTGGCAGGCGTTGGACGGTGCGCCCACGTTGACGTAAACGTTGTCGTCGCCGTCGAAGGCGAACGGCTTGACGGCGTGCGACCGCTGCTCAGGGAAGCCCGACACAATCACCTCCTTGCCGCCCGTCGGCAGAAAGGCATCCTCGGACATCGCGTAGCGCCAGACTCCTGAGTCCGGGCCAAAGTACAGATAGCCGTCGCGAAGACCGATGCCTGTCCCCCCCGTGTTCTCTCCGAAGTACTCAATGCGGTCGGCTCTCAGGTCGCCGGTCGTGTCACGGAGGGCCACCATCCCGTGTCCGTTCCGGGGCGACCTGAGGGCCGCGTACAGATCACCGTTGTCGCGCACAGCCAGGTGGCGCGTCTCCCCCAGGGAGTCCGCCACGACGACAGCGCAAAAGCCCTCCGGCAGGTCCAGACCACCGTTCTGTGGGTCGCAGAGCTCGGCGTCCGGCGGGCCGGGTATGCCCTCAGACGTTGCAGATTCGTTCGCCGATCGGTCGTCAGCAGAATTTGAGCAACCGGCGAGAACGGCGAGCGTCAGCACGCCGGCTATCAGTGCGGGCAAAGTGCCGGTCCAGATTCTCAGCGAGGTCATGAGCGACGGGCCAGATGAGTGAAAAAGATCGTATCGAGAGGCGATGGACCTTAAGAATTTCTTTAAGTCAATAGCCGAAAGCCACCCAGAATCAGACAGCGTGAAGATCGAGTGGTGGTTGCAGGCATTATCCGCCAATCATCGCGGAGATGACAACTCTGTCATCTTTTACCTTACGTGCCGTTGATCTTTTCTATGAGACGGCTGTTTCCTTTTGTCAACGCCCGGTTCTGTGGTATTGGAGGAAACCGCCATGCGTAAATTTTCCATGCTGGTTATAATCGGTCTCACCCTTTTCCTGTGGGACCCGGTCAATGCGGTCGCGCAGTATGATTCCGGAGGCAGCGGTCTGCCGTCGTGGGCCGAACCGTCACAAGACGACCGTTCTCACCGGTATAGCAGAAGTACACAAACGCAGCCTTCAAGATCGACGAATGTCCCCTCGAGCACGCAACCCTCGAATGCATTCAACCCTGTTCCGATGGGTCGATGCAATGTCCCATGGGCTGGTAGTTGCTCCAATCCTACACCACCTCCGGGTCAATGCAGTAACGATCCATCGCAACCTGGATGTGAAGAGACATGTGCTGTCTCAAACGAATGCACGGTTCCAGATCCTGTCCCCATCGACGATTGGCTTCCCCTTCTCGCCATCGCCGGACTCGGCCTTGGCGCACATCGGCTGAAACAACGTAGGCCCGAACGGGAAATGAAAGCTTCAGCCTGAGGCGTTAAGAAAATCACCAACCGTGCGCCCCCGCGCTTGGTTTGTGCGAGACTTCGGCCATGCGGCCACGGCCCCCTACACGAGGCGGGCTCCCGGAGTCTGCGTTTTCACGACCCACGCCTCCGCAGGCACATCCTGATCGCCGAAGGCGTCCAGCATTGCGGTGCGCACGTCGTCTGCGTCGCCGGCCCGAGCCCAGGCAAAGCAGGCCGGACCGGCACCGGACAGCGAGCAGCCCAGCGCGCCTGCCTGTATCGCAGCCCGTTTCACCGACGAGAAACCCGGGACGAGTTCTGCCCGGTACGGCTCCACGATGAAGTCCCGGAGCGAACGGCCGATGAGATCCACGTCGCCCCGGTAGCAGCCGGCAACAAACGCCGCGATGTGCGCGGTCTGCTGCACGATGTCGTCGTACGGGAGTCGCTCTGGTAGACGGGCCCGTGCATCCCGCGTGGCGACCGTCCGGTCAGGGTGTACGAGAACGCACCGCACCGTCTCGGGCACGGGCAGATGAATCACATCCGGCGGGTCGACGGATCGCGTCAGCACGACGCCCCCATACAGACACGGCGCGACGTTGTCAGGATGAATGGCGCCGCTGGCAACGGCCTCGCCGATAAGCGCGTACGCGAAGACGCGGTCGATCGAAAGCGGATCGTCCAGAAGCGCATTCGCCGCGACGGCCGAGCCAACGGCTGATGCCGCAGATCCGCCCATTCCGGAGCCGAGCGGGATGCCTTTCTGGAGATAGACCTCGAAACCGAAATCCAGACCCAGGTCATCAATCATCCGCAACAGGCCGGCCGTCGCTGTATTCTGTTCCAGCGCCGTCGGAAGATCGGTCACCGTCCCCTCGATCCCGGCGATGCGAACGGTCGGCTCATCGATGCGCCGAACCGTGACCCGATCCCCGGCGACATCCGCGATGCAACCGAGGACGTCGTAGCCAACGGCCACGTTGCCAATCGATGACGGCGCGTAGACGGTCGCCTCGTCCCCGTCGACGGAGCACACCTCCGATGTACCCGACGAGTTCAGGGACGACGCTGGTGGGGACGGGGATCGCGACATGGAGCAGGACGGATCGGAGAATCGACGAGAGACGGTGCGTGGAATTAATCGGCGGCGCGCCCTCGATCTGCGCACTCGATCTACAGACGAGCCGGGGTGGGCCACTGGACGGCTTACGCGATGAGGCGAAGCAGGTCGGCAAACACGCCGGCGGCTGTTACCTGCGGGCCGGCGCCGGGCCCCTGGACGATGAGAGGATTCTTGCTATACCGGTCCGTCTGGAATCGCACGATGTTATCCGTGTGGTTGATGCGGGCAAACGCGTGATCCTGCGGGTAGCTGCGAAGCTGCACGTGCGCCTCCCCGTCCCGGTCCACACTCCCGACGAAGCGCAGCACTTCGCCGGCTGCCTCGGCCGTGCGAAGGATGTCGGTCATGCGATCGTCGTGCTCCGGCAATCGCTCGAGAAAGGAGGCAACATCCCCGTCCCGTAGCGCATCCGGGACAAGGCCGTCGACCGAAACGTCGCTCAG
>JAAAOT010000177.1 GCA_009908725.1 Bacteroidota bacterium | reverse complement strand
CTTCTCCGGGTCTTTAAGCCCGGCACGGGTGCGCCGGATTGCCTTGGAGAGCTTCTGAATCGCCTCGTCCTGTCCGACGACGCGCTCCTTGAGCGTCTCCTCCATCTGGAGAAGCTTCTTCTTCTCCGGCTCGGAGATTTTATCGACCGGAATGCCGGTCATCATCGCCACGACCTCCGCAATGTTCTGCGTGGTGACGTCGTGGATCTCCGTGTCGGCTTTCTCTTCCCAGGCCGTTTTCGCGTCCTCAAGCTCTTCCTGGAGCGTCTTCTCCTTGTCCCGGAGACGAGCGGCTTCCTCAAACTTCTGGCTCTTGACGACCTGGTTCTTCTCTTTCTTGACGTCCTCGATCTTCTCCTCGAGGTCCAGGATTTCCTGGGGCACCTTGATGTTCGACAGGTGCACGCGCGCCCCGGCTTCGTCCATCACGTCGATGGCCTTGTCGGGCAGGAAGCGATCGGTGATGTACCGATCGGAGAGCTGCACCGCGAGTTCGATGGCTTCGGTGGAGTACTGGACGTTGTGGTGCGCCTCGTAGTGCTTCTTGATGTTCTCCAGAATGTTGATCGTCTCCTCCGGAGTGGAGGGGTCGACGATGATCTTCTGGAAGCGGCGGTCGAGCGCGCCGTCCTTTTCAATGTTCTGCCGGTACTCATCGAGCGTCGTCGCACCGATGCACTGCAGGTCCCCGCGAGCGAGAGCCGGCTTGAACATGTTGGACGCATCAAGACTACCGGAGGCCCCGCCGGCGCCCACAATCGTGTGAATCTCGTCGATGAACAGTACGACCTCGGGGCTCTTTTCGAGCTCCTTCATAACGGCCTTCATCCGCTCCTCAAACTGCCCGCGGTACTTCGTGCCGGCAACAAGGGACGCAAGGTCAAGCGTCACAATGCGCTTGTCGTAGAGAACGCGACTGACTTTGCGCTCCACGATGCGCATTGCGAGACCCTCGGCGATGGCGGTCTTACCAACGCCGGGTTCTCCAATGAGGACCGGATTATTCTTTTTGCGACGGCTCAGGACCTGAGCCACGCGTTCAATTTCCTTCTCGCGACCGATGATGGGGTCGAGTTCGCCTTCCTCGGCGAGTTCCGTAAGGTCTCGACCGAAGTTGTCGAGTACAGGAGTCTTGCTCTTCTCTGCCATGCCACTGCTTTCTTTTCCGTATCCCGATGACAGGCGCCCGCCGGAGCCACCGCTGGTGCTGGACGACGCCTTTCCGCTGATGATCGAGTCGAGCTCATTCCGAACGGCGTCGTACGTAACCGAAAATCCCTGCTGGAGAATCTGAGCGGCGATATTTTCATTATCGCGCAGCAGACTCAGCAGCAAATGTTCGGTGCCGATGACGTCGCTCTTGTAGAGCTTGGCCTCCAGGTAAGTGATTTTGAGCACTTTTTCGGCCTGCTTCGTCAGCGGGATGTTTCCCACTGACAGGGCATTACCCGTGCTGCGGACCGTATCCTCCACGGCCTTCTTCAGCTTGAGCAGGTCACACCCGAGGTTGCGGAGAATCTTGACTGCGATTCCCTCACCTTCCCGGATGATGCCGAGCAAGAGGTGCTCTGTTCCGATGTAGTCGTGACCGAGCCGGATCGCCTCCTCGCGGCTATACGAGATGACTTCTCGAACACGGTTTGAGAAGTTTCCTTCCATACTGAATGGTTTTCCAGGGTCTCGCGCACTCACAGGGGGCTGCAAGCGCGGGCACGAGGGGAAAATCTGAACGTTGCAGGTAGCGGCTTACGCGCCGAAAGCGCACCGGCCTGCACACCTGACTACACAGCTTCCGAATCCGCCGGGGCGGGGGAAGTCCGCGGCTCTCTCCAGCGACTCCCGAGACGCCGGCATCCGGCATCGATCGGGTCCGCGCGGTGGAAGAGGCGGGGTAATCAGCGTCATCGCACTAACCGTGCCCTTCCGCGCACTGTTCCTGCTTCCCCTCGTGCCTGAAGGGGATGAAAACGTCGATTGTGCGTCGCTCAGCAGGATACAGCGGTCCCGATCGCTCTTGATCGGATGGTGCGATACGGCAGACGGCGTCGGCGGAAATAGCGGCATGGCGGGCGCTGACGACGATCCCGTTCGGTATCGCGGTACGGACTCCGGCGATACAGCGCCTGTTTCCCGAGACGAACCGCGGTCGTAATGGGAGGGTCGTGTGCCCGCGCAGCGCCTGTAATAATGTCAATACGTACGCGGTTGTGCGTACAGACGGCTTACAGACAGAGGAAGCCGGTGCACACCGTCGGAGGTGCACACCGGCTTCCGCAGGCCGGTCAGACCGTTTTTCAGGCCTCAGGATGCGAAGCTTGCGCCGCATCCGCACGTCTCGGTAGCGTTCGGGTTGTCAAACGTGAAGCCGCGTGCATCCAATCCGTCATGGTAGTCAATCATCGTTCCCATCAGGTACAGGCCGTGACGCTTGTCCATGAAGACGGGGATGCCATCGATGTCAAATTCGGAATCGTGCTCACGTTGCTTGTCGAAACCGAGCACGTAGCTCATACCGGAGCAGCCGCCGCCCTTCACGCCCACGCGTAGCCCGTAGCCATCCGGGATCTTCTTCGTCCGCATGATCTTGCGAATCTCCTGGGCCGCCGTGGAACTCATCTCGATCGGGGCGTTGGCCGCTGTCTTCGTTGTCACTTCCGCCATGACGGGAGGCCGAGTTGTTTGCTTCGAAAGGGGTTCGTGACGTCGGGTCGGGACACCCGGCGCGCTAGGAATCCAATACCGTATATGTGGCAACACTGTTCCGTTCGCATCCGGCGCAGGCAGTGCTCCATCTAGTGGCCGCGTGCCACGACGACCGGTACGCGGGCTGTCTGGATGGACGCACCGTCGATATCCACCGACTCGAACAGGACGATGTAAATGCCCATGCGGACGACCCGCCCGGTGTCGGTTCGTCCATCCCAGATGATTTCTCCCGTCGAGGCTGATCGTCGCGAGTCTACCAGCGTCCGTACGGGTCGCCCATGTGCGTCGAAGATTCGTACGCGAAGAGTGCCTGCAGGCTGTTGCAGCCGATACTGGATGCGAGTGGCACCATCCCGCTGTATGCTGAACGGCGAGGGGGAGACCGTCACACCTGCCGCCGAATGCGGGGAAGGCGGCAACATGACCTCGTTCGCCCGACCGGGCGTACCCCCGTCGGGA
>JAAAOT010000255.1 GCA_009908725.1 Bacteroidota bacterium | reverse complement strand
GGACGGAGGAAGATGAACTCCACGTTGTTGTCCGCATCACGGACGGACAGCTCGCGCCCGCGCCGCTTGGCGTGATAGCCGGCTTCCTCGGCGAGAATGACGGCTCCGTCGGAGAGGGCTCCTTTGTTCGGAAGGGCGATCTGCAGCATAGGGAAGAAAAGAGGGAAAGGCTCGAGGGAGGGGTCAGTGCGTTGTAGGTCGGTGCGGGGTGCGGGCGCGAAGGGCCGGTGCTTATAGGTGCTCGTACACGTCGTCGAGGTCGAGGTCGCAGGCAATCATCATGCACTGAACGTGATAAAGCAGCTGGGAGATCTCCTCTGCCGTTCGCTCGCGGCCTTCATGCTCGGCGGCCATCCAGACCTCACCGGCTTCCTCCAGGATTTTCTTGCCGATCGCGTGCGCACCGGCATCTACGGCTTGAACCGTTCCAGAGTCCGGATCGCGGCGTTCAACCTTGCCCTGTAGCTCGGCAAAGAGCTCTTCGAATCGTTTCATGCGCGACTCCTGAGTGGATGATTGAGCTGAATGACGGAATCGTGGCAGGTGTGCAGGTCCCTGGGACGGACTGCAAAAGGCGACCGGTCGACGCCCTGTGTGCTTGCATCTTCGGATCGTCTGTATACAGAATAGGTGGCATGCAGCGGTTCGCATAGCCCGGAGACAGCGTTTGTCTCAGAATTCGCATGGGTGCCGGGTTTTGAGTTCCGGGTTCCGGGTTCTGGGTTCCGGGTTCTGGGTTCCGAGTTCTGAGTTCCGAGTTCTGAGTTCCGGCGCACCTCGATCGCACCTGCGAACCGACATACCTTCACACCTTAACACTTTCACACTTTCACACCTTGCCACCTTCCCACCTATCGCCTATCCCAAATCGGTCGGAGAACGGGACGGCTGTGTATAAGCATGGGCATAAATATTGTACAATATCTTGCATGTTCATTATTCCTTCGTTAAGATGGTGCCTCGCATCGATCGAGTCTGTCCCTTCACTGCTTCTACTGATACGATGAATCGTACGCTTCTTGCCATCTGCCTGGCCGTCGGCCTGGTAGCGCTTCCGGCCTGTGATGACGGCCCTGCGCTAACGGAGTCTTCGGAGGCGGAGACCGATCACGTGACGACCTTTTCGAACCGATCGCTTGCCGGATCGCAGCTCATGATTGACGGGACCGTCGCGACGACGGGCGACCGGGAGGGACGCGTGGAGATCAATGTGAGTGGGACGCTGGACAAGAGCGGCCGTGACCGTGCGTCGTTGCCCGCGCTGGCGTCGCTCCCGACGGATATCTCATTCACCGCCACGTCGATGACGTATACCCTGCCCGACGGTACGGAGCGCTCGGTTCGGCTGTCAAAGGCGGAGGTTGACATGCTGCGGGATGCGATGGAGGCGCGATCGGACACGCGAGCCCCGCTGGTCGAGGCGGAAACGCCCCGTCAGGAGGACGGACCCGCGGACCTCACGCAGGAGGACATCTCGAAACTGGAGCAGCGAGGGTTCGAGGTAACGGATGTCGGGGACAGAAGATATGAGATCGTGCAGCCGGCAGAGCATGGTGGTGTGGCCGTGCGATCCATCTATGATGCCCGCACCGGTCGTCTTGAGAACGCAACGGCCGCGCTAAACGACGAGCCGGTCGTCGAGGTCGTGCCGTCGGCGAAGTCTACCGATGCCCCTCCGACCGTACGGCGCATCGAGTAGCCGCCGGTCCCGACGGTTCCGTTTATCCAGGACTCCAGCTTACGAAGCCATGATCCATTCTAGCACGAGCACCCTTGTCCGATCACCGATCGCCTTTCTCATTCTGCTTTTCGCCGTGGGGACGTTTTCGCCTCCCACGCAGGCGCAGACGGAGGATGTAGCCTTCGTCCACGGCCTCTTCGGGAATGAAAATTCGTGGGCCGAGACCCGCTCGGTCTTCCACCAGGAGTTTGACATTCGTTCCTACAATCAGCCCTATGACTCAAAGTCCTCGATCGACCAGATTGCTGCCGGGTACGGGGCGCAGGTGCCGGACGGCGCCGTGTACATCGGGCACTCGATGGGCGGTCTGGTGTCTCGTTCCGCCTTTGATCAGAACCCCGCCCGAGTCGACGCCCTGATCACGCTCGGGACGCCCCATACCGGCGCGCCACTTGCAGCCAACACGGACCTCATCGACGACCTCGCGGACGACTGGATCGACGGGCTCTCGGCCGGGCCCTCGTACCAGTACGGAAGCATCATTGGCGGCACGCTCGCCGCCGTTGCGTCGGAGTTTCTGGAAGGCGCGCTGTCGATCATCGAGTCGGTCGTGAGCAGCACATACGCATCGATTCAGGACCTGCGCCCGGAGAGTTCGTTCTTCCAGGACCTCGAAAATGCGACGCCGCCCGCCACGTACGCCGTCTGGTCGCGGGAGGACCCGAATGCGCTCTGGCGCCTCGCTGACGCCAGCCTGTCGGATTCCGGCGTGGAAACGGGCGACGGTATCCAGATCAAAGAGGACGCCGTTGCATGGTACACCATGATGTACGCCAACGCCCAGTCGACTGCCGATGCGTACCTGCAGGATTACTACGACGCGTCGTGGTGGAATCTGGTGGGTAAAGCGTACTACTGGAGCAAGTACAGCAAGTGGGCAAGCATCGCCGCCGGGTACTACGACGGGCTGGAGGTGCTGGCGACGCGGATCGACCGGGACTGGGAAACGACAATCGTGGGGGTCGGGCCGAACGACACCTCGGGATCGGGCTACGTTCGGGAGGTGAGTGACGGCGTGGTCCCCTATTCCTCCCAGGCACCGGCCTTCATCGGTCCCGAGTACCGGCTGTCGGCGCGCGGCGTGAACCACCTGGAGCAAACACAGAATGCCGAGACCCGCGACCGCCTGCGCTTCGCTCTGCGCCAGATCGGGGTCAGGGGCAATTAATTGGTTTCGGGTTCCGGGTTCTGGGTTATGGGTTCTGGGTTCTGGGTACCGGGTTATGGGTTCCGGGTTATGTGTGCCGGGTTTCAAGGTCCAGGATTCGCCGGACCTCGATCGCACCTGAGAACCTACACACATACATACCTACACACATACATACCTTCCCCCTTTCACCCCTTCCCCCTTTCACCCCTTCCCCCATTCCCCTCCCCGTGGTCACTCCCCGTAGCATGACAGCGTGGCTGTTTCGGCTCTGGCCCGG
>JAAAOT010000321.1 GCA_009908725.1 Bacteroidota bacterium | reverse complement strand
CGGCTTTCAGCAATCGCCCCAGAGCCCCGACATTCGGCGCCACACGGATGGCGACTGGTACAGCGAAAGCACCCGGGGCATCCGAAACCTGGCCGAGCGGGCGCGTCGGCGGGGCATGGGTATCATACTCAAGCCGCACATCTGGATCGGGCATTACAGCGCCGATGGGCAGAATCGCCACGCGATCGGCTTCGACACAGACGCGGAATGGCGACAGTGGGAGCAGCAGTACCGCGCCTTCCTTCTGTACTACGCGGCGCTGGCGGAGGACGTCGACGCCCGTGTCCTCGTCATTGGCAGCGAGCTCGAACGGGCAGCCACTGAACGCCCCGACTTCTGGCGATCGCTGGCTGCCAGCGTTCGCGAGCGGTACGACGGCGCGCTCACGTATGCGGCCAACTGGAGCGGCGACCCCGGAGCCATCCCCTTCTGGGATGCGCTCGACTATGTCGGGATCCAGGCATACTTCCCGCTGGTGGACGCCTCCGTTCGACGGCAGGAGGTGACCGTCGCCCGGCTCGCAGACGGCTGGTCTCGCCATGCGGACAATCTGCGCTCCCTGTCGGAGTCAATCGGAAAACCGGTGCTCTTCACCGAGCTTGGCTACCGGAGCGCGCCGGATGCGGCGAGTGCGCCGTGGCTCTGGCCGGAGAACGGCGGCGACGAGGCGCCCGACCCCGAGTTGCAGGCGCTCTGCTACCGGGCGTTTTTTCAGGCGCTTGGAGACGCTCCGTGGCTAACCGGCGCCATCATCTGGAAGTGGCACCCGGGGCCCGAGAGCCGCCGCCCGACCGGGTTCACGCCGCAGCACAAGCCGGCGGCCGATATTCTGCGCCGGGGGTTCGGAGCGCCGGACCCCTGAAACGGCTGAACAGCAAGTAGGCGAGGTGATCGACGGTGCGGCTAGCTGCTTCCGCCGGTACCACTACATCGCTGGGCTCTAACGCAAAACACCCCGCCCCGCGGTGGTCGCGAAGGCGGGGTTGTTCGTGGTTTCCGACGTGCCGGTATTTCGTTTCTGTTAATTGGAAGGAGAAAAACTTTCTATTGCCCCCTGAGGTAGCCACTCTCCTGTAACTCTACATCCATTTATTATGAATAAATATTTAATATAATAAATAACTGTATGCGTAAACCCACATTGGTCATTTTCGTGCCTCTTGAGGCTGATGTCAATCTCCTAGGTGGAGTAACGGCTGGACAGTACTCCCCTGACGGCTGATCGGCGCTTTGCGTTGCTCCACAGAAGCCGATGCGATCTGGAAACGCACGGAGATGGTCGCGCGTGCTCGACTCGCCGTCTCTCCTCGCGAGTCGGGCGTACCGGATCCTCGATGACAGGTGATCTTGGCGGGTCACGTCAGAAAGGGACGGGCGCTGGGCCCGTCGAGGGATTTTTGTGAGGAGGGAATTTCCCTCCGGTCCTTTCTGGACCGTTTAGTTCAAGGGATTGCGAGAAGGATTGGTGATCTGGCGCAAGTCCGTGCCGTCGCGCCGAATCGTCCAGAGGGCAGTGAGGTCGCTGCCCTGGGCTGGTTTAGAAAATACAATGCGCTCCGCGTCCGGTCTCCAACCAATCGGGTCTATCGCGCACTCCGCTATCGACTCGGCGTCCGATCCATCCGAGCGCATGATTCGAAGTTGGCAGAAGGGCTCATTTTTATGACTGTCTGCAGCCACCCACGCGATCCACTCTCCGTTTGGACTCCATATCGGATGTCGGTTGATGACGAAGTCGTTGGCAGTAAGCTTCGTTGAGTCAGTCCGGCTCGTGTCGGCGGTCCAAATTTGATCTTCAGAGTCTGTATCGGGTCCCCACTGGAACACGAGTCGTTCTCCCGACGGCGACCAATCGGGATCACGACCGAACCCAAGGTGTCGGCGCCCATTCGCGTCGGGGTTTACCAGCCAGGTACCTGATTTTGGAAGGGTAGTCGCGTCGTAGGCGAGACGTTTGCCGTCGGGCGACCACGCCGGAAAAAACGCACTGCCGTGGTCCGTTACACGCTGCAGGTCCGTCCCGTCGGGCCGAATCGTGTAGATGTTGCCGGTGGTGAAGGCAATCCGCTCTCCGTCGGGTCGCCAGTCGGGGCTTCGCGCCGAGCCCTCCACGACAAGCCACGTCGAGTCGGTCTCCAGGTCGAGGATATACAAGCCGCTCACGTCCGTGGAATCCTCGGTCCAGAGGGCGTCGTGGTGATACGCCACGTAGCGCCCATCTGGGCTCCAGGCCGGGGACTGGTCCGTCGGGAAAACATCCAGGGGCGGCCCGGTCGTATCACGTGGTGGTTCGGTGTCGAGAATCCCACAACCACCGGCTGAGAACACGAGGAAAAGAAACATCACGCAAGTAGAATAGATGGCGCCAATACGAGAAAGCATTGGTTTGAAGGTCAGTTGGTTTGACAATGAGAGTCGATGCGAATTGCAGCCGCTTTTCCCTTGCGGGTCAGGCGCGCTCATCCCCGATACTGCGTGATCTTGGCGGATCCAGGTCAGTAGGTGACAGGCGTCGGGCCCGTCGAGGGATGTTTCGAGGAAGGCGTTGATCCTCCGGTCGATTGGCGACCGATTAGTTCAAGGGATTGCGAGAAGGGTCGGTGATTTGCCGCAAGTCCGTGCCGTCCCGGCGGATCGTCCAGAGGGCCGTGCGGCCGGTTTCCGGGTCCGGCTTGATGAACACGAGGCGCTTCGAATCCGGCGCCCAGGACGGTTCGGCGGCGGGGGCCTCAACGAGCCGTTTGGGGTCGCTCCCATCGGCCCGCATGACCGAGACGGCGAGGCCCTCGTCGGTGCCGGGGGACCAGGCGATCCACTCTCCGTTCGGGCTCCACGCCGGGTCGCGGTTGCTGACGAAGTCGTTATCGGTAAGCTTCGTTGAGTCGGTCCGGCTCGTGTCAGCCGCCCAGATTTGATCTTCGGAGTCTGTCTCGGGTCCCCACTGGAACACGAGTCGTTTTCCCGACGGTGCCCAATCGGGATCGCGGCCGAACCCAAGGTGTCGGCGTCCGCTTCCGCCGGGACTCACCAACCAAGTGCCTTTTTTGGGAAGGCTGGTGGCGTCGTAGGCGAGACGTTTGCCGTCGGGTGACCACGACGGAAAAAACGCGCTGCCGTGGTCGGTCACCTGCCGTAGATCAGATCCGTCGGGCCGGACGGTGTAGATGTTGCCGGTCGAAA
>JAAAOT010000001.1 GCA_009908725.1 Bacteroidota bacterium | reverse complement strand
GGCCGCCGCGTATCGAAACCAGATCGCAGCATTCGTAGAAGCCTTTGCCTCACGCAGCGAGTCGCCGTACGCGGCAGATGAGCGTCGCGTCGAGAATGTGCGGCGGCGCCTGATCGACTTTGCGTCGCTCTCGCCCTATGATCGCCTCCGCGCCGAAGGCATGGCGTCGCTGCGTCCCCTAACGCTGGAGGATCTGATCCCGAGGGAGCACCGCGCCCTCTTCGCCAGCGCGCCCGAAATCCCCGGCCTCTTTACGATCCGAGGCTGGACGACGTACATGGAGGCCAGAATCGAGGAGGAGCGCCAGGCGCCGGGGCAGGGCGACTGGGTTCTCGGAAGCATGGCTCAAACGCAGGACGCCTCCGTCGATGGCGATGCCATCGCCTCGGAAATCCAGGATGCGTATTTCGCGGACTACACCGCGGAATGGCGCCGTTTTCTGAGTCAGATTCAACTCCGGAACGCCACCAGCCTTCGCCAGAGTGCCAGAGACCTGCAAACGCTCGGGGATCCGCGGTCCTCGCCGATCTTGTATTTCCTCGCGAAAGTAGCCAATCAAACCGACTTCAAACGTGTTGCGGAAAATTCGGCCCTCGGCGATGCTGTGGACGCTACGACCGAACGCGTCGGGGCCGCCGACTCGGTGTCCCAGGCAGCGTCTCACCCCGTGAACGAACGGTTCAGCTGGCTGCATGCCCTACGGCCCCGTCAGGCCGTGACCGATCCGTCTCCGCAGCTCGCCGATGCCCTCAGCATTCTGAGTGACGCCGGCCGCACGGTCGACGGCGTCGTCAGTGACCCTCAGCAGACCACCGAGCTTGCGGCCTCGGTCCTCGAAGCTGATGGAGGGGAATTTGCCGAAGGAGTCGACGTCCTAAACGAGCAGCTCTACCGGTTCGATGCAGAACTGCGACGAGAACTGTTCGAGCAGCCTCTACAGAAAGCCTGGCGCAACGTGCTGGCCACAACGCAGGCCCATCTCAATCGCCGGTGGCGCGAGGATGTCTCTCGACCGTTCGACGTGCAGTTGGGGCGGACGTATCCGTTCGATGCAGACGCCTCGGTCGATGCCGCCATCCTCGACGTCGAACGGTTCTTTGAGCCGGAATCCGGTGTCCTGGACACGTTCCTTCAGTCTGAGATCCAACCGTTCTATGATCTCGACCGGCAACGCATCCGGACCTGGGATGGCGCGGGCGTTGTGTTTTCGCCGGAGACGCAGCGGCTCTTCAAACGGGCGGATCAACTTCAGGAGGCGCTCTTCGATGGGGGCGTGGTCCGTGTAGCGCTCGAGATGCGGCCTCATCAGCCCGAGCGGTCGTCCGGCGCTCCTCAGATTCCCCGCGTTCGCATGACGGCACACGGCGTGTCCGACACCTACACCATGGGGCAGCCCTACTGGTTTGAGGTGGTGTGGCCCGGGCGTCCAGGGGTGAGCCTGTCCGTGGATGGACGCGATGGGGTCGTCTTCGAGAAGCGATACGATGGCGAATGGGCCCTTTTCCGCCTGCTGCAAGACGCCCGCGTTCGAGCGTCGACGAAAACGCTGAGCCAGGCAACCTGGACGCACGAGTCGCAGAGTGGATACCGCGTGTCCGTCCAGTACGACCTCCGGATGTACCGGGGAACCGAACTCTTCGGCGATCCCGCCAGCTTTTTCCGGCTCTCGGTCCCGCCATCCCTCGATTGACGTCAGACCAGGATTGCCGGCAGATCCTGCCCGTCTCGCGCTGAGCTTTCCGGCCCGAGTTCTTGACTTTCCCTTCGTCCGACCCCACGGAGCTGGTGAATTCTAACATCGAACCGTCCTCGCTTCCGATCGCATGTCACGGAAAGCTACCCGTCGATCGGGAGTACGTCCATTGCCAGGTTGGCGACATTTCCGTCGATGAGCTGGATCGCTGGGTTCGAGATGCTCATCGTCGTGCGTTTCTCCAGCCATCGGCTCCGACAGACGGGTACGACCGTGCTCCAGCCTTCGGATTCGTGTTCGAGACGGAAAGCGCCCGCCGTCTGCAGGGAGTTCTCGCCCCCAGCCGCGATTCTACGGGCCGCCGGTATCCTTTCTGGATGGCATGGCCGGCATCCGGGCTCGACATCTCGACGGCCCTGTTTGCGAACCGTCTCCGATTCGTTTCCAGGGTTATCCGTGGAGAAATCTCTATCGACTCGCTCAGCAGCCTTCCGTCTCCCGACCGATCGTTCACGGCCCATTCGCATCCCTATCCCGAATCCGAAACGGAACAGGACGATGCCTTCGTTCCGGAGTTTGGTACGTCGTTTCTTGACGACTCGCTGCCCACCGGCTCGGCACTCACGCCCTCTCAGTTTCTCGCGGTATGGATGAACGTGTTCGCGGGGAAGACCGAAGCACACATCCGACGTTTCAACTACGGCCTCCAGATTCCATTGCCTTCCGCCGAATCAGCAACTCGGAGCGCAGCCCTCTGGATCGACGCCACCCGGCGGATCACTCGGTCTCCGCATCTTCCGGTTTCTGCGTTCTGGACCCTACGCCGTCTGACCACGCAGGAGGGTCCGGGCAACGACGCTCGTCCATCGATGATGGAGGCTTCGGAGTCTCCCGTCCCTCTCTTCCTCCTGCTGTTCTTCGGCCCGGCGCCGACCGGGGCCTACGAACACCTGTTTGACCCCACGAGAGACCGCTCCTTTCTGTACGACCCGACGAGGATTGATCCGGCACAGGCCGCATCGATCCTCGACTCGCTGCCGCCGGAGCACCGCCGCATCGTCGATGCCCTCGAAACGAATCGCTCGGTTCTGGAGATGCTGAATTGACCCACGCCCCGGCGCACAGCATCGAAGACGCAGCGAGCCAACTCCTTACTGACGCACGTGACAATGCCCGAAACGAATACGGACACCCCGAACCTGGACGCGCGAATCCAGGAGACTCAGGAGCTGATCCGCGCTCCGATCTCCGACGACGCGCCAACGGGATCCGACATCACCTATGACGATAGCTACCTGGCGCTGAAGAACATTGTCGATGATCTCAGCACGGCAGCAGGAGAGGTCGACGTGGAGGCTCTGGCGAGTAAGAGCCTGGACGTGCTCACCGAGTTATCTAAAGATGTGCGGGTGGCGAGCTACTTCGTCGTCGGGAAATCGCATACGCATGGAGTTGATGGCGTGGCGATCGGGCTGGCGGGATTGAACGCGC
>JAAAOT010000026.1 GCA_009908725.1 Bacteroidota bacterium | reverse complement strand
CAGATCGTAGTGCTCGGCTATCGCCGTCCAGTACTGCACACCGGCTCCGCCGAGTGGATCGACCGCCAGCTTCAGGTCGGAATTCCGGATGGCCTCCATGTCGATCACGGAGTCCAGGTCGCGCACGTAGTTGCCGAGGAAATCGTATTCCTTCGTCGTGCTCGCCCGGCGGGCTTCATCCTGACCGATCCGCTCAACATCCGCGAGGTCGTTCTCGAGGATCTCGTTGGCCCGCCGCTGGATCCAGGATGTCGCCTCGGTCCCGGCCGGGCCGCCCTTCGTCGGATTGTATTTAAAGCCGCCGTCCGTTGGCGGATTATGCGACGGCGTAATCACGATGCCGTCGGCGAGACCTGTCGTCCGTCCTGCGTTGTACGTAAGGATCGCGTGCGAGACGGCAGGGGTGGGCGTGACACCGTCATCGGCGGCCACCATGACCGTCACGCCGTGGGCGCCGAGCACCTCCAGCGCCGTCGCGTGGGCGGGAAGGGACAGGGCATGCGTATCCATGCCAAGGAAGAGCGGGCCGTCGATCCCCTGCTCCGCCCGGTACTCGCAGATCGCCTGCGTGGTGGCAAGGATGTGCGCTTCGTTGAACGTGCGGTTGAGCGACGAGCCGCGATGGCCGGAGGTGCCAAACGACACCCGCTGCGCGTCGACGGACGGGTCCGGCTGCTCCGTCTGATAGGCTGCGACGAGATCCGGAATATCGGCAAGTGCGGACTCCGGCACGGGCTGGCCGGCGAGTTCGTGAACGGACATGGCAGCAACGGTTGGTCAGCGAAAGCAGGCACGATGAGACCCTCCCCCGCATGGTAAGACACCGGAGCCGCATTCTCCACCGGCAAAAGCAATGCAACCGTGAACGACCGCACCGCCTACTTGCGTTTCGCCGACCCGGGGTGCGTTAGAGAAAACATGGGGGATCCGCGTAATCGAAGATGCTCCTGCATACAGGAGCCCGTCCGGCACAGCCGTACGCCAACCGTTCCACCCGCGCGGCGTATTTTCCTTCCATGAGCCAGCCATCAAGGGCTTCCATCATGCCGAACCAGGGTGTCGACACCGACGCGTTCTCCGTGACCACACTTTAACAGGCCTCCAGCGATCTCGATGACCTGGAGACCCTTCCTCATCCCTCATAGAATCACATCGCTTTCGAGGACAGGTGCCGACGACATTAGCTGATTCACCCTACCCTCTTTCGCCGCATCTTCGAAGGAGGGTAGGGCCCGTGGGGGAAACTTTCGGGGCGAAAGGCCGTGATGAAATGGCTACGATCCAAGCCATCTGCGCGCACCCTCCAATCTGCACTGCCTCGAGTCATGAAGAAGGATATCCACCCCGAGTACAAGGAAATCACCATCAAACTGGCGGACGGATCCGAGTTCGTCACCCGCTCCACGATGGATCGCGACTCCTACGAGTCCGAGGTTGACTCGACGAACCACCCGTTCTACACGGGACGCCGCCAGTTCGTCGACACCGCCGGCCGCGTCGAGAAGTTCAATCGCCGCTACGGTCTCAACAAGGACACCGGCGAAGACGACGAGGGCGAGGAAGGAAACGAAGGCGACGAGTAAACCTCGCGTTCCCGCGTTTCGCCGGCGCACCGGACCACAGGTGCGATGCGCGCACCACCTCCGGCCATTCGCCGTCCGGCGCCAGCACCGAGCTTCGAGGGCCATTCGCACCGCGGATGGTCCTCGTTTCGTTCCGGTCAACGCCACGCCGATCCCGCACGATCTCCATTCATTTTCCCGATGCCGCATGCCCGACGTCAACCCGGTTCACCTCATAGCCCATAAGCGCGACGGCCAGTCCCTCGACCCCGACGACATCCGCGGGGTCGTGCAGGCTTACACGGCCGGGGACGTGCCGGACTACCAGATGAGCGCGTTTCTGATGGCCACGTACCTCAACGGCCTCAACGACGCGGAAGCCGCCGCTCTCACCGACGCGATGCTGCATAGCGGGCGCGTCCTCGACCTGTCGGACCTTCCCGGCACAAAAGTCGACAAGCACTCCACCGGCGGCGTGGGCGACAAGGTCTCGCTCATCCTCGCACCCATCGTCGCCGCGTGCGGCGTGCCGGTACCAATGATCTCCGGCCGCGGGCTCGGCCACACCGGCGGCACGCTCGACAAACTGGAGTCGATCCCCGGCTTCCGCACCGACCTGTCGATCGAGGACTACCGCCGTCAACTTGCCGACATCGGCCTCGTCTTGATCGGTCAGACGGAGGAGATGGCGCCCGCCGACCGGAAGCTGTACGCACTCCGTGACGTCACGGCGACCGTCGAATCGATTCCCCTCATCGCGGCATCGATCATGAGCAAGAAGCTGGCGGAGGGCATCGACGCACTCGTGCTCGACGTCAAGTGCGGGCGCGGCGCGTTCATGAAAACCGAAGCCGACGCCCGGACACTGGCCGAAACGCTGACGGCCATCGGTGAAACGAACGGCACCCCGACCACCGCCCTCATGACGCGCATGGACGTTCCACTGGGACGAGCCGTGGGCAACTGGCCCGAGGTCGCTGAAAGCATCGCCTGCCTCCGCGGGGAGCACGCCGACTCCGCCCTCATGGAGGTCACGATCGGTCTCGCCGGCGAAATGCTTGCCCTCGGCGGCGTCGCGGATACACCCGCCGACGGCCGGACGCAGGCCCGGGAAGCGATTGAAGACGGCTCCGCGCTCGACGCGTTTCGCACGCTCGTGGAAACGCAGGACGGGGACCCATCGGTAGTAGACGACCCGTCCATGCGCCCTGGAGCCGATCCGGTCGCGGACGTCGTCGCACCGGACCACCTGGAGGGCGTCGTCACCAGCATTGATGCGCTGGCGATCGGTTTTGCCGCCGTCGACCTCGGGGCCGGCCGGCGAACCAAAGAGGACACCGTCGACCCGACCGCCGGCATTGTGTTCGAACGTACGGTCGGCGACAAGGTGGAGCCCGGCGACGTCATCGCTCGCCTCTACGCTCGCGACGCCTCTCGCATCCCGGCCGCTCAAGAGGCCGTTGCCGACGCCTTCACCGCCGGCGCATCAGCACCGGAAGCGACATCCGCCATCATCGACCGGTACACCCGCGACGGGTGGTCAGGCGGCTCCGACGCAGCGTCCTCCGTGTAACATTTCTCGTAAAAACGGAGTATACTGGATTGGCACGCATCACCCACGTTCTTCCCTTGCTGATCGAACTCACCCGCCATCATGTCTGTCTGGTCCCGGTTTACGCGGTTTATCAAATCCATCTTCGGTGGGGCCGTCTCCGCCATGGAGAATCCACGCCTCATTCTGGAGCAAAACATCCGGGAGCTGAACGACCAGGTCCCGGAGATGAACGAGAATATCGCCACCGTCAAGGCGAATATGATCATGCTTCAGAAGGAGTCGAAGAAGACGGAGCGGCAGGTTCAGGATCTGACGGCAAAAATCCGCACCGCGATCCAGTCCGACCGCGAGGACATCGCGCGCAAGTACGCGATGCGACTCGAATCCAAGAAGCAGGAGCTGGAGCGCACAGAGAACCAGCTGACGAACGCGGAGCGGGCCTACGAGAAGGCGTTGAAGGTGAAAAAGGCCTTCATGCGGGAGAAGGAGAAGAAAATCCAGGAAGCCAAGGATGCCCTCCGTCAGCACGAACAGGCCCAGTGGCAGGCGGAGATCGCCGACACGCTTGAACAGTTCGAGGTGTCGGGACTCGACCAGACGCACGACGAGATGCTGAACCGCCTCAACGAGCAGACGGCGAAAAACGAGGCGCGCATGGAGCTGGCGCTCGACTCCGTCGACACGGAGGCGATGCAAATCGAGGAGGACGCCGAAGAACTCCGGGCGGCCGAAATCGTCAACCAGTTCAAGATGGAGATGGGAATGTCGGACGAGAAGGAGTCCACTCCGGCCTCGGACGAGACCATCGACCTCCCCGCGGAAGAGGAACGAGAGGAGCCGTCGAAAACGATCGGACGTCAGCGCACCCAGTCGGAGTAGCCCGCGCCGTCTTGTGCGCAGACGTTTCGCGCAGCGCCATGATCGAATCCCGAGGGTGACCGGTAATGACGAACGAGGAATTTGACAGAATCAAGGAGGCTGAAAAGCAGCGCCTTCGCATGAAAAAGCGGCTTCGCGCGCTCAAAAAAACATCCGAGCGCCAGCAGACCACGTCGTCGCTTGTCCGGAAGATGAAACGCACCGGCGCTTCGCTGCTCCGCGACACCCAGTCGCTGGTCGACTCCCTCTCCGCCGAAATCGCGAAGTCGCAGGCCCGCCTTGAAGTCGCTGTGGACGAGGACGCAGCCACCCGTTCGACCGATGACGTGGGTGAGGATGACATCGCCGCCTACGAGCGAGAACAGGCCGAGGCGGAACGGGAAGCCCGGGCCCGGGACCTCGTGCGCCAGTTCAAGGAATCGGTGCAGCCAACGCGCACATCGAACACCGACCCATCCCCCGGTGAGAGCGACGCACCGACCGGAGACGAAACCTCTTCCTCCAAGAAGCCGGCACAGGACGATTCGGACGACGATCTGCCGGACAAGACAATTGGCCGGATGCGGGAAACGTGAGTTGACGTCCCGCCGCTTGGATCGTCCTATTGCGGTTATCTGCGGTAACAAGGGCTTGCCCTGCTGCGTACGATAAGTGCACCGAGGCGCCCCCTCGTTTCTCCCACACGCGCCTCGTCCCCCGGGAGCTTCCTGATTGACCCCTGCTGTACGGTATGAGCCGAGAACCGATCAACTACACGCGTGAGGCGTTCCTGCACCGCGGCAACCTGATCTTTATCGTTGCCGGGATCGCCATTTCCCTCGGCATTGCCAGCGTCACGACCGTGCCGGCATGGCTGCCGCTTATCTTCGTCATGGCCGGCGAGCTGCTCTACATGGGCATCATGCCCCGCAACGAGCGCTACCGGCGCCACGTCCGCTCGCAGAAGATGGCGGAACGCAACCGCGCCCCGTCCAAAAACGAGATCTTTCGCAGCCTGAGCCGGGAAGACCAGCGCCGAGTCAAACGCCTGCGCGATCTCCGTGACGAGATCCGGGCCAACTACCAGGGCCTCAGCTACGCCTCTCAGGGGCTGCTCGACAGTCACGTCAAAAAGATCGACGGGCTGATCGAATCGTATCTCCAGATGCTGCACCAGCGCGAGCGCTACCGCGGGCAGATGAACGGCGCCTCAGAGGAGCAAGTGCTGCAGCAGATCCGCGATCTGAAGGACGACATGGCCGATGACTCCGAGCGCGTTCGACGCGTCAAACAGCGCCGCATGAAGGTGCTGAAGCAGCGCCTCGCCCGGTTCAAGAAAGGCCATGAAAACCTCGAGGTACTCGGCGCGCAGCTGGGCACGATCGAGGACATCGTCAAGTACATCCACGAGGAATCGTGGACCATGCAGAACCCGGAGGAAATCACCTTTCAGCTCGACACGCTGATGGAGGAGGTGGAAGAAACGCAGTTGTCCGTCCGGCAAATCGAGGACGTGTTCTCGTCCTCCGCGTCTGAACTTCTCGACGACTACGACTTCGAGAGCGAGGCAAGCGGCATTGACTCGGACGACGACCTGCTCTCGTCAACGGGTACAACGTCGACGTCCGAGGATGAGGCAACGGAATCGGCGTCCCGTGTGCGGGAAAAAGAATAGCACCATAGCTCTCGTGGCCTGGAGGGCTACCGATTCGTACGTCACGCACTGCATCCCGGACAACTCTCAACCTTCCCCCGGGATCTCTCCCCGCCGGCCGTATGCGAGGACCAGCTTCACGTGTGCGAGCACCTGTTCGACCAGGCCCAGGGACTCAAGCCGCTCCTGCGGCGACTCCGGCAGCTTCGGCGGGCTCACACGGCCCATCCACAACTCCATCTTGTCTTTGAGCGCGTGCGGGCCGGGAAATTGTCCCTGAGGGAGATGCGTCGTGTAGAACTCCTGCTTACGCGACAGGCGGGATCGAACTTCCTCCGCGACCCCGGAGAGCTCCGGATCCTCCTGGGCGACCATGGCATGGCCGATGAGATAGTCCCGGTAGGTGAACGGCAGGTTCAGCAAGGTCTGCTGGATCGCCTGCGCGTGGCCGGGCTCGTCCTGCAGTCCAACTTCCGCCGCCCGCGCGGTCGCCGTCGCAACAAGGCAGAGCGTCTCCTCTGCGACCAGCTCCGGATCGGTGCCATCCATGTCCCCGATGCTTCGCAGCACCGCGTGCGTGAGGTCCTGGGTAATGCTGAGCGACCCTATCGAGGCAAACGCCGAAAAGGTTGCGATTCGGTCGGGGGAAACGTCGGCCACAGGCGTGTTCGGTGGGGGCGTCATGGAAATGAAAGTCGGTGGCTACGCAGGGAGGTCGGGCGCCCGGTCTTGGCCGAAGCCGATCTCGGACCGGCGGGATATGCCGCGCCGGGCGGGTTCATCAGTTGACAGCGGGTGCGCCGGGCTCGGTCTGAGGGTCCGGCGTCGGGTCCGGCCGGTCGCTCTTCCAGTTGCCGCTCTGCCCGCCGGTCTTGGCGAGCAGGCGAACGTCGTCGATGTAAATGTCCCGGGTGATCGATTTGCACATATCATAAATCGTCAGGCCCGCAATCGACACCGCCGTGAGGGCTTCCATTTCGACGCCGGTGAGCCCGACCGACTTCGTAAATGCACGGATGTTGATCGCGTGCTCGTCCTCGTCAAAGGCAAATTCGATCTCGACGCCGTCGATCTGCACGTCGTGGCACAGCGGGATCAGGCTGCTGGTCTGCTTCGATCCCTGGATGCCGGCGATCTGTGCGGTCGTCAGTACATCGCCCTTGCGCACCGTTCGTTCGCGGACGGCTTCGAAAGCGTCCGGTCCGAGGACGACTCGTCCCGCCGCGACGGCCGTACGAATGGAGTCGGGCTGGCTGGAGACATCAACCATGCGGACCCCACCCTTCGATTCAGAACGTGCGAGTGTGGAGGAATCTGCCATGGGGGAGAGACTGGACGAATCAGGGAGTGACGCAAAAGGGGTTCACGTGTCGGGATCCGGTGAAGCCACCCGACATGCTCGCAGGGGCTCCTGGGTGGAGTGCAAAAACGGCTCCGCGACCCGGACTGCGGTTGCGTCGGATCCAATCCCGGGCCCCGGTGCGGGTTTCGAAACGGGTGTGGATTCTCGTAACCCGTGCGCAATATCCACAACCTCCGTTGCCCTCCGAGAGCCGCCATGCGACCGGGGGAGGGACCACCGTTGCCGGATCAGCTGAAGTAAAACTCCCAGTCGATCCGCTGGATGGTTCCACGCTTGAGGAAGAGAATCATCGCCGTCGGTGTCGCGTCGCTCTCCTGATACACCCACTCGTTGCTCCCGTTATTTCGCTCCGTCGGCTTGCCGATCAGGTCGACGACCCGGGAATGAGAGTCGCCGACGCGCAGCCCTTCCGGCGTCTGGTATTGCGCGCTGAGGACCGAGAACCGGATCAGGAAGGACCGTGGTTCACTCGCCACGTCGTAGACCAGCGCCTCCACGCCCGCCCACGCCATCGTCCGGAGGGTGTCGACGACTTTGGGGTCGTACGTGTTTGCAACCGGTTCGACGCTCACGCTTCGAGGCGTACCGAGCCGGTCGATGAGCTCCCGGTACGAGACGCTTCCGTCCGACCGGAGCGCGTCCTGGATGAGCTGCGTGACCGCATCCGGCGGCGGTTCCGACGGAGCCTCCGGCGAGGAGGGCCCGCTGTCGGTCACGGTCGGGGGCGGCGTCACCGGTGACGAATGCGCTTCCGGCGGCGCCTGCGTGTTGGACGACCCGGAGCATCCTGCCAGCATCAGCACAGCCGCGATGCAGATGGAAAGAACAGTAGCCTTCCGGTCCATGTGCTCCGGGAATTGTGAGGAGGGGGACGAAATCGTGCGGGGGCCGGGCTGCAGATCAACGCCTCCATAGGCGTCTGAATGACGGCTGGAAGACGATGAACCCGACAGGAAACGTTTTATCGTTGTACCGAAGGTTCTGCTGGATATGGAAGCGGCAATTCCTGTTCCGGTTTCCACCCGGGCCGGCTCGTGATGGTTTCATGATGTCTCCAGCCCCCGGCTACTCGGCCTCGAGCACCGCACGGGCCGCTTCGGCATCGGATTTCGCCACCATGATTCGGACGCGTGCGGCGACGCCGGAGAACATGGCGGCCGGCAAACCGGGCGTGCCCGTGCCGGAAATCACGCAGGAGATACCGGCGTCTTCGAGGCGAAGACGCGCGAGCTCAGCCTCGCCGACCGTGTCGAAAGCAGCAACGGCAACGGAACGCATCGGGCGGAGGTGATCAGCGAGCATTCAATCAGGTGCATACCCGGACGGGCACGAGCCCCGCCCACGCACAGTGTACGCAGCACTGCCGACTTTTTCCGACCGCACGTCGTACTCCTGCCCTCGTGCTGTTGCCGCGCCCCGACGCGAGCGCCGCAGCTAGCGGAGCTGGACGACGTAGGCGCTGCCGGCTTCCGTTTCAGGTACCGAGCTGATGATGGCGGCCGTGCCGTCCTGGTCGATCGCGGCACCGAATGCAACCCGGCCGATATCGATAACTCGCCGCTGGGGCCAGGACCCGCTGTCGTCGCGGCGAAAGGCATACACGACGCGGTCGATGTTGAAATCCTGTCCGAGCTGTTCGTCGTACCCGGTCACGAGGGCCCAGTCGCCGTGGATCGACACCGTCGAGCCGAAAGCACCGGACTCGTACGGAGTCGACGGCCGCAGCGTCGCCACTTTCGACCACGTCGCACCGAGATCCTCGTAGACCGTGGCGATACCCGAATCCTTGCGCCCCGCGCGCGACTGGCCGACGATCAGGCGCGTGCCGTGAAGAGACAGCGAGATAAAGAAGTCGTCGATGTTTGGGATGATTTCCGATTGCTCCCAGCTTCCATTTTCGGACTGTTCGAAAATGTAGACGGAGCCGGGCTCCCGGCCGAAGTAGGTGGACGCGGCCACGGCGATTCGTGTATCGTCAAGAGCCAGCGCCCCTCCGAGCACCCCGCGCTGGACGCCCTGCTCGGCGCGAAGTCGCGCCGTACGCCGCCAGAAGTCTCGTTCGGAATCAAAGTCGAAAACGTACACCGTTCCTCCGAACGCGCCGTCAACATCGCCGGAGGTGGTCACGACCGCCCGGTCGCCCTGAATCGCCACGTCTGCGGCAAAGGCACCCTCGTCGCGTCCGACCGCACCGGTCAGGCGCGCGGCTTCGGCCCAGTTTCCGGTCGCATCCCGCTCAAAGATGTAGGCGGCATTCGACTTAGGCGACGCGAAGAACTCGCTGGACGCACTGATGATGATACGGTCACCATCCACGTCGACCGTTTCCCCGAAGAAAGCACCCTCGCGGCACTCGCTAGGGGTGAGCCGCGCGGCGCGGTTCCATGCGCCGTCGGTCGAATCCCGTTCGTAGACATAGGCAGCGCCGGAATTGGTGCCGCATTCGTTCTCGCCGCTCGCCCCGACGACGGCAACGTCGCCGGCCAGTGCGACGGAAACGCCGAACGACCGCGTGTCCGCCGTGTCCGGGCGCGGCAATTCAAAGATCTGCGCGGCGGCCGGCATCGCACCGACGCTCAACAGAGCGAAAGCCACGAGGAGGATGTGAACCAGGCGGGCGATGCGACGGAAACGAGGCATTCGATACATCGGAAACGGCAATTCGTGCGGGGGCGGGGCGAACGTATAAGCCGCATCCTGCGGGCAGGTCGTCACGGCCTGTGGGTCCTACTCGTCCATAGCCATCACGCGATCGGTGAGCATCTCCCACTGGTCGTACAACGCAGCAAGGTCCTTCTTTAGCGCATTGTATTCGCGAGACAGCTCGCGCGCCTGTCCGTTCTCGCCGTACGCTTTCGGATCTGCCATCTTTTCCTCGATGGCTTCCTGCTTCTCCTCCTTCTCCAGAATCTCCGCTTCCGTCTCCTCCAGCTTCTTCTTGACCTGATAGGAGTTCAGCCCGGCGAGTGGATCGTCCGGCGTAGCATCGGACATCCCGCTCGATGACGTTTTCCCAGACGTGCTCTTTCCGTTGCGCCGGGACGAGGTCTGCGACCCGGCCGCCGATCCCCCCTTCGAAGTTCCGGCGGGGTCCGGCTCGTTGAGCGCCCGTGCCGATCCCTCCTCGACCTGCCAACGATACTCGCTGTAGTTGCCGAGAAACTCGCGGACCTCCCCGTGCCCGACGCGCCACACCTTGTCCACGACCTCGTCCAGAAAGTGCCGGTCGTGGCTGACGATCACGAACGTGCCGCCGTACTGCTGCAGCGCCTCGATGAGCACCTGCTTCGACTGAATGTCGAGATGGTTCGTCGGCTCATCCAGGATCAAAAAGTTCGCCGGGGACAAAAGCGTTCGCGCCAGCGCCACGCGGCTCCGCTCGCCACCGGACAGGACGCTGACGTCCTTAAATACATCGTCGCCCCGAAAGAGGAAGGTACCGAGAAGGGTGCGGAGTTCCGTCTCGGGTGTCCCCGGCGAGACGGACCGAACGGCATCGAGGACCGTCTGCCCGGACTCCAGTTCATCGGCCTGGTGCTGGGCGAAGAACGACATGTCGACGTTGTGGCCAAGGCTCCGCTCGCCCTCAAAGGACTCGCTGCCGTCCAGAATCCGCGCCAGCGTGGACTTACCGGCTCCGTTCGGTCCGACGAGCGCGATTTTGTCGCCTCGCTCGATGGTCAACGGGTCGGCATCATCGAACACCTCCACGGGTCCCTCTTCGGACTCGTACGTTTTGGAAAAGGAGGATACGTCGAGGACGATGGCTCCGGACCGCCTCGGCTCCGGGAAGCGGAACGAGATCGTGGAATCCTCGCTCGGCGGCTCGGGAATCCGGTCCATCTTCTCCAGCTTCTTGATGCGGCTCTGCACCTGGCTGGCCTTGGACGCGTTGTACCGGAACTTGGCGATGAACTCTTCAATCTCCTTGATGCGGCGCTGCTGATTCTCGTATGCATTGCGCCATTGTTCGCGCCGCTCCTCCCTCGCCTCCAGGTAATACGAGTAGTTTCCATCGTAGAGATCGACCTGACCGCGCGTCAGCTCCGCCGTCTTATTCACCATCCGGTCCAGGAAATACCGGTCGTGGCTCACGATGATGACGCTTCCGGGATAGCTTTTCAGATACCCTTCCAGCCAGTCGATGCTGTCGATGTCCAGGTGGTTCGTGGGCTCATCGAGCAGGAGAATGTCGGGGCGTTGGAGCAGCAACTTCGCCAGGGCAACGCGCATGCGCCACCCGCCGGAAAAGGTGCGGATGGGCCGGTCGAGGTCGTCCGGGTCGAAGCCGAGCCCGGTCAAGGTGGCGTCGGCCTGGGAGCGAATCCGGTGGGCCTCCCGGGCGTTCAGCGCCTCCTGGACGCGCTGCAGCTGGTCGAGCAGCTTCTCGTATGCGTCGCTCTCGTAGTCTGTCGTAGCCGCAAGCTCCTCCGTGATGCGTTCTTCCTTGCGCTCCAGTTCCAGAACGTCGTCGAAGGCGCGCAGCGTCTCCTCACGCACCGACCGGTCCGGCGGCAACTCCTGGATGTCCTGCTCGAGGTAGCCAACGCTCGTTTTGCCCGTTTCGACGCGACCTTCGTGGACCGGCTGCTCGCCGGAGATCACCTTCAGAAGCGTCGTTTTGCCCGCCCCGTTCGGGCCGATCAGGCCAATCCGGTGCCCTTCCGGCGTGATGGTCCAGGAGAGGTTGCGGAAAATGGGCGTCCCCCCGAACGAGAGGGAAATGTCGGTGAGCTGGATCATCGGGACGAAAAAGCAGAACGAGGCCCCACGTCGGGGCGGGTGCAGAGGACGGGCGAATCAGGAACGCCCCGGTCGAACGCGAGCAGCGGGCTCGGTCCGGGCCGGGGCGTCGGCATAGGCAGCAAGCGTCGCCGGGTGCAGCGCCAGGGAAGAAGAACCTCTTCTTTGACAATGTGGGTAGCCGCCCGAAGCCTTTCGACGTCCACTGTTATCTTCTCGCTGAGCGAGAAGCCTCGCGCTAGCGGCATCGCGGGGATGCCGCATCACGGCGACCAGGTGAGGCCTGTCGTCCGGTATCGGAGGTAAGCTCCCTTTTTCTTAGGTTGCTGATTCTTCTTTACCTAAAAACGCTACAGAGCCGGGCGTCGGCTTGCTGGATTCCAACGTACCGAAATGCCGGTTACACGTTTCCCGCGTTCCAGCAACGGCCCTGGAATTTGGGTGAAGGAGGTGTGAGGACGCGCGTCATCCGTCCTGCGCAACCGGCTTGCCGTCCGTTACGGGACCGAGGGTATTGTCACACGTCATCGGTACTCATTGCTCGTTGCTCTAACCACGATAGAATACATACTTATTACTTATACTTAGTATTTATACTTTTAACTAATATAATATTTTGTATATTGTAATGTGTACTAAAGCAGGAGCCCATGGTGTTGCAGCTGCAACAATCATCGACCGCCGGTACGGTCGCAAATGGCTTGGCCAAACACGCTCCGTGCTGCAATAGAAATCAGGCCCTTTCACCTACCCTTCGACGCATGCCTGAGCATCATATTGTATTGGCTGACCCATTCCATTTTACTCGACACGCTGTACGCCAGTTTCTAGCCAAGCATTTGGAGGACTTCCGATTGCACGATGCAGACACGCTGCTTCGAGCGATACGTCTTGCCAGACACCACCAGCCCAGTACGCTTGTCGTCGAAGCCATTTTCGCCGGTCCCTCAACACTTGAGCTTCTAGTTGAGATTGAGGACGACCCAATGATACAAGGTCTTATCCTAACGCACTGTGCGATCCCGTGGGTTGCTCAAGTTCTTCTAGAACATGGAGCGAAAGGGTATCTCTTGAAAAGTGACTCTCCAGAACGTTGTTTGTCTGCAATCGAGCGAGTTGTAGAGGGCGAAGGCGGGTGGATCAGTCAGAAGATTCTTTCTGGACTGTACTCTAGGTACGACGCCGTCGGACCGAGTGTGGATGTCGCACGCAAAGCCCTTACCATTCGCGAATGGGAAATCATGATTATGGCGGCTCGTGGACAGAAGAATGCGAGGATGGCAGAGGAATTCTGCATCTCCGTCGGCACAGTTAAAAACCACCTTTACCACGTTTTCGATAAACTGTCCATGTCCTCCAGGCTTGATTTGATTGCATGGGCTCAGGATCGAAGCATCTTCCGACTTGGAGTCAAATGCGCCCTTGCCGTGCACCCATCGTGTGAGTGGATCGAGTCTCCTCTAGATATTAGATGTGATAGACAGTGACTTTACACCACTACAAGTACAACAATATAACGGTGCAATATTTTGGGTCAAACTATTGGTTTAATATAAATGTGACTAAAGTGAGTGCTTAAAAATATAGGATGTCTTGATCTTATGGCTGTCATATTCTTTCATCCATCTAGATATCAGCCATGACTGTTTGGGACTTCCCCTTCTCATTTGTTCACAGGATGGGATTACTCTCCATTCTTGCTGGGCTTCTATTTGTAGCTGTGATTTCAGCAGGCTGCGACCACACAACGAGCGGACCAGAGATCACCGACGCCGCAGACGAAAAATCAGGTGTCGCCACGCTCAGCCTTGCGGAAGGCAATCGCGTGCGTTTTACGGAACCTAAGCACCCTGTGACGGGAGATAACGCGAAATTGAGCTTGGGAACGTCCGAGATCGACGCTGTCGAGAGCGGTGGGGTCGACCTCGATGTTTCGGGCAGCCACACTACTTACCAAGTCAATGCAACGGTCACTTCCTCGTCCGGCTTAGAGAAGGCGACGAAGCCTAGCGGAAGCCCTCTTTACCCAACGAGTGTGACACTCAACTCATACAATGTCAGTTACTCATTTGACGGGTTAACCAGCCAATCGTACATCCCGGCTGACGTTCAACCATACATCCAAGAAGCGATGCAACCGTACGGTGGGACCCAGATTGACGACCCGATCTTCGAGGAGCCCATTGCAAATCAGAAGAACGGTGCATCTAAGGCCAATATCATCAGTCGGTTTGAAGCGCAGGGATTCAGGATAAAAAACGAGCAGAATGTTCTGGAGGTCTCCTCCACACGGGCAGATAATGGTGTCGTAACGACGCTCACCGTGGATCCGGCGACCGGAGAGATTCAGTCGTCTGTCATGCGCGCTGCCGATGGGCGAATCCTCTTCCGCCATACCCCGAAGCGGTAGTTGACAGTTCCGCCACTCGTCGTGACCCCTTCATTCCAGTCTCTGTGCTACTGCTATGTTTACAAATATTCTTCGGATCTCGCTATTCGCAATGGGCCTCACTCTATTCCTGGGATCTTATACCGATGTATTCGGCCAGCGAAATGTGACCTTCGTACATGGCCTAAACGGGAGCTCTTCTTCATTCGCCTTCACTGACAACAAACTTAGCACTGAGTACGACATTAGCACACGTCGCATCAGTTACAGTTCGGATCTGCCCATCTCCACGATTGCCCAGAACGAAAGCAGCGGTATCCTCTCAAACTCCGTCGTTGTCGCACACAGCATGGGTGGCATCGTCTCGCGAGAGATGATTCGCCAAGGCCGCGGTGGACGGATTGATGCGCTGATTACCACCGGAACCCCCCACCTCGGAGCCGTCATTGCGAACACGGTCAACAACGGTGTCGCTCAGTACGCCCTAGCGCTTACAGCTGCTGATGTCACGGTTGGCTGGGCACGCGCGTGTGTCGTCGAGAGCTGGATTCCGACCGCATGTAACAGCCTCGCTGAGCAGATCTTCCAGTCTCTTCTACGAACCGGGCCGCTAGGTGTGCTAATTGACAGCGTCGAGCCGTATAGCGATCTCCGTAGCACCGCCGACCTTGAGGTCGACTCCGGGTTCATGACAACCTTGAACAACAACCCATCGTCGACGCTCCCAAGCGCACACTATGCGATTTACGGTACCGAGCAGTACTGGGGATCCCTCCGATACCTGGAATCTATTCTTCAGGCAGGCAACAGCGGGAATGGAAGCAACACCGAGAACGGTGACGCCATCCGGGCCTGGGGATCAGCAGCCGCTGTGCACCTCGCCCTGGCGTACCGGTATGATCGGAAAGCCAGAAATGCCTACGATGATTATATTCAAACTGGCAACATTTCGTACTATTACGACTACATTGATTATCTGTACGTCGTCGATGGATTTATGATTGGGTTTGTTTCAATGGTTGACTGGCATCACCGCCGCTGGGATATCGTCACCGGACAAATCGGTTCTGGGGCTATTGCACCCAGTGGCGTTCGGGTCGGCGGAGATGCGCTCGTCGCAACCCCTTCTGCGGCTCCAAACTTCATCAGCAGCACTCGTCGAATCCGCGCTAACGGAGGCAGTGGTGCTAACCACACCGAGTTGGTCGGACCGAACGGACTCAACGCTCTGAGGCAGGCCTTTGCCAAGCCTGATGTTAGTGTCCCTGAGGCCTCCAGCGGCGGAGGCGGAGATGACCCGACCTTTCCGGATCCGATCATCCGACCACCGTGTAGGGATCAAGGTCAAATCCTTTGCCCCCTAGTTCGGTCACCCAAAAAGTCGGAATGATCAGTTGCTCTCACGGAAGCGAAACAGCTGGGGGCCGGACGGCCCCCAGCCCTTCCGGCGTTCACTCAGCTTGTCGATAAAAACCGAAGCTTCAGATGTCGCGCCTCCTTCTATCGGTGTTCGTTGCACTGCTTTTGATCGGGTGCGACCTCGACGGACGACAACCTCCCCCGGAATCCTCATTCCCGGACGTCGTCTGGTCGATTCCGTTCACTGAAAACTACGTCACAGCCGTCCAGCCGCTCATCGAAAACGAACGCGTCTACCTCGCGCTCGGGCCCACAGTTCGCTGCTACGAACTAAGCTCGGGCGACCTTTGCTGGAAGACCCGTATGCTGGACCGCGACCAGGACATCGGGGGCCGCGAAATCCTCGATAGCGCCGACCGACTTTTTATCCACAGCGGCGCGCGTGTTCATTCGTACATGAAGTCCGATGGACACCTAGCCTGGTCTACCGTCGTTCCCAATTTCACCCTAACCGCCTTCGCCCGCGCAGCCAGTACCGAACAACACATCTTCCTTGGCGGTGAAGGTGAAATCGTTCGCCTACGAAAATCCGACGGCTTCGTTGACCTGCGCATCCCGGTTGACACGTTACAAGCCGAAGGCGTTGTTCAAAGCGTACGAAATGTACGTGTTCAAGACGGCACGCTCTTCGCCCCTACGGTGTACTTCCGACCGTCATTCGGCGTCATTGAGGGAAACGCGTTCGCCTTTGATGTCGATACCGGCGATTTGAAATGGGCTCGACGCCTTCCCAACCCCGAGGTGTCTTCCAGTGGGTCCGAAGATTCTGTTCGGCTCGACTCCGGAGCATACGCTCTGGCCGCGAATGAGAATCGCGTTGTCGTGCCAGCCGGACAAGTCGTCTATGCTTTCGAGCCGTCTTCCGGCGAATTGGTCTGGGAACGTTTCTTCCCCGACGACGGCTTCTCCACCGCTGTGAGGATAGAGGACGATGTCGCCTACGTCGGCGGAAATTCGTCCACGCTCTACGCCCTTAACGTCGAAAGCGGCGACCTCCGATGGAAAACCGAAACGAGCGGTACCCTAACTACACGTTTCACCCTGCTGGACGGATGGATTTACTTCTGTAACGAACTAAGCGGAGACATATGGATCCTCAACCTAGAAACCGGATCGGTCATACATCGTGGCGTTCCACCCCGGCATGGCGAGCAGAATAGCTTCAACACGTTCGTTTCTCCCCTGGCCGTCAGCGAGCAATACATGGTAAACGTAGGCGGCAGAAAGATTTTCGCGTTGACGCGCCCTCGCCCCAACACCGATCCGTGACATTTTGTGATTCGTCATGCTATCCAACCGACATCGTCCATCGGCCCCGCGCGCCCGATTCTGTTTCCACCCGCTTCTCTTCATCATCTTGGTCGTGGCGACCGGGTGCGCTCCTGCCATGCCACTGAGCGAGGGACTCGTTTTCGCCCCGGACACACGCGAGGCGAACCGGGATAAGCTGCTCACCTTGCTTGAAGCCGGGTCGTCTCAGTCGGCGACGCTGTACACGACGGACTTTGCTCACCGCACGGCCGACGAACGAAACCTCCCGGACGCGTCGCTCAACGCCTCTTATCGCTACGGCGCAGACCTCCTCGGAATCAGCGTACGAACGGGAGATCGCGGCGCCGTCTCGCTGGGACTCGGCGTAGCTCCCGTGTTCGCGACCGACGGGAATGCGACGGTGCGCCTCACCGGGCCGTACTACCTGACGGTCGGTGCACAGATGTGGCAACCCTACGGCATCCTGCAGCGACGCATCTTTCAGCAGAACGGGTATGGACTCAGCGCAGGCGTCATGTACCGCCGGGACCGGCAGTGGATGGGTGACTTTGCCCCGCTGAATAGCGACGGCAATCGCAACATCGTCGGGAGCGATGTGCTCGCCGGACGCATACTTATGCAATTCCCGCTCTCTCCCAATGGACGGACCGGACGACTGCGCACGTCACTTAGCGTCGGGCCGGAGAGCCGCTATGGAACGATCGTGACCCGGTTCGGACTGGGATTCGTGTTTGCGCCAAATGGATAGGGACTGTCCGACCGTCAGGCCGTCCACCGCCTAGCGTTGACAACCGTGCTGGCAACGACGTAGGAGGATGGGATTCGAACCCACCGGAATTCCACTTACACACGTCCCTCGTTCAGCGATGATACCGGAATTCCGGCGACGAGAGTATGAGGACGCGTGTCATCCGTCCTGCGCATGCGGCTCGTCGTCGACCGGCGTACCCTGGGGCGTGCCGGCGGCCAGTTCGGGCGTCGTCGATGACGGCTCCGTACCGTCGTCGGATGCGGCCTCGGGTGCTTCGTTCACAACGTCGGAGAGC
>JAAAOT010000358.1 GCA_009908725.1 Bacteroidota bacterium | reverse complement strand
TCGGCGCGTCCCTTGCGGCCCGGGAGCGCTACGCCGAAGCCGAGCCGCTGCTGCACGACGCCCACGCCACACTCCGGCGCACACGCAGCCCCGACGACCCCTACACCCGACAAACCCTCCGACACCTCGTCCAGTTTTACGACGACTGGGGCAGGACCGACCAGGCGGCTGCCTGGCGCGACTCGCTGGCTATCGCAAAATAGCGGGTCACGGACGGTGACCGATTCCATCCCCGCTTACGCCCAATCGCTGCCGATACGGACAACCCCGCACAGCTCCTAAGCAAACCAGAACTGAGGAAGCTGACGCCGGTGGAGGCGCTGGATGTTCGCTGCGGCCTCTTGCATGACATCCAGCAATGCCTCGTTGCCGATGGATCGTACCTCGGCGGGTACGACGGGGCGGCAGTCCTGCTTGGGGCGTTTTTCAGGCGGCGAGTTGCTTTTGAAGTAGCGTCTTCGCCGCGGTCGAAATGTGCCAGTAGAGACGTGCCAGTGGTGCGGCTCTGTGTGCTCGGCAACGTGCCAGGAGACCGACCGAAGGGCCGCCCGTTGCCCGCATTTCTGCACGAGGATGGGCTTGGAAGGTCGCGCGGCGGCGTCACTGGCGCTGCCCGTTCACGGAGTACAGCGTGCACTCGCCGTACGAGACGCCGTATTTATCTTCCCCTTCCGATTTGTACGAGCGACACTCGGAGAGGGCCCGCGTGACAGCGTCCCGTCGCGAAGACTGGTCGTAACCATACCCAGTGGTGAAACACCCGCTTTGGCTTTCGCGGGCATAGGCGAGTGCTTTGTTTGCATCGCGGTCGCGTTGCCTGTCTACGTGATCCGAAAAGTCCTCTGCGAAATTGTCGAAGTCGGCCGGGCATTCGTTCGTTTGCTCTTCCTGCGGCGTCTGATTTACGGTTTCTTCGACCTGCGCGCAGCCGGCGGAGAAGACGAGCGCGCCAACGAGCAGGCCCATCAGTGTGGGAAACATGCGGAGACAGGACGCCAAAGAAAGGATCGTGTTGGATTCGGGATGGGTCATGGCGCAGGTTGGGGATGGTTTGCGAGAGGGACGGGTTTTCTCCGGGCGCGATGCGGCTCTGCCTGTCGAGGCCGCGCAGCATCTCGATGATGGCCGGGTCCATTCCCATCATTCGGCGGGGGAACGGCGCGCTGCTATTTCGTCTGCACGTTGACTTTCATCGTCTGCACCGTGAGGTGGTCGAGCAGCGTCTGTACGGCCGTGCGGGCATCCGAGGGGTCTTCGGGCGGGCGTAGAATGGATGCGAAAACCATCGAGTCGTCTGCTGTGAAGGCGACGACTTGATGGACCGCGGCGAGGCCGTCTACGTCGGTGCCGCGCATGGTGGCCGTCAGTGCGGCACGCCCGTTGACAGTCGTCTCGCTACGGGGCTCGGTGACGTCCGCTTCGCGCAGCGGAGGATCCTGGACGATGCTCTGCACGAACTGCTTCGGCGTCGGCCCGTCGTCGATCACCCCGAGCGTTATAACCACGTTATCGGGCGTGACGAGGCGCGGCTCATCGTTGGTGGACAGGTCGACTCCGTTCCCGAATTGTTCCTGGGCGACCTCTCTGCTGCGCATGACGACGATGCTTTTCAGAAGCGAGTTCATCAAGCTCAGGTCGACCACCGCCCAGTCTTCGGGATGAGCGAAGGCCAGTTGCGCACCGCCAACCTCGGCCGTATGGGTGGCGAAGCCGTCCGGGGCGTTCACGGGAGGAGCGGGGGCTGTGGCGGTTTCGGGGGCATCCTGCGCGAGCGTTTCGATCTGATCCCAGTCCAGCGCACCCAGCGCGCCGCGTAGATCCTGCATGGATGGTCCGTCGGAGGGAGCGGTCACCGAGACGACCATGGCGCCGGGGTCGAGCACGACGAATATCTGTCGCTCGTCGCTCTTGGGGGTTCGTTCGTAGGCGGCGTGATCTCGGTACGTGGTTTTTGTCATGGCTTCCTGCACAGCCGCCCCTTGATCCAACCTTGCGCGTGCTTCGCTCCAGCCCGTGCGAACGTGGCCCAGCCTCATTTCGAGCGCTCCCGCTTCGCCTTCGTAGGTGCCCTTCACGTTGGGCTTATCGCCCCGGAGGTTTTTCTCCACGTCGGTGCGCGCGAAGCCGCCGGGCAGTTCGTCGGGCAGCAGGGCTTCGAACCGGGTCACGAACGGGTCGTCGGCGTCGGATGCAGTCTTTTCTTCAGCAGGCTCCGCCTCCTCCACCGCTTTCGGCGCTTCGGCTGCAACGGGAGACGCAGCAGCCGGCCACACCTTTTGCCCATCCCGGTCGATGTAGATCCAGTCCCCGTCGCCTACGCTGGAGGAGAGGGTGACGTGGTTTCGCATCTTGTCGCTGATTTCCGTTGCCGCCCGCGCCAGCGGCCCATGGAAGGGCTCAGCGTACGCGAATTTTTTCTCGAAAGCCGGCTCTCCCTCCGCGTCGATATACGTCCACCTGCGGCGCTCTCGCTTCACAGGGGCTGCGCCGCTAGCGAACCGATGCGCCCGTTCCAAGTCCGGCTCGACCACCCGTCGGCCCTCCACATCGATGTAGCCCCAGGATTCGCCGAATCCCGTTTCCACGGCTACAACAGCGAGTCCGTCGGAAAAGGGCAATGCTTCCGCAAATTGCGGCTCGATCACCATGTCGCCCTGTTCGTCGATGTAGCCCCATTTCCCGTGCACGAACCCGCCCGTCTGCACAGGGGCCAGCCCGTTGGCGTACTGCCCGCCGCCCGAGAACTGCGGCTCTACCACGAACTGCCCGTCCCGGTCGATGTAACCGAACATCGGTTCTCCACGCTTCGGGTCTTCGCCGGTGGCGACGGCGGCGCGGCCTTCGGAGAACGCATGGGCCTTATCGAACTGCGGGGAGATGACAACGGCCCCGCGTTTGTCGATGTATCCAAACGGGCCGTTCGGCTCCGGCTGTATGACCGCTCGGCCTTCATGGAAGGACCCGACATAGGCAGCATCCCCTTCCAGCACCACCTCGCCGGTCGCGTCGATGAACTTCTGCTGATCCCCGTCCGTGACGCGCGCTCGGCCATCAGAGAAAGGCGAGGCCTCGTCGAATTGTGGCGAGATGGCCATCGCCCCGGTCGAATCGATGTAGCCCCACGCCCCGTCCTGGTAGACAGGGAAGCGGTTGGGCGCGTCTTGCGCTAGGGCCGGCCGCCCGGCAAAGACGAG
>JAAAOT010000349.1 GCA_009908725.1 Bacteroidota bacterium | reverse complement strand
TCGTTGATGCGTTGCAGCGTTGGGGCGTTGGGGCGTTGGGGCGTTTTGGCGGGTAGCATGGCATCCCGGATTTTGCATTGCGAATAACCAAACTGAAAACCCAGAACCCGGAACTCGAAACGTTGAACCCTGAACCTTGAACCCTGACCCTTCAACCCGTTAACAAAAAAACGCCCGCTCGGCGGTGAGGCCGGGGCGGGCGTTTTTGTTTGGAACCGCTGGAGATGTCGACAGCCGGTTGGGTCAGACGAGGTTGCGTTCCGGGGCTTCGATGATTTGCTGACGCTTCGGGCCGTTGGAGACCATGCTGACGCGCACGCCGATCTCTTCGGACACGAAGTCGAGGTAGTCCTGGGCTTCGCTCGGGAGGTCTGCGTATGAGCGAACGCCGGTGATGTCGTCCTCCCATCCCGGCAGCGATTCGTACACCGGGTCCACCTTCTCGAGCGTATGCGCCTCGCTCGGGAAGCGGCGCGACTCTTTCCCGTTGTACCGGTAGGCCACGCAGACCTTCAGCTCGTCGAAGCCACTGAGCACGTCCAGCTTCGTGATGGTCAGCTCGTTGAATCCGTTGATCATGGCCGTGTAGCGCAGGGCCACCAGATCCAGCCAGCCGCAGCGTCGCGGCCGGCCCGTTGTGGCACCGAACTCCGCGCCGATCTTGCGCAGACGCTCCCCGGTATCGTCAAACAATTCGGTCGGGAAGGGCCCGTTGCCCACGCGTGTGCAGTACGCTTTCGCGATGCCGATCACGCGGTCGACGGCAGTCGGCGGCACGCCGAGGCCGGTGCAGCAGCCTCCGGCGGTCGGGTGGCTCGACGTGACGTACGGGTACGACCCGAAGTCGACGTCCAACAGCGAACCCTGGGCGCCCTCGGCGAGCACGTGCTTGCCTGCAGCCAGCTGCTCGTTCAGATACTCCGACGTATCCGTCACGTACTCGTCGATGATCTGATCGAACTCGACGTACTTCTCGACGATCTGGTCGACGTCGAGCGCTTCGGCGTCGTGAACGTGCTGGAGGATCTGGTTTTTCTCCTGAATGGACCGGCGAAGCTTCTTCCGGAGGACGTCCCGGTCCAGAAGATCGACGACCCGAATGCCCGTTCGGGCGAACTTGTCAGTGTACGACGGCCCGATGCCACGGCCGGTCGTCCCGATGGCATCATCGTCATCGTTAGACGTCCGCGCCTTCTCCCGCGCCGCCTCGATCGCCTTATGGTACGGCATGATCAGGTGCGCGTTGTGGGAGATCTTGAGACGACCTTCCACGTCGACGCCGAGCGCCTGGATCTTGTCGATCTCGTCCATCACCGCTTCCGGATCCAGCACCACGCCGTTTCCGATGACGCAGGTCACGCCCGGATGAAAGATGCCACTGGGGACGAGGTGCAGCACGAACTCTTCGTCCTCGCCGTTCTCGTTTTCCCAAACAATGGTGTGACCGGCGTTGGCGCCGCCCTGGTACCGGGCTACGACGTCGGCGTCGTTCTGACTGAGGAGGTCGACGATCTTTCCTTTTCCTTCGTCGCCCCACTGGCTTCCAATTACAATGGAGACCGGCATAAACTGGGTGTCGTTCGTTTAAATAAGGATGGTAGCGCTCATGACTCGTCATGGCCGGGAAGGGCCCATTGGCCGCGATCCCGGCCCCGCCTTACGCGGCGGCTTTCTCCACCCGATGCCGCAGCTCGACCAGTACGGGCGAGGCGACAAAGACAGAGGAATACGTTCCAATCATAACGCCGACGATGAGTGCAAAGGAGAACCCTTTCAGCACCTCCCCGCCGAAGAAAAACAGAATGGTCACTACGATGAGCGTGGTCGTGGAAGTCACAACCGTTCGGCTGAGGGTGTTGTTGATGGAGCGGTTGACGATGACGTCGAATTTCTCGGTCTTTAGCATGTTCGACACCTCACGCACCCGGTCAAACACCACCACCGTATCGTTCAACGAATAACCGACGATGGTGAGAAAGGCCGCGATCACCGCCTGATCCAGCTGGAGCGAGAACGGAACCACCCCCGCCAGAAGCGAGAACAGCCCGAGAACGATCGTCACGTCATGCACCAGGGCGGCCACGGCCCCCATGCTGTATCGCCACTCGAATCGCACCAGGATGTACAGGAAAATGATCGCCAGAGCACCCATGACGGCGTATAGAGCGCCGCGCTTCAGTTCCTCGGCGAAGCGTGGGCCGACGTTGTCCGTCTTCACGATCTTCGGCTGGACACCGGCAAACTGGCTTTCGATGGTCGAGGTTACGATTTGCTCGGCTTCGCTCGTTCCCAGCTCCGTCGAGGTTCGGACGAGGAGGCCGGTTTCGCCGAACGTTTTCACCTCCGGGTCCGAGCCCAGCGGGGCGGCCAGCGCCGCGCGGACGTCCGTCGCCTCAAGCTCACCGACGTTCTCGACGACGATCTCGATGCCGCCGCGAAAGTCGATGCCCATCTGCAGGCCGCGCGTAACAAGCGAGCCTACGCTGAGCACAAGGAGAATACCGGAAATGATGTAGCCAATCCGGCGATTCGGGATGAAGGAGTAACTTGCTTCTTCAAAAATGCGCATGTCAGATCAGGATTGTGCTCCATGATGGAGCGGGTTCTCGACCGCCCTCGAAACGGCGGCGGTCGTGATGCAGGAGATGAGTGGGCCGAAGGCGAGCGGAACCCGAGCCGACTCCCGCCGGCCGGGCCCGCACGACGGCGCCCGCGTCAGCCGTAGCTGACCTTCATCTGCCGCTCCAGAATCATGTAGTCGAACACGAGACGCGTGACGATAATTGCCGTGAAGAGCGACGACAGAATTCCGGCCATCAGCGTCACCGCGAAGCCCTGGATGGGCCCGACGCCGAAGGAATACAGAATCACGCCGACGAAGAACGTCGTGATGTTGGCGTCGAGAATGGCGCTGAGGGCCTTCTCGTAGCCGGACGATACCGATGCCCGAAGCGTCTTACCGGCATTCCCCTCCTCGCGTATTCGGTCAAAGATGAGGACGTTCGCGTCCACGGCCATACCGATGGTCAGGACGATCCCGGCAATTCCCGGCAACGTTAGCGTGGCGTTGAAGCCGGCCAGCACCCCGAAGATCAGGATCACGTTGAGCAGCAGCGCGATGTCAGCCACGACGCCGCCCGTCCGGTAGTACAGAATCATGAACAGCGCCACGAGGAGCAGTCCGACCACTACGG
>JAAAOT010000292.1 GCA_009908725.1 Bacteroidota bacterium | reverse complement strand
GGTTTCCTCCGGCACCTCCACGGCCTACGATCCGTCGGCCATCGAATCCAAATGGTACGACTACTGGGAGCGCCGCGGCTTTTTCAAGGTTGAAGCCGGCGACGATGTCCGTCCCCACAGCATCATCATGCCGCCGCCGAACGTCACCGGGCGACTCCACATCGGACACGCGCTTCAGGACTCGATCCAGGATGCGCTCACGCGGATCCGCCGGATGCAGGGCTTCGAATCGCTCTGGATGCCGGGGCTCGACCACGCCGGCATCGCGACGCAGAACGTCGTTGAGAAGAAGCTGGCGGAGGAGGAAAATCAGACCCGGCACGACCTCGGACGTGACGCCTTCGTGGACCGGGTGTACGACTGGAAGGAGGAATATGGCGACATCATTCTCCAGCAGAAGCGCACGCTGGGCGACTCCTGTGACTGGGAGCGGCAGTACTTCACGATGGATGAAGACTTTTCGCGCGCGGTGCAGGAAGTCTTTGTCCAGTTGTACGAAGACGGCCTGATTTACCGGGGCGACTACCTCGTGAACTGGGACCCGAAGAATGAGACGGCGCTGTCCGACGAGGAGGTCGACAACGTCGATCGGCAGGGGCACCTCTGGTACGTTCGCTACCCGCTGGCCGAACCGGTCGGGGACGCTGCCGCGGAGGATGAATCCGTCGACGGGGATGATCAGCCCGCCCCGATGCAGTACGTGACGATCGCCACCACGCGTCCCGAAACGATTCTCGGTGACACGGCGATTGCCGTTAACCCCGACGACGAGCGCTATGCCCATCTGATCGGGCGAACGGTCGTCGTCCCCGTTCTCGGTCGGGAAATCCCGGTCATCGCGGACGACTACATCGACAGCGAGTTCGGCACCGGCGCGCTAAAGGTAACGCCCGCACACGACGAAAACGACTTCGAGATCGGGCGCCGGCACGACCTGGAGTCGATCAACGTGATGACGACAACGGGCCACATCAACGCCAATGGCGGCCCGTACGAGGGGCTCGATCGGTTCGAGGCACGCGACAACATTGTGGAGGATCTCGACGCGGAGGGGTTGCTCGAGCGCGTGGAGGACTATGAAAACAAGGTACCGGTTTCGAGCCGCTCGGGCGCTGTCATCGAGCCCCTGATCTCCCGGCAGTGGTTTGTCAAGATGGAGCCGCTGGCCGAACCCGCTATTGAGGCGGTGCGCGATGGCGATATCGAATTCTATCCCGAGCGGTGGGCCAACGAGTACTTCCGCTGGATGGAAAACATCCGCGACTGGTGCATCTCGCGTCAGCTCTGGTGGGGCCACCAGATTCCGGTGTGGTACTACACGGATGAAAACGGCGACCCGGATCCCGAGCGTGGCTACGTCGTGAGCATCGACCGTCCCGATACGGGAGAAGAAATGGTCCAGGATGAAGACGTACTGGACACCTGGTTCTCCTCCTGGCTGGCTCCCTTTGCTTCGCTGGGCTGGCCGGAGGACACGGAGGAGCTCGCGACCTTTTATCCGTCAGACGTGCTGGTCTCGGGGTACGACATCCTCTTTTTCTGGATCGCCCGGATGATCATGGCGGGATACTACGTCATGGACGAGCCGCCCTTCACGAAGGTCTTCATCACGGGAATGGTGAAGGATGAGCAGGGCCGGTGGATGTCGAAAAGCCTCGGGAACGGCATCGACCCGCTGGAAATGGTGGATCAATACGGAGCGGATGCCACCCGGTTTACGCTCACGATGCTGTGCGCTCAGGGGCAGGACATCAAGCTGGCCCCGTCGAAGTTTGAGATGGGGCGCAATTTCGCCAACAAGATCTGGAACGCCTTCAACGTCTTCGGTCAGTTCATGGAGACGGATGAAGACGGCCGCCCGCTGAAGGACTACCGGCGCGAGCGCTCCTTCGAAGAGCTCGAGCTTGTCGAACAGTGGATGCTGCACCGGTTGAACGCGGCGATCGAAGACATGGACGACTCGCTGGACCGCTACCGGCTCAACGAGATGGCGCAGCGCGTCTACGATGTGTTCTGGCGCGACTACTGCGACTGGTTCCTCGAGCTGATCAAGCCGCCGTACGGGGAGGAGATGTCGGACGAGAAGATCGCAATCGCGGTCGAGATCTACGAAGCGCTCCTCAAACTGCTGCATCCGTTCATGCCGTTCATCACGGAGGAGCTATGGTGGCGTCTCCGTCCCCGCGAGGAAGACGACGCCTGCATCGTGGCCGACTGGCCCGTCGTCGACCGTGAGCAGATGAACGCCGACCGGGCCGAGACCTTTACGCTGATCCAGGACCTGATTTCGGGAATCCGAGGTGTGAAAAGCGATTACGGTGTCGGACAAGGCAAGGAAATTGCGGCTACTGTGAGCGTCCCACGTCGCCATGAGGACTTCGCTGCCGAACTGGCCTCGTACGCCGACTACTTCGAGACCCTCGCCAGCGTCACGGATCTGACCGTCGAGCCGGAAGCAGAGAAACCGGCTGCCTCGGCCTCCGTGGTGGTTGGCCGTTGCGAGGTGTTCGTGCCGCTCGCGGGCATGATCGACCTGGATCAGGAACGCGACCGACTCCGCCGAGAGATCGATCAGAAAGAAGGCTTCCTCCAGGGCGTCGAGAAGAAGCTGAACAATCCGCAGTTCGTGTCGAAGGCACCGGACGAGGTGGTCGATCGGGAGCGGCAGAAGAAGGAAGACGCCCTGGCCGAGCTCGAACGCCTCCGTGCCAATCTCGACGACCTCGCCGACGTGAGCCAGTAGCGCGCCGGTCCTCGATCTTTACTCGTTAAACGGTATCCACCCCTATGGACGCAGCATCCCGTGGCACCGCTCGTTTTGCCCGCCTCGCGGCCCGTCGAGCGCTCCTTATTGTCTGTCTTCTCCTGATCGGCTCCTGGGCTGTCGGATGCAACAACTCCGACGCACGGGACGTCTCGGCCAGCAAGCTCGACGTGTCGAAGCCGCGCCTGGTCACGATCAAGGAGACCGGCGAACGATCCTTCAGCGGTACGCTGATAAACAAGAATGCAAAAGCGGTGTCGATCGTCCAGGTCGACGTCGGTTTGTACGACGCGACCGGTGCTCGCGTTGGAACGACGATGATTGAGGTCGAGAACGTTCCGGCCAACAGCGAAAAGACGTTCCGTGGACCGCTGAACGTGGACTACCCGGTTGCCAAAGCCCGTGTGCTCAGCGTTGCAACACCCTGACGCGGCGGGCCCGCTTCGGTGCAATCCAGCCATTCGCGTGGCCGGGAGAAACGAATAAAGCCGCCGACCCTGGAGGCATTTCCTCTGGGTCAGCGGCTTTTCTCATGCCATCGGGTGTGGATGCCCGGTGGGCGAGCCGGTCAATACTTGGCGACAGAGTCGTCGACCTCGTCGCTCCACGCTAGCGTACCACCGGCAAGATTTTTGGCGTCAAAGCCCTTCTTCCGGAGAAGCTCCGTGGCTTTCGCGGAGCGTCCGCCTGAACGGCAGTGGACGACGACTTCTGATCCCGGTTCGGCGTCCATCTCATCGAGCCGATCTTCCAGTTCGTCCAGCGGAATAAGCTGGTCCGCGCCGATATTCGCGATGTCTGCCTCGTGCGGCTTTCGCACGTCCAGCAGAAACGGTGCGTCACCGTTGTCGCGTCGCTGCTTGAGGTCCTGAACGGAGATTTCGGGGATCTGGCTCACGTCGTCGGTGCCATTTTGGGAAGAATCGGAAGACGGAATACCGCAAAATGCTTCGTAGTCGATCAGTTCCGTCTGGGTCGGGTTGTCACTGCAAACGGGGCAATCGTCGTTCTTCTGCACCTTCAGGGTGCGGAAGTTCATGTCGAGGGCGTCGACCATGAGAAGTCGACCGATGAGAGGGGTGCCGATCCCCGTAATGAGTTTGATTACCTCGGTCGCCTGAAGCGTCCCGATGAATCCCGGCAGGATGCCGAGGACGCCGCCCTCGGCGCAGGATGGCACGAGGCCGGGAGGCGGCGGCTCTTCGTACAGGCAGCGGTAGCACGGGCCGTCGTCGGTGGCGAACACCGAGACCTGCCCCTCGAATCGAAAGATGGAGGCGTATACGTTCGGTGTGCCCGTCATCACGCACGCATCGTTCACGAGGTAGCGCGTCGGGAAATTGTCCGTACCGTCGGCAACGATGTCGTACTGGTCGATAATTTCCAGTGCGTTATCGCTGGTCAGGCGCACGTCGTGCGTTTCTACCTCGACGTGCGGGTTCAGATCGGTCAGCCGCTCCCGCGCGGCCTCCAGCTTCGGGCGACCGACGTCGCTCGTGCCGTAGAGGATCTGTCGCTGCAGGTTGGAGGCCTCGACGCGGTCGAAGTCAACGAGACCAATCTTGCCTACACCCGCGGCAGCGAGATAGGTCGCGGCGGGAGAGCCGAGGCCGCCGGCTCCGACCAGCAGGACGGACGCGGCCTTCAGTTTCTCCTGTCCCTCGCGACCGAATTCGGGAAGCGTGAGGTGGCGACTGTACCGCTGCAGTTCGTCGGTGGACAGGTCCGGCGCCCGCGGCGGGGCCGCAGTTGCAGCGCCATCAGAGGAAGAATGGGAAGCCATGGGAAAAGCAAAGGCGTGTTCAGAAGGGTCGAGCAGAGGGGGGCGTCCGATCACCCACCGGCGATGGAGGGCACGATGGACACTTCGTCTCCATCCTCCACGGCCGTGTCCGGACCGTCGAGGTAGCGAATGTCGTCGTCGTTGACGTAAATGTTAACGAACTGCCGGAGCGTGCCGTCCTCCGTGTATAGATTGGACTGAAGGTCGCTGTACTGCTGAACCAGGTCCGATAGCACGTCGGACACGGTGGTGCCCGTAGCCTCGACAGTCGCTTGCCCGTCCGTGTAGGAACGGAGCGGCGTGGGGATGCGGACGGTCGCTGTACGGGTCTGTGTGTCAGGCATGATGCGAATATGGTTGGTTAAAAGGAGAGACTGTGGTGCTCCAGAGAAAGGTTATTGCCCTGATGCGGTCGCCTCAACGAGTCTGACCTCTTCCGGTCGGAATCGGGAGCGGTCGGGTGCCAGCGACCACGCGGTCAGGTCAGCCGACGTCCCGTCGTCGACCGAGACGATCACGTAGGTGTAACCGGGAAACGTCGCTTCCGCAAGGTCTGTCTCCGAAGGTTCGGCCGGATGGTCGGGGTGCGAGTGGTAGAAGCCAACGACATCGAGACCGTCTCCGGCGGCTTCCTCCGCTGCGGCCCGGTAGTCGTCCGGCGTGATTTCATAGCGTCGCTCGCGGTTCTCGGTTTGACGGTTTGCCACCCGGCGGACGCGGGAGATTCGGTTTGTGCCGTTTTCGTCGACGGCACCGAGCAAAAAGCCGCATCCTTCTTCCGGATACGCATCGGCGCCGTGTTCGCGGATGGCCTGAATAACGGATGGGGAGGTGATCATGGGGACAGGACTCGGGTGCAGAGCGGCGGGAGGGTCGGGGTTGGTTAGTCGCGAAACAGATCGTCCGAGAGATAGCGGGTTCCGGTATCGCAGAGGATGGTGACGACGACGCCCTCATCGAGAGATTCAGCAATCCGGAGCGCGGTATGAACGTTAGCGCCCCCGGATGGGCCTACAAGCAGCCCCTCATCACGTGCAAGGCGACGTGTCATATCGATCGCATCCTCCGTTCGGCACGTGACGTGCGCATCCGCTATCTCCGGGACGTAGATACCGGGTACGCGGGCGGTCTCCATGTGCTTGAGGCCTTCCATCGCGTGCATGGGCGAATCCGGCTGCATGGCGATTGCGCGGATGTCGCTGTTCTTTTCCTTCAGCCGGCGGGTGGTGCCCATGAACGTACCGGTCGTACCGAGGCCGGCCACGAAGTGGGTGACACGGCCGTCCGTTTGCTCGAGAATCTCGCGTCCCGTGCCGTCGTAGTGCGCCTTCCAGTTGGCGTCGTTGTCGTACTGATTCGGGTAGAAATAGGCGTCCGGCCGTTCGTTGACGATCTCTTGGACGCGTGCCTGCGCCCCGTCCGTACCCTCGAGGGGGTCCGTGAGGATCAGGTCTGCACCGTATGCTCTCAGGATCTGCATCCGCTCTTCCGAAGCGTTCTCGGGAAGGGCGAGGGCGACCGATAGACCTCGGGCGGCTCCGATCATGGCGTATGCGATTCCCGTGTTTCCGCTCGTAGCGTCGATCAGCGTGCGATCGCCGGTGAGCGCGCCGGCAGCCATGCCGTCATCGATCATCCGTAAGGCAGGCCGGTCCTTCACCGATCCGCCCGGGTTCAGATGCTCCGCCTTTGCGTAGAGCGAGACGGTGTCGGGCAGGTCGCATCCGATGGCGTCCAGTCGAAGCAGCGGCGTGTTGCCGACATGCTCGATCAGACGGCCACCGGCCTCAGTGGAGTCGGTCCGCCGTGGCCTGTCCGGGGAGCGGACCGCGGATCCGGCACGGCCGGAAGGGGAGGCGATGGAAGTCGAAGAAGGCATAAGCCGTGGGGCAAGCGCAGGAACGAAAAGAGGGCGAAACAAAAAACGCCTCTCGCGGGCAATCCGGAGAGGCGACGGGCGGGACGATATGATGGTTCAGCCTACACGCTGACCGAGCCGTGCGACACGCGCACACGAATCCCTCCGACGCCGGTGATACAACAACAGCAGGTCGCTAAAACCGACATATTGAAGGGTAGTAAGGTGATGAGCGGGCGAGGCAACGCGCGAGCATCGCTGGCTATTGTGCTTCCTCCAACCCCGGCTTAGAGAGTGCGTTCCGGGACAATTGCGCGTTACAACATCTTTCATCCGGTCCCACCGGATCCGTTTCGATCCTTGAAGGTATGTTAAATCAAAGGTTTATATCAGTGTATTGAGTGGTCGCGTCGCGCAAGATGGGGAGCGCGCTGGCTGCCATCGCCACTCGTCGTCCGGTGAAGTTCACCGTTAAGGGAGATCGTATGAGCATCATTCATTTCCAGGGAGACATTCGCCACGACGCAGCTGAGCGTGCGCGGATTCGGTCCGCGATCGAGCGCGTCGATGCATGGGATGAGACGGAGGCGGCGCCCCGTTGGGTCGTCTTGATGCACGACGTTTCGCTTGGTGACAAAGTCTATGTTGCACACGCGGCAATGCGCGACTGGACGGTGACTGCGAGTACCGTTGCGGAACTGGAGGATAAGCTGACCGCCCGGGCCGAAGGTGGACTGGAATCCAGCCGCGCCGTTCAGCCGTCCCCGTTCCGGACGGTCTAGAAGCGGGTTGCTGGTGTTTCTACGTGGCAGCAGGACGCGTCCGCGTTGAAGTCCCATTCACGCCAGGAGCCCGGGTTGCGGTGCAGGTCCGGCGGATCGCTGCGACCTCGAGACGGGACGCGCTTTGTGTCTGTGTCATGTGAGACGAGTCCCGTGTCTCACCTGAAAGCCCGGGAAACAGAGCGACGTCGTTTTGTACTGATGTGTGCGTTTTGTGGGTGCTGGGCGGGTTCAGACGGTTCTGGCTCAGGGTTTGCAATTATGGGTTCTCCCGCTACGACACGCCCACTCATCCACCTGCCGTTGCCATGGCTTCGACCGACCCGGCCCTTCAAGCAGCCATGTCCCTCGCGGCTCGCCGTCGCGACATCCCGGAGCCGCTGGCCGAAATCTATACGGCCTGGAATCTGTGTTTTCGGGCGTACTGCGACCGGTATGACCGCCCGTGGCCCAATCACCGGGTTGTGCCGGACTTCGTGACGTATTTGCGCGAGAAGACGACGGTCACGCCGACGGAGCTCACGCATGCGGTGGATGCGGTCATCTTCGGCCTGGAGGAAACGACGGGCCTAGCCGGACCGCTCAAGACGGCGCTTCGTGCCCGCGTGCTCTCCGACGTGCCGTCTCCGGAGCGCGCTGAACATGAGCCGGCGGAGCAGGAGCCCGTTCGTGCCCGCGCCGCGGCACTGACCCGCGTTATGGTGGCGATGGATAAAGAGACGTTCGGTCAGTACGAGTCTCGCTTCCGGAACTGAGCCGCAGCCGGGACCGAGGACAGCCGCTTACGGTCACAACGTCCCGGGTGTAAAAGCGAAGACCCAGACCCACGGGTTGTCATCCCAGGTCGGCCCGCCCCGAGGCTGAAAAGCATTCCAGCGAGACCGAAAAGCGGCTTGAGGAGCATCCAGCGTGTCGTGTCGATCCGGTAATGCCCCGGCCGTGGGTCGGAGGGGCAGGCCCTCATCCGTCACGTCGAAGGCACTCAGATCCTGTAGTTGTTCGACGCGCACGTCGTCGATACGAATAGCGAGGCGCGCCGCCCATCGGGGCATGAAGATCGGGGACACCCAGTCGCCGGGTCGTCGTGGCATGTCCGGCTCATCTGCTTCGTAGCGAAGTGAGGCGCAATGCGATTCCGACCGATTGTCGGGGTCGGTGTCGCCCCAGTCGGTTTCACGGCCATTGGCGAAAAACGAGGCCGTCCACGACTCGCGCACCCAGAGCACATCTCCCCGCGCATGCGGAGCCGGGATCGACTGCAGATCCGCCTCTCCGGTGCACCGGGCCGTCACTTCTAGCGTTGCGCCAGACCGATCGATCCGAAGCACGCGGTCCGGCGCCGGAGTGATGACGCGACGGGTCTGCACTTTATCGCCGTCCCGGATCAGGCGAACCATGTCGGGCGCAAAAATGATGGGCCGCGCGGGCGGTGTATCGAACGTCTGCATGCGAACGGCGGTCGGCGCAAAGGATGCCGTAAAGGTTTGGTCTACATCCCGAGGAGGCTTCCGATCCCGGCGGCGGTGCCCATCACGATTCCGACGACGATCATCAGCGCGAAGTAGGCGAGCGCGCCGGCGCCGATGGTAAGGGCCGTTTTAGTATTGTCGAGGTCCAGGCCCTGTCGAATAGCGATAAATCCGGCGGCAAGCGTCCAGAAGAAGCCGATGAAGCCGCCGAGACACGGGATGATCGCAAGACATTGCGGGGCAAAGGCAAACCCGATCACGCGGAGCATTTCGCCGATGTCGGCCGTGCCGTTGAAAACGTTCGTGCCGATCGCGTAGGTCACGACCGACCAAACCACCCAGCCGAAGAACGCCGAAATGATGCTGACGAATATGGCGCCGAGCTCTGCGCCGCCGAAGGAGCTGCCGATGCCCGAGAGGATCGCGGCGGCCGCGACGACGATCACCGCTTGCTGCATGGCGTCCGGGTCGTGTTCGATGTTTTCGAACGTTGCAGCGTCCAATTGAAAGACGCCGAGGATGCGATCTTGAAACGTCATGACAGCGCAGGGTGTCAGTGATCAGGCAGGCGAAGACGGGCCGGGCGTTTCGATTGCCGGGGCCGTCGGTCAAACAACGAGTCGCTGCTGCCTGATGATACAGGTGCGGAGACAAAAACACCCAATGGTCGGCATGATCCGATCTTGAGCCGACGCATTATCCCCTTTTTACGTCAGAAAAAGTGTCTGCATCACGCGCGTAGCGGCTTTTCTGTCATCGGACCCGTTCGGAGAGGACGTCACGTATTTCTCGTAAGCCGCGGGGAAGAGGGGGGAGCGCAGACCGTCCTCGGACGTCCTGAGCGATCGTGCCTGATAGTTGACTTCGGCGCGGAGGTGGTCCGGAAGCGGAATGATCCGCGTTTCTCCGGACGGTCCGACGCGGAGGAGCGCGCGTTCCACGTCGACGTCGCCGGCCGTCAGTCGCACCGCCTCGGACAGCTTGAGGTCGGTGTGGAAGAGGAGGCGGGTGAGCAGGCGGCCCCCGGAGGCGGTATTTTGGGAGGGGTCCGATTCGGCCGTGCGCCGCGTGGACGGTGTGTTGTTGCTTCGTTCATCCTCTAACGCCACCATCTGCTCGGCGACCGCCGGGTCGATGCGTCCGTCAAAGACATCGAACAGGGCAAACATGACGGCGTCGAGCGCAACGTCTTTCTCATCGGACGTTACGTCGGGGTGTTCGCGGAGGACAGACAGGAAGCCCGGGAGATGAGGAGCGTCGGCCGGAACGCCCTCTCGCTGACAGTACTGAACATAACACAGGGACCAGATCCCGAAGGCTTCTGCCTGCCCGGCCTCAAAGCGATGGTCGAGAGCGGCCGTGAACAGGACGTACAGCAGGGTTTGCGCCGTGTCGTCAGGGCTCAGGGCATCGTCTAACAGCATCGCGAGAGGGTGGTTGGGCGAGACATCGTGGTCCTACTACCGTGACGAGGGAGTGAAGATTCCAGCACGTGGCGGAGTCGTTGCATGATGGAAGCGGTTCGCAGGCGTCTGCACGTAGAACTCGCGAATCAGCAACAGGGCACACGCAGTTTCATCGCCTGTCATCACCGGCAGTCGTGTGCCGGATCGACTTTCTCCACGTGCGCTGTATTCGTTCATGCCCGATCTGTTTTTCGAAATTGGCTGGATCATCGTTGCCTTTGCTGCCGGTCTCGGCGCACGGGCTCTCCGCCTGCCACCGTTGGTGGGTTATCTGGCTGCCGGGATGGTGCTGGCGGCAGTTGGCGTAGAAGGCAGCGCGGTGATCGATCGCATCGGCGACCTCGGCGTTGCGCTGGTTCTATTCATCGTCGGACTCGATCTCCGATTGCGCAATCTCCTGGAGGTGGAGGTCATCGGTGTCAGCAGCCTTCATATCGTGATCTGGACGGCTCTGGTTACGGGCATCGGTGTGGCCATCGGCCTCCCGCTGATGGGGGCTCTGGCTGTTGCCGCCGGGTTGAGTGCGTCGAGCCTGGTGCTGGCAGCCAAGTCGCTGGAGGCGCAAAACGACCTGCGCTCCTATCACGGTCGTGTCGCGATCGGAATCATCCTGGTTCAGACGGTCGTCGCCACGACTGCAATTGCGGCGATGGGCGAACCGCCGAGTCCGTGGGCGCTAGCGGTCCTCCCGCTGCTCGCGCTCCGACCCGTCCTGAAGCGGTTGCTGAATGCCGTCGGACGCGGCGAAATGCTTCTTCTCTTCGGTCTCGCCCTGGCCACGAGCGGGAGTCTCCTGTTCGGCGCGGTCGGGTTGAGCTCTGAGCTGGGCGCGCTCGTCGCCGGTGCCCTGCTCGCCGGAACCGATCGAACCGGCGACCTCTCTGAGGCGGTCAGCGGCCTGAAAGATGCCTTCCTGCCGGCCTTCTTCCTCTCGGTCGGCCTCGTGGGGCTCCCGGATGCGTCCGGACTGATCGTCGTACTGGGACTCCTCGGCCTGCTCGTCGTGAAGGGGGCGTTGTACACCGGTCTGTTTGCCGCCTTCCGCCTCCGGGCCCGGACGGCGTTTCTGGCGTCGATGCCCCTGACGACGTACAGCGGGCTGTCTATCATCGTCGCGTCGGCCGCCGTAGCGGAAAACCTGCTGCCGGAAGCAACACTCACGGCACTTGCCCTCGCAACCGCCGGCTCCTACCTGGTGAACGCGCCGTTTGCCCGCCGGGCGCCGGATCTGTGGCCCCGGGTGGCGCCGTGGCTCGGGAAGTGGCAGCGGAGCGGTCGCCCGCGAGACGCTCGTCCAGAAACGCTCGGTCGTGCGCACTTCGTCGTGGTCGGTATGGGACGCGTGGGAACGGCTGCGTACGATTACTTCGCGGACCGCATGCAGTGCCCTGCGGGCGTGGATGAAGATCCGGGGCGGCTTGCAGAGCACCGAAGCAACGGCCGGCGCGTGCTGTACGGGGATGCCCGCGATGCGACCCTCTGGAGCGACCTCGGCCTGGAAACGGTCGAGGCCGTTGTGCTGGCTCTTCCGGATCGTGACTCGACACTCGCCGCGGTTCGTGCTCTCCGCCAGGCCGGATTCGACGGCCCGGTCAGCGCGCTCACCACTGACCCGGATGGGCGGGCCGCGTTGATCGAGGCGGGGGCCAGCGCCGTCTACCTCTCGGGCGAACAGGTCGGCCGTGCGCTCGCACGGCACGGGCTTCGTCGCCGGCAGCGGACCGTTCCGGCTGCCGTCACGCTGGATGTGGGCGCGGAAAATCGCCCGTCGGCACCGCTTCGACCTTCGCGCGAGGCGACGCCCATGGAAGCGTGAGCCCGGCAGCGCCCGTCGACGCGCGGAGGCTCGACGGGCGGCCTTTCAGTTGAAGCTTACGCCGTCAAGTGGGTCAGCCTCCATTTTTCGGAGCGCCTCTTCGGCAAACCAAGCCTCTTCCACCTCCTTCGTCTGGTCTGGCAGATTCGGATGCGGTTTTTTGTAACCTGACATTTCCTTCAACCAGACGAGCGTCTTCGTCCGCATCTGACCGTCCGGCGTTTCGAATTCGACGTCTTTCTCGCGGGCGGCGCAGGTCCCTTCTGCTTCGCCCATCACGTGACCGTAGGTCGGATGGCGTAGCAGCACGCGTACGCGCTCACCGTGCGAGAAGCGGGAATCGGCGAAATCCTCTTCACTGTAGGTGGTCACTGAAGTGGCAGAGGTCGTATAGAGAGGGAATAGAAACGGGTGCGGACGGGCTGCATGATCCGTGCGCCCGGTAGCAGCGACCGGCGAGATTACTTGTACTGGTTCATCGCGTCCACGGCGAGCGCATCTGCCAGATTGTTGAGCTCGTTGTCTGCGTGGCCTTTTACCCAGATCCACTCGACGTCGTGCCGATCGTTTTGCGCGTCGAGCTTCTGCCACAGCTCTTTGTTTTTCACCGGCTTCTTCGAGGACGTCCGCCAGCCGTTCTTTTTCCAGTTCACGATCCAGCCGTCGTTGAACGCGCGGGAGACGTAGGCACTGTCCGTGTAGAGCTTGACGTCTGTCGGCTCCTCCAGCGACGCCAGACCCTGGATGGCGGCCATCAGCTCCATCCGGTTGTTGGTCGTTTGCGGCTCGCCGCCCGTCAGCTGGTCCACGTCTTCGCCGTCAATTACGATCGCCGCCCAACCGCCGGGTCCGGGGTTGCCGCTGCAGGATCCGTCCGTGTAGATCTCCACGTCGTTCATTTCGTCTGATAAGAAAAGGTGTGCAGGACCTGATAACGTAGCGGAACGGTAGACATTCCGCGAACGACCTCTGGTAAGCAGCAGTGAAAACCGCGTCGATGCGGGAAACGACCGGTCCGTCATCGCGTGTTTCCACGCCGTGCATCCGATGTGCCGTCCACTTCCACCCGATTCGTTAGCCCGTACAGACCATGAAATTTGTTGACAAGGTAGACATTAAGGTCCGTAGCGGTGACGGAGGGCGCGGTCTGGTGTCCTGGCGGCGGGAGAAGTACGAACCGCGGGGAGGCCCCGCGGGTGGCGACGGGGGCCACGGCGGTTCCGTGTACTGCGAGGCGGATGAGAATCTGTATACGCTCCTAGATTTCCGGTACAACAAGCACCACGAAGCCGGGGACGGTGAGCCCGGTGGGAAGTTTAAGAAAACGGGGGCGGATGGGGATGACGTGGTCATCTATGTGCCGCGCGGGACCGTCATAAAGGACACGCGAACGGGCGACGTGATCGGAGAGGTCGTGGAGGATGGTGAACGTATCACGATCGCGGAAGGCGGACGCGGAGGCAAGGGGAATGCCTTCTTTAAGTCGTCCACCAACCAGGCACCACGCCATGCCCAGCCCGGCGAAAACGGCGAATACCGGGAGATCACGCTCGAGCTCAAGCTGTTGGCCGATGTCGGACTGGTCGGATTTCCCAATGCCGGCAAAAGCACGCTGGTGTCGTCGCTGTCCGCTGCGAAGCCCGAGGTTGCGGATTACCCCTTCACCACGCTGAATCCGCAACTCGGCATGGTCTACATCAGCGACTTTGAGTCGTTCGTTATGGCGGACCTGCCCGGCATCATCGAAGAGGCGCATACGGGGAAAGGCCTTGGTCTCCGCTTCCTGCGGCATATCGAGCGGACCTCTGTCCTTCTCTTCGTCATCCCCGTCCTCTCAGACGATCCGGCTGGCGACTACGAAAAGCTTCGCCACGAGCTTAAGGAGTATCACGCGCCGCTCCTGCAGAAGCCGCACCTGGTCGCCCTGTCGAAGATCGACACACTGGCGCCGGACGAGCAGGAGCTGCTACCGGAGATCATGGGGGAGGAATTCCCCGACGACGTCGAGTTTCTGCCGATCAGTGCTGTATCGGGAGCCGGACTTGACACGCTGAAGCACCGGCTCTTCGAACTCGTCACCGAGGTGAAGTCCAAGAAGCAAGACATCGGAGCATAAGAAACCCGATTCAGGGGAAGCTATTATTGTAAATAAATAAGTTGAAGTATTATGTGTTATGGCCTACTATATACACTCAGTGTAGGCCGTGAGTACGCACCGATTGACAGAGCGAAGCGTGGGGAATCAGCAGGGGGAGATGGGGTGGGGAGACCGGTTGAGCGTCGACCCGGAATCGGGAGCCGCCTGGCATGAGCCGGGGGACGAAGCGTTCGTGAGGCAGGTAAACCCGGCGCTGGATACACCGCAGCAGCGGCGCGCGCTTGTGGCGCTGTCGCTCGTGCCTGGCCTCGGGGCAGCCCGCATTCGAGCGTTGCTTGCGTATCTGCGGTCGCCCGTGGCGGTCTGGAAGGCCGCCCGGTCGCAGCTGGAGTCTGTGCCGGGCGTCGGCCCGTCGGTGTCGGAGGCGATTCTGACCTTTGACGATCACGATGCCGTTCGTCGGCAGATGCGTCGGGCAGAGGCGGTCGGAGCTAACCTCGTCACGCCCTGGGATGATGCGTTCCCCGACCGCCTGCGGCAGATCTACGACCCACCGGTCTTCCTGTGGGTGCGCGGGGATCTGTCCTGCGTTGATCGCGGGGCCGTTGCTATTGTCGGTACGCGTCGATGCACGGACTACGGCCGCCAGCAGGCCGCCCGCTTCGCTGCCGAGCTCGTGCAGCACGGTCTTCCGGTGGTGAGCGGACTGGCGTACGGCGTGGATACCGCCGCGCACCGCGGCGCCCTGGAGGCGGGCGGGCAGACGGTTGCGGTGCTGGGGTCGGGACTCGGCCGTGTGTATCCCGGGGCAAACCGATCGCTGGCCCGAGACATGGCTATGGACGGGGCCGTCGTGTCCGAGTATCCAATCGATGCGGAGCCGGACCCGCGGTACTTTCCCGAGCGCAATCGCGTCGTGAGCGGCCTCTCGCTGGGCACGCTCGTCGTCGAGTCGCATCGGGAGGGCGGCGCCCTCATCACGGCTCGCATGGCGCTGGAGCAAAACCGCGAGGTGTTTGCCGTTCCGGGACCGGTCACCGCATCCGCCAGCGAAGGGACCAACGCGCTGATCCTCCGAGGAGAAGCGAAGCTGGTCACCGGCGTCGACGATCTTCTGGACGAACTGTGCGTGCAGACCGCAACCACGACGGGCACGGCGACGCCGGAGCGAGACGTGGCCGCCTCGCTCGACGGCGACGCGCGGCGACTTTACGAAGCGCTCGGATCCGACCCTGTGCACCTGGACGCGTTGTGCCAGACGACAGGCTGTACGCCCTCCGATGCGCTGGTCGCGCTCCTGCAGCTCGAGTTCGACGGTCACGTGCGGCAGCTGGCGGGGAAGCAGTTTCGCCGCGCCTGAACAGCGGCGATGCTCGGCACCATGAGGCGCGTCGGTCCCTGTCGGGTCTGGACCGGCTGTATTTGCCCCGGCCAATTCTCATACAAGAGGAAAGACGCAATCTTGTTGACACGTCGGATCCCGCCTTCGGAGGGTTCGTTGATCTTCGCTGATAACCCGTCCGCTCAAACCGCTTGTATCGCTTGCTCGTGGTTGCACGTTTTTTCAGCCTTTCTTTCGCTCTCTGTCTCGCCGTTGCTCTTGTCTCGTGCGAGGCGGCGGGCCCCGAGCCGTTCGAAGAGGACGTGATCGTGGAATCGTACCAGGTGGCGGGAGAGCCCGCAGCGCCCGTCCGGCTGACGCGTTCCGTCCCGCTGGATTCCACGTTCGACATCGAGGATGCCGGCGTTCGTGGGGCCGACGTTCGGATTCAACGGCTGAGCGCAGATGGGTCGGTCCTGCAGACGATGCCGTACGCGGCCGACCCCGACAGCGTCGGATTCTACCGGCCGGTCGCGCAGGCGGGTGACTCGGTACCCGATATCGAGCCGCTTGGTACGTACCGGCTCCGCGTCACGACGGAATCGGGCGACCGGATCCGCGCCACGACGACCGTTCCTGATACGTTCTCCATCGTCGGGACGAACCGGGACACGGCCACGTATCAGTCGGACGAGGAAATCGCCGTGCGCATTACCTCGAGTCGGACGCCGGGTCGGGACCAGGCGTTCTACATATTCAGCACCGAATCGCTCGACCCGACCGAAGAAAACCTCGTCCCCCTCATCCAGGAATTTCTCAGACAGGACGAAAATATCGTCCTGCAGGATGTGGTGATTACGTCGTCGCCCATTCTGAATGAGGCCGGATACACCCAGAATGCAGATGGTACGTTCACCCTGCGTCTTCCGTGGGTAGCGGTCGCATTCTACGGCCCCAACCGGTCGCGCATCAACGTGCTGGACGAAAACCTCTACGACTTCATCCGCTCGCAAACGGCCCAGCAGGGCGGTGGGGGCTTCACGCCCGGCTCCATTCCGAATGTGATCGAAACCGTAGAGGGCGGGGCCGGGGTCTTCGGTAGCATGGCCAGCGTGTCTCGCGAGATCTACGTGGCACGAAGCGAGTGACGCGTCAAGCATCGATGTGCGTCGATTCACCGGGGCGGAGCAGGTGGAGCTGTTCCGTCAGGCCCTTGCGCTCCGCGCATCGAACGACGGCCGGAGCCGGGGCCTGTACGGGCTCGTTTGCGAGATCGAACGTGCCCCAGTGGATGGGCACCAGCGCGGGACGTCCGAGATCGATGGCCGCCTGTATTGCTTCGTCCGGGCTCACGTGGACCGGCTTCATGATGCTCCGCGGCTCATAGGCTCCGATCGGGAGGAGGGCGACGTCTGGGGTGCCGATCGTTTCGCGGATAGCGGAGAAGTGCGGGCCGTAGCCCGAATCTCCGCCGAAATAGATCGTCCCGGCGTCTGTGGAGAGAGCCCAGCTTGCCCAGAGCGTCTGGTTGCGGTCGGTCAATGAACGCCCGGAAAAGTGCATGGCGGGAAGTGCGTGAACGCGCAGTCCGGCCCCCAGGTCGAGGTCCTCGTACGTCCACCAGTCGAAGTCGAGCACGTTCTCAAGCCCCCAGTGCCGGAGGCGGTCTGCACATCCGAGCGGAGCGAGAAACAGAGGGGAGAATCGCCGTTCGAGGTCTTCGACTGACGCGCGATCCAGGTGGTCGTAATGATCGTGCGAGATCAGCACCGCATCGACGGTCGGCAGGTCCGCGATCGTCAGCGGGAGGCGGGCGAGACGCTCCGGACCTGCGAACGGGACGGGGCTGGCACGCATGCCGAAGTGCGGGTCCGTAAGGATCGTCAGGTCGGGCGTCTGGACCACGGTCGTAGCGTGCCCGATCCAGGTGATCCGGAGCTGGGCCGGCGGGGGAGCGAGGTCGATCGGTGTGACGGCGTGCGGGGGGACGTTCTGCTTGCCATTGAACAGGCGTCCGGCGAGCCATGTCGCCACTTCCAGCGAGGAGGCCTCGCGATCGGGGGCCTCCGGATTTCGAAATCCGTCGGACGTATGGTGACGCCGGGACGCACGGTCGTGTGGGTGCGGCATGAGGGTGGGGGAGTGGGCAAGGGACGTAACGGCTGGACAACAAACGAGGGGAACCGTATGTTCTTGACCGGTTGTAACTGCCGGCAATGAGCCTCTCATTCTTTTCTCGTTTCTTCCCTGTTCGTTTATGGAATTTATCGCCCTGGGCGAAACCGATGACGTCGCAGCAAGCTGCCATTTCTTGAACATCGACGGCACCGGCGTGGTGCTTGATGCAGGCGTCGATCCTCGAACGGACGGACCTGAATCGCTACCCAACTTCGACCTGGTGCACGGCCACCGCGATCGCTACGTTGACCACGCGATCGTAACGCACGCGCACCACGATCACATCGGCAGTCTGCCGGTCTTGATCCGCGAGTTCCCGCACCTTCTGGTGCACATGACGGAGGCGACGAAGCGGCTGATCGAGTTCCTGTTGCCGGCGT
>JAAAOT010000056.1 GCA_009908725.1 Bacteroidota bacterium | reverse complement strand
CGTAAGGGAGAGCCGAATCCCGCAGGATCGTGCAACGGATCCGCTGAATTCGTCAAATCCGATTCGCGGGCACCGGGTAAACCGGGTGTAACCGGCGCACTCTCGTGCGTCGAACCCGCCCACGCACATCCATCACATCGAGTACGGCCATGCGATACCATCTCCTCGGCAACAGCGGGCTGCGCGTTTCGGAAGCATGCCTCGGCACTATGACCTTCGGCGACGGCATCGAATGGGGCGCAGATCGCCAGACGAGTCGTGACATCTACGCTGCCTTCCGGGACGCCGGCGGCACGTTTATCGACACCGCGGACATCTACACCAACGGCGCCTCCGAAACCCTTCTCGGCGAATTCGTTGAGGGCCACCGATCGGAGGTTGTCCTCGCGACGAAGTACACGGATGCGCCGCTCGGGGCGAAAGCCCCCGACCCCAACGCCGCCGGGAACAGCCGGAAGCACATGATGGAAGCGGTTGAGGCGAGCCTGCGGCGCCTCTGCACCGACTACATCGATCTGCTTTACGTTCATGCGTGGGACTTCATGACGCCGATCGAAGAAGTGCTCCGCGGCCTGGACGACCTGGTTCGACAGGGAAAAGTCCTGTATGTCGGCATCAGCGATACGCCGGCCTGGGTCATCAGCCGGGCGAACGCAATTGCCGACGTGCGCGGTTGGAGCGCCTTCATCGGGATGCAGGTCGAGTACAGCCTGATCGAGCGCACTGCCGAGCGAGAGCTTCTGCCGATGGCAGAGGCGCTGAACATCACGCCGCTGGCGTGGAGTCCGCTCGCCAGCGGGATCCTCACCGGCAAATACAACCGCGGCGACAGCGGGCGTCTCGATGCGGCTCCCTTCAAGGAGGTGTCGGAGCGGAATCTCCGCATCGCCCGGACGGTCGTGGAGGTGGCGGACGAGATCGGTCGACCGGCCGCGGAAGTGGCCCTGGCCTGGGTCCGTCAGCGCGGCGCCCTGCCTCTGATCGGGGCGACATCAGTGTCGCAGGTCGAGAGCAATCTCGCAAGCATCAACCTGCACCTCGAAGAGGCGCACCGCTCGATGCTGGACGAGGCCTCATCGATCGATCTCGGTTTTCCGCATGAGTTCCTCGAGGGCACCCGTGCGGTGACCTACGGCGGCTACCACGATGAGATCGACGGTCCCCGTCGCGGCGCGCCGCTCCACTGGTCGGAGCGTCCCGCTCGATGAGCGGGCGACCCAACGACGCGCCATTCTGCAGGCGAAAACAGCAGCCACGAACCCAGGGATCCTACGCGCGCAGTCAGCGCACGATGGCAATCCGGCGGGTCGTCGTGGCCTGCGCGCCGACCGCCCGGACAAAGTAAATCCCGGGTGCAAGCTGTCCGGCTCGGACCATGACCGTAACGGGCTGGGCGGGAGAGACCGGTCCGTCGTGGAGGACCCGGACCTGCCGGCCGAGCATGTCGAACAGGCTCACCCGCACGGGTTGCGCACTCTGAACGCCAAGCGTCATCGTTGCCTGTGTGTGGACGGGGGATGGTGCCGGCGCCGACAGGGTCACGGCCTGGTCGGGGACGAGCGTCACCTCCGTCGGGTCGCTGAGGGTGGATGCACCGTCCACGTCGACCTGCTTCAACCGAAACGCGTGCGTTCCAGGGGTGAGACCCGTTGCCTCGAAGGAGTGAGACTGCGGCACGGTCGTCGTCCCGGCGCCGTCGACGGACCCAATCGGCGCGAAGGCGTCGCTGCCGGGCGCCTGGTGAAGGATGTCGAAGCGAGCGTTGTTCGTTTCACGGGCTGTCGTCCACTGCAGCAACGCGGCGTCGGGTCCGTCGGCCGTCGCATCGAAGGCGCTGAGGTTGACGGGGAGCGGGACGTCGGTGCGTTTGGCAACTACGACCCAGTCCTGATTGGAGTCACTGGGTGGCGCGCCGAGGCTCGCATTGGATCCACCCGAGACGTCGGCCAGGCTGCCCGTCTGGAAGTCGCCGCCGGATCGCGGGTTGTACCAGAGGAGGTCGAATGAGCCGCTCGGCAGGTCGAGCGTGGCGTCGGTGCCGCCATCCTTCAGGTAGACGGCGAAGCGGTCCTGCCCGTCGGAGAACACGTATCCGGGCTCGCCGCCAAGCCGGTCGTCGTCGGGCGACATCGAGGGGAACGGGATCTGTCTCATGAACTCGAGCGCAGCCCGGTGATAGTCCCAGAACTGATCGCGGGAGCGCCAGTCGTCGGAGTCGAGGTCGTCGTCGGGGTAGCCGTAGCCGAAGTACCACTCGAGTCCGTCGCCGCCGGCGAAGAAGACCGCCCACATCACCTCGCGCGCGGCGTCGTGGTTGTCGTCGCTGTCCGGCCGGAGCCCGGCGTTGGCATTCCCCGGCTCATCGACCGAGACGTTCCAGATCCGTCCGGTGTTTTCCGATTCCTCCAGCCATCGGGTAACGGCATCGTGGGCCTCGCCGTCGTTCATTCCACCAAGTTGGATGGACGGCCCGGTGAACCCGTCCTCCCCGAGAAGGTCGGTGTAAACGTTGTCGCGCTGGTTGGGGTACGTATGTACGACGATGGGATGGTCATACGCGTCGAGCGATCGAATGTAGTCGATGTACCCGAGGAGGCGGGACTGGTCGCCGTCGTTTTTCTCATTGTAGACATCGTACTCTTCGCCCAGATTCCAGTTGAGCGCATGATGATGCGCGAAACGGGCGATGAGTTCGCGGTAGTAGAGCTTCCGCTCGACGCCGAGGTCGCCGCCGTCGAGGTACTGATCGTTCTCGGTTTCCTGCGTCTTGATGTGCTTGAAGAGGCCGAGCGCGTCCGCATGCGTCATCACGATGTCCCACTGGTCGAGCTTGGATACGTCGAAGCGCTCCTTCGCGGAAGGGCTCGTCCACGGCCAGACATCGTCCCCGTCGCCATTCACGTTCATGGTAAGGAACGAGAAGGCGTTCATGCCCTCGTCGCGAGCAAGGTAGTTGAGGGCACCGATGAGCCCCTTCCCGCGGCCGCTACTCCAGGTCGGATCGCCGGAGGACCAGTCGCCGAGGTGCGGGCCGTAGTCGCGGCCGTCCGGTGTGCCGTCGAAGTCAGAGTAGGCCAGCAGGTTCTCGGGACTGTCGGCGCCGCCCTTCAGGAAGTAGCTGCCGTCGTCGAACTGCAGGTACCGGTCGCCGACGTACGTCAGCATGCCCTTGCCGCGGTGGTCGCGCCCGGATTTGTCGGTCGGGCCGAC
>JAAAOT010000217.1 GCA_009908725.1 Bacteroidota bacterium | reverse complement strand
AAACGGGCCCTCCCCGATCGTCGGAGAGGGCCCGTGGAATCATGCGATGACGTGCATCGCTGATTAGTTGGACGGTGCGCTCTCGATGATTGCCTGAGCGCCTATACCGAGACCGCCTTCCGCAGCCGGGATGTCAGCGGCAATGCCGGTCACGAACTGTCCTTCGGAAATCTGTAGGCCCCCGTCTCCACCTATTTGGACCTGCACAACTGCTTGAGCGGAACCAGCAGCCGTAACAGATACGACCTGAGGCTCACCGCTTAGCTCGCGCTGAATGAACGCTCCGCTTGTGCCCAAAGAGACTGTACCAGAATCCTGAGTAAACTCGAAACCAGGAATCAACGGATCGACTTGGCTTAGATCAGTACCGGGTGGTGTGATGTAAACATCAACCGGTCCAGCGTTATCCTGAGCAATCGCAGAGGCGTGGACAAGGCGAAGACCGATGCTATTGGCAGGAAGGTCGACGAATTGATCACGGAGTAGAATAATCTGAGGTGCTTCCGTGTTGGCCGCCTGGGCTCCCCCCACAATCACTGTATATCGAGCGTTTGCGTTCAGATTCGCCTGATCGACATTAACAGTGAGAAGATTTTCATTCGAATCGGTAGGACGAACATCGATCCTCGCATCAACATCGACGGGCACGTCTAGGTAATCCGAATAGTTCGGCTCAACATCCGCGGGCGTCGGAGCTTTGTAGGAGAAATCGCCGGCCACTTCCTGATCATCCAGGAAGACATCGACGTCGCCCGCATCAGGGGCGGCATGAACGAAGCGAACCTGTGCCGTCTCCGGCTGGTCGTCGCCGTTATCATCGTTGCTGTCACACCCGACCAGCGTAACGGCCAGAAGCATGGTAAAGAGTACCGCAAGTACGTCCTTCATAGATCAGAATAATCCTGTGGGAAGAAAATGAATCGAGTCGTTGGAGCAGCAATCCAATCCCGGTGCAGACGCACCGAGTCCGACGGAAGCGCTCCCGGCCATGCGGCGCTGCACGTATTCGAGCGTGCGGCATCCGCTACATCGCGGTTTCGCACAGCCTCATATCTTATCACCGAACAGATTGATCCTGCTATCGGCGCTTTCGCGTTAACCGTTTGGTAACGGGGAATTCGAGTGGTACGACGCTGTGCGATGGATCAGTCACGTATACACGGCGCCGCCCGCGAACACACAGGAGGTAAGGAGAGAAAAGTGCGACGAAGTTGGAAACGCTCGTGCTTGACGAGTCCGGCCAATCGTGTCGAGGTAGCAGACGCGCACCGGAGACGTCGGTCCCCGCAGCCGCAGGTCAGGGCGTCGACGGGACGTGTGCCGCGTAGTGACGAGCGAGCGGCCGGAGTGCCTCTGGATACGTCTCCCGAATGAGCGCACGCGCCAGAATTTCGGCCGGATCGACCAGCAGGACGTCACTGCGCTCCTCAACCATCGGCGCAAGGGGAAGCTCCGTGCACCCGAGCACAACGGCATCTGCACCGCGTTCGACAAGATGGTCGATGGCCGTGACGAGATTGTGCTTCGCCTTGTCGGTCACCGGATTCGTTTGCGCTTTCAGGCCGAACTCGGTATCGAAGATGGTCCGGTTCACCAGTTCCTCCTTGATGCGGGCCTCCGGTACCACCACGTCGAAGCCGGCCGCCTCCAGCGGTTTGCGGTGCAGGCCGAGGTCGTAAACGGCAAGTGTCGACAGCGTCCCGACCGTTTCGACCTGCGGCATGTGCTCCCGCATGAACATGGCCGTTTCCTCGATCATGTGAATGATCCGGATGGAATGCCCGGTCCGGTCAAGCTCCTCCTGAATCACGTCCAGGATGGCCGGCGCGTGCGCCGTGTTGCACGGAATGCCCGCGACGGTAGCGCCGACGCTTTCGAGCTGGCGGAGGATATCGGCCATCGCCAGCGCCGGATTCAGGTCGGTTTCGCCAAACAGAAAGGTGCTGCGATCGATGATGCGCTCCGGATAGTTCAGGAGGGCCACCGGCAGATGCTCGTGGTCGGTTCGGGCATCCGTCTGATCGATGAGCTTGCTGACGAGATCGACACCGGCTGCGGGTCCCATCCCGCCGAGCACGCCGATGACCTTGTCTTTAACCTCCATGCTGAGTGTATTCCGCAAAGGAAGGGAGCGCGAAGACGAACGATCAGCCGCGGGCGACCGTCCGAGTATCCAATCGGCTCAATAACCGTTCCGCCAACGTAGAGGTCCGCCTTCCCCGTATCAAATGAAGAGCCTGCGGACGAATCAGCGCTCTCATCGCCTGTGTTGGGGAATCCCCGCCGATCTGTCACCCGGTGGTCTTGGGGGCACGGGCGCTACAGGTGATCGGGGCACGCGTTCAGGACGTACATGAAGCCGCGTCCCTCTGCCGCCCGGTGGGGTGACCGCAGGGAACGCCGGCCGCCGGGAAAGTCAGCATCTCTTCATGAACCCGGCGGGGGCTGTGCCGTTGACAGCCGTCGTAGATTTTCTTACTGTGAACACGGTACAGAGGGCACGATGCCGCGCATACGGTACCCGTGCTTATGACGTACGATTGCCCGATGGTCTAATGGCAGGACAGCGGCCTTTGGAGCCGTTAGTGGTGGTTCGAATCCACCTCGGGCAGCATCTGACGCGCAGGTTGATCGACGATGTGCCCCGCACAGCTGATGTCTGCGAGGCGGTCTGCCTCACCAACGATCGATCCCTGCGCAGGGGTTGGCGCGACGCACACCCGGTGGGACGCCTGCCGATGTCTGTCGTCGCATCTGCCGCACGATTTGCCACCGTACGCACCGACCGCGCGCCTGCCGCGCACCGGTCGTGATGTATACCGTCGGACGCCCCACCGTGACCGAACGCACGGGTGTCCCGGCGCGATGCCGTAGTTCCTCCATCCGCCCCGCCCCCTACCGAGCGAACGCTCGACGTCAGAAGCTCATGCGCACGTCCCGCAAGGACAGTCCCGTTGCTATCTTCGGAGGCCGATCGAATCCGGCCCTCGCCCGAAAAATCGCCGAGTCGTACGGCACAACCCTCGGAGAGGTCACCATCCGCGACTTCGCCGACGGCGAGATTTACGTCCGGTTCGAGGAGTCCATCCGTGGCGCCGACCTCTTCATCATCCAGAGTACGCATCCGAATGCGGATCACTGGATGGAGCTTCTGCTGATGATCGATGCGGCCAAGCGGGCGTCCGCGGCGCGCGTCACAGCCGTCATGCCGTATTTC
>JAAAOT010000018.1 GCA_009908725.1 Bacteroidota bacterium | reverse complement strand
ATGCGTATCGTGAATCCGGAGACGCTCGCACACGTCGAGTCCGTTGATGTCCGGAAGCCGCACATCCAGCAAGACCAGGTCGATCTCGTCCTGTTGGACATACTCCAGGCCGCGTCGACCATTCTTTGCCCACGTGACACGATACTGCTCCTCCTCCAATCCCTGCCGGATGAACGAAGCTACATCGGGCTCATCTTCGACCAGAAGAATATGCGGCTCAGTCATGGTGAAAGACTCCACAGATGGAGCATCAAGGAAGCGGGGTGACCAGATTCACCTTCGGTCTTATCGCACGTACGCTGCTTCCCAAAAGGTTTTCCCGCGCCGACCGCCTTCTCACCAGGTTCTAATCGTCAAGGGATGGTTCAGCGTCTAGGGTTCAAGGTTCAACGTTCGAGCGACGGCATTACTCCACCGCTCGAAGCTCATCTCTAAATCCTCCATTCCTAATTCCTGATCCGCAATCCCCAATTCCCGATTCCCAATCCCCAATTCCCGATTCCCGATTCCCAATCCCGAATCCAATTCCGCAACCCAAAACGTTTCGCTTCGGTGGAAACCTCTCCCTGCGCCCGTTGCGTTTCGCTGATCCCAATCACCGGCACCGATTTCTTGCGCCCCGCCCGACGCTTATGCCGTCCACGACGCTGATCGACGAAAACGGACACTTTATCACCATTCAGCAGCCGGACGATGCTCTGACCGGCGACCCGAAGGAGGACGAGCACCACGACTTCCTGGTCGACCACTGGATGGACGTTGCGGCGGCGTCGTACTACGGCTTCAAGCGGTACGGTATCGGCGTAGTCGTGATCGCGGAGGGCGACCCGATGGACGGCAGCGGCATGGACCATCCCTTCGATGCCCGCAAGCTATTGTATCGGCCGGACACAGCCGGAGGATGGGCGGGCAATACCCGGGACGAGGATGTTGTCTCCGGGTGGGCAGAGAAGAAAATGCAGGTGTACGACCCGAACGCCGACGCGATCGTGGTCATGGCCGACGGCGACGGCTCCGTCCGGTCCTACGTCGTGAACGGCGATCCGGACCCCGCGACGTGCTTCGAACTGGTGCGCGCGAGAAACAACTGAACGTGGAACGTTCGAGGTTCAAGGCGAGCCCCACCCCACCGTCGCACGGCCGTGCGACGGTGGGGTGGGGGCTCATGCGATGGTGGTGCCCATCCGATGGTGGCTCATTTATCGGTCATCGCTTCGAAGGCCGTGTCATAGTTGGCGACGTGGGTCTTCCAGTCGAACCGCTGAGGGATCTTGCGAAGGGTGGGAGGAGGCAGCGTACGCTCGTCCCCGTTCAGGATGGAGCGCATGACCTGAAAAAGCTGGTCGTCGTCCTCGTACAAGATCGGCGCGTGCAGCAAGGGGCGATGGTGCGTATCCGGAATCAGCTCCGGATAGCTCAATCGGTCAGGGAGAAGCGGGTGACACCCGCAGTAAATGGCTTCCATGATCGCCACGCCGAAAAACTCGTGCAGCGCCGTGGATACGACTAAATCGGCGCGATGGAGGAGGCGGCTGTATTCGCTGAAATCCTCTGCGTAGCCGTAATGCAGGATTCGTTCGGCGTATCGCTCAAAGGCCTGTTCGAATTCCTCCGGCTGCTCGCGAAACGCCTTCCCGGCGAGAATCAGCCGGAAGTCGCACTCGGCATCGTCCAGGCGATTCATCGTGCGGAAGAAGGCCTTCGGATTCTTGTCGTACTCCCATCGCTGGTTCCAGAGAACGACCGGCGGACCGTTGCGATCGGAGCGCGCCGTCCGTTCAGTGTCAAATGCATCGTGGGCCGCGAGGTCGACGCCGAGGTGGAGCACTTCGCTTTTTTCCCGAATCTCCCGGACCGTGGGCAGATTGGTAAAGTCCGGGAAGTCGCGCAGCAGGAGCGGGAGAGCCTCCAGAAATTCGTCGCGATGAAAGGCCGTGTTGAAAAACACCCGGTCGGCAGCCAGCGCCGAGAGGTAATTCGTGATTGAATAAGCTCGGTCGCGGGTTCGATCTGGCGGTAGCGGGTACGTAAGCTGGTTTTCGTGGAAATAAAGGGCGACCGGCACATCCGCCAGGATGTCGCGGGTCAGCGACAGAACGGCCGGCACGTTCACCATGTCGTTGACGAAGAGAAGGTCCGGCACACCCCGTTCGTCGACGGCACTTCGGAGCTTCTGCGCAAGCGTCACGCCCCCACCTTCCATGCGCCACCGCCAGAACCGCCCCGGCATCGTGATCGGGTGGATCGTATGGGTGGAGTGGTCGACGAGGCCGTCGAGGAAGTTACGGTGCGACCCACCGTACCAGGGCTCGAGCGCGAGGATGTCCATAGACGAGGAATTGCAGACACAGGGGCAGCAGACGGCACCGGAGACACCGGAGCCAGACACGTGAACATGTGCCGTTACTCGCTTGCGCCGAGCTGTTCGCGTAGCGTCAGGTCTTCCTGCTTCGTGGCCGGGCGCACAATCGAAATGGTCCGCACCTGTAGCGCCTCTCGCAATGCATCGTCGCGTACCTCCTCCGGCGTGATAAATGTTTCTTCGCCCGGACCGATGTCGATGGACCGTGTATCCATCGTAACGGAGACCGTTTCGGTCCCCGTATTCTTTATCAGCATTCCGCGTCGCTCCCGGTCGGCCATAGTTTCAAAAACGTCGGTTGTTTAAAAACGTCGATTCGGGTGGCTGCATGCAGAAGCCGCACAGATATCCCGCGAGAACGGTACCGTGCATACCTCACAAGGCAATGCGGTCAGCGGGACGACCCTACGTGCAAAAAAGATAAAAGAAGACAGCCCCGCAACCACCCTGACGGTTCGAATTATCTCCGAAACCTCTTGATCACGACGACCTGCCGATCTTTAGCTATTATTATTTATATTTTACTTAGTATATAAAGAACGAGATACAAACAATTAGGGAGGCTATTCATGCGGGTGCTACGAGGCGTTCTCGATATTCTCTACCCTCCGGCCTGCCTCGGGTGCGCCGGACGAACCGAACGGGCGTCGCTTCCCCTCTGCCCGGCGTGCTTGCGCCATCTGGAGCCCGCGCCTCAGATGAACGTCGCCGCTCGACTGGACCGCCTCCCGTCCGACTGGGGAACGATCTCCGGCGCCCATGCGATGTGGGTCTTTGACAAAGGCGGTGCCCTCCAGTCGATCCAACACGCCCTGAAGTACGGCGATCGCCCGCGCTACGGCGTGGAACTTGGCCGGCTCCTCGGGACGTCCTACCTGCGCGCCGGCTGGCCTGCACCGGATCGCGTTGTGCCCGTCCCGCTCCACCGACTCCGTCTCCTGGAGCGCGGCTACAACCAGGCCGACATGCTCGCCCGCGGCGTCGCCGATACCTTAGACGTGCCGTCTGCCGCGGACGTCCTGATCCGAGCACAGAGCACGGTGTCGCAAACGAAGCTGTCTCGCGATCAGCGCTGGAGCAACGTCTGTAGCGCCTTCGAGACGCGGCGGAGCGTGGAGGGCCTGACGTACCTCCTCGTCGACGACGTCCTGACGACCGGTTCGACGATCATGGCCTGTGCACAAACCCTCCGGGACAGCGGTGCGGCCAGCGTGTACGTGGCGACCCTTTGTCTGGCGCGTGCCTGACTCTAGACAGGTGCGTCTCACTTACTGCAATTTTGCCGCGTGCTTTTTCCGAAGCTTGCTCAGTTTCGGCTCGATCACGGCCTGGCAATACGGCAGGCCCGGGTTGCGCCGGTAGTAGTCCTGATGCTTCTCTTCTGCCTCGTAGAAGGTATCAAGCGGCTCCACCTCCGTGACAATCGGGTCGGAGAATACGCCGTCAGCTTCGAGCTCATCGATGATCTGTTCCGCCGTTTCCTTCTGCTCCCGGTCGTGGTAGAGGATAATGGACCGATACTGCGGTCCCACGTCTGCTCCCTGACGGTTCTTCGTCGTCGGGTTGTGGATCGTGAAAAAGATTTCGACGAGGTCGCGGTACGACACGACATCGGGATCGAACGAAACCTGCACCACTTCCGCGTGGCCCGTTGTACCCGAGCAGACCTGACGGTACGACGGATTCGGAGTATCACCGCCTGCATATCCGCTGACGACCGCGTCCACGCCGTCCACGCCGTCGTATACAGCTTCAAGACACCAGAAGCATCCGCCGCCGAGAGTTGCTTTTTCCATAGTTAAACCAAGGTTCGTTCACAATACCGTACTATGAATACGACGGTGCAATCCGCCTGTTTGCGCCGTTTTCGTTACGACGCGATCCTGGTTCACGCGCCAGCCGCAGCCACGTGAACACCGGTCGCAGCAAGGCCGAGGCCCAGCAGAACCGTGAAGCCCGCGATCCAGCGGACAACAGTTCGTGCGCGACGCATGCCCATCATTTTAATCGTTTCCGGCGTCGCGAACGGATAGCGAATCAGCACGCCGCCGATGGCAGCCGTCAGGAGACCGGCCACGGGCAGCGTCAGACGCCCCCATCCGGCCGCCGGCAAAACGGACGCAAGCACCAGGAGAACCGAAAGGCCCAGTGTAAGGATCAACATGCGGGTGCCATGCCGGGAAACCTCATCGGCGTAGGCACGCACCTCTTCCTCGTATTGTGGTAAAACCGTCAGCGTTTCTGGCTTCGGATTGCGGCCGAGTCGATCGGGGACGTTCACCGTGATCTCCATGACGTCGTCCGAGGTCTCGTGGCTCCAGATGCATCGATCCATCTGCTCAAGGGGTCCGTGAGAATGACTGCTCGCATCAACTGGCCGGTAGGTTGACCCGGTGCCACCGCAGCGACCCGTCTGCCCCCGCGACCTTCGATGAGCCGCATTCGTCGACCTGATGGATGCGGATCAGGTCCGGCATCTCGAGCGCATTCCATTCGGCGACGCCAACGCCGGAATCGATGGCATTCAGAAGAAGCGCCGTTACAGTACCGTGCGTGCTGATCAGCACCGTCTCCCCGGCATGGCGACCGAGAATCGTCGAGACCGTCGCCAAAAAGCGGCGCTGGGCCACTTGGTTGGACTCGCCGTCCGGCATTGACCATGAAAAGTCGGCCCACGTTCTTCGTGCAGGCGTCGCGACGTCGTCCAGAAACCGCGCCGTGAGCAAGCGTTCCCGGAGCCCGTCATGCACGGTTACGTCATGGCCGGTCGCTTCAGCGAAGGGGGCGACGGTCTCGCGCGCCCGCCGGTATGGGCTGCTGTAGATTGCGTTGATCCCACAGCACTTCAGCGTCGGTACGATCACCCGGGCCTGGCGGCGTCCGCGGTCAGAAAGCGGCCAATCCGGTTCACGTATATCCGGTGACGGCGCGCTCTCTGCATGGCGAAGAAGATAAAGCATACCTGTCTGAAAAATGAACGGGCGCCTGGAATACAGGAGGTCCCGCCCTCGGCTGCGTCAGTCGCGGAAGTTTTCGACATTAATGCTTCGATCGCACGCCTCAGCTTCGTCTGCGACGTTCGTGGCGACAATGAGGATTCGATCGGACTGCAGCTGCCACGACATCACCTCCTCGACCATCGAGATGCCTGCCGTGTCCAGGTTCGCGGAGGGCTCATCGAGGAGCAGAACTTCCGGCTCCGATAGCATCGCGGCGGCGTACTTCACGCGTTGTTTCATCCCCGACGAAAACGTTCGGACCGCGTCATCCTCTCGTCCGGCGAGCCCGACGCGATGGAGCACTCCGGCAATTCGGTGCGCAATGCCACTGGTTGTCGTATTCGCCGTCCCAGCGCCGTTGGCGGACACCCCGGGTCGCACGGCATGCCCCCGTGCCCGTGCCAGAAACTCAAGGTTTTCGCGAGCGGACAGGTCATCGTAGACGCTAAGGTACGGCGCCACCAGGCCGACGTGGAGCGGGCGCTGAACTCGACCCACCGTTTCTCCTGCAACCTCCAGATCTACCGTTCCCGCTTTCGGTGTCAGTACGCCGGATAGAATCCGGAGCAGGGTCGACTTACCGGACCCGTTCGAACCCGTAATCGCCAGGCTTTCGCCGCCGCTCACCTCGAACGAGAGGCGACGAAATAGAAGCAGGCGGCCGAAGTTCTGACCCACATCAACGGCACGAAGAACGGGCATCGGGTAGGTCGATGAATGGCGATGACGGCGGAGTGGATCGCTGGGGATTTCCCGACTGTCGCACGAATATTCAGCCGCATTGTGCCGACATGTTGATTATTTCTCACGCGTCCACCTCCCTCATGCTTCGCAGTCGCATCCACCGGAATGCCCGGCTATGATACGAAAAACCACCACCGCGCATTGTGAGTTAGAACGGTGTCACCGCCGTTCCCCCGCCCGCTCCGGACCCATGCCCGACGGACTGATGTCGTTTCCATCCCATCAGCGCCCCGATGCCGCTGCAGCCGACGGGTCGGACAACACCGATGCCGCCCTCTTCGGCAAGGATCCGACTCCACGCATCGTGGATGTGGAGCCGTTGATGGACCGGCCGTCCGATGAGCCGGCTACCGTTCGCGTCTACCGTCGATCGGAGGATGAATCGCGGGTCGAGGCCGACGACGACCGGCTGTACCCGTTCTTTTTCATCACCGACATCACGCTTCTCCGCGGACACCGGTCGACGTTTAAGTTTACTGAGCTGGAAGGCGACAATCCGTACCGGTTCCTCGTGATATTCAACACGTGGGCAGACTACTGGAATGCCATCCGGGCGGTAGAGCAACGATCCGATACGACGGACGGGCGCCCGGAGGAATTGTACCAGATCGGCTCGCCGGCGCAGCAATACATGATGCAGACCGGCAAAACCTGCTTCCTGGACATGACGCTGGACGACCTCCACCGGATGCAGCTGGATATTGAGGTGTATTCAGAGCACGGATTTCCGAATGCCGACCGGCCGGACGACCGCATCATCATCGTCGCACTGTCGGACAATCGGGGCTGGAACCGCGTCCTTCACCTCGACGAGGACTCGGATGAGCGCAAACTCCTCCAGCAGCTCGTCGCCGTCATCTCCGACCGAGACCCGGACGTCATCGAAGGATACAACTGCTTCTCGTTTGACTTCGATTACATCCTGAAGCGCTGCGACCGCCACAACGTCGACTTCGCTATCGGTCGCGACGGCTCCGTACCCCGGACGTACGAATCCAGCATGCGATTCGCCGAACGAACCGTCGACTACCCGGCGATGGCCGTCCACGGACGCCACATCATCGACGTCTACTTCCAGGTGATGGCATTTGATGTGTTCAAGCGCGACCTGCCCGACTACAGCCTGAAGACGGCGGCAAAATATTTCGGCTTCGCCCCGAATGACCGCACCTACGTCGCCGGCGACGAAATCGATCGGTACTGGCGCGAGGACCGAGACACCCTGCTGGACTATGCACTCGACGATGTCATTGAGACCGAACGCCTCGCGCGCCACCTCTCCGGGTCCACGTTTTACCTGGCGCAGATGCTGCCGATGACCTACGGGGGCGCCGCCCGTCGCGGACCTGCTTCCAAGATCGAAAGCCTCTTTGTCCGCGAGTACCTCCGACGGCGGCACAGCATCCCGCAGAGCGAATGGGGCACGCAATCGATGGGCGGCTACACGGATATTTTTATGACCGGTGTGCTGGGCCCGGTCGTTTACGCCGATATCGAAAGCCTGTATCCGTCCATTATGCTGAACTACGACATCCAGCCGTCCGGCGATGCTCTGGGCGTGTTTCCCCGCCTACTCGGACGCCTCACCGATCTCCGCCTCGAGACGAAGCAGCAAATGCGAGAGGCTCGCGACGAAGAAACCCGGTCGGAGCTGGACGCGCGCCAGAGCTCCTACAAGGTACTGATCAACTCCTTCTACGGAAATCTGGGCTTTAGCCTCGCCATCTTCAACGACTTCGCCGAGGCGGATCGGGTGGCGCGCATCGGTCAGAAGATTTTGCGCGAACTGATTACCGAAATCCAGAACCGCGGAGGCACCGTGATCGAGGTCGACACAGACGGCGTGCTCTTCGTCCCGCCCGACGACGTGCGCGGCAAAGAGGCAGAAGTCCGGTTCACCCGCGACCTGACCGGTGCGATGCCCGAGGGGATCCGGGTCGGCTTCGACGGACGCTTTGAAAAAATGCTTTCCTATAAAAAGAAAAACTACGCGCTCCTCACGTACGATGGCGATTTAAAATTTAAAGGCTCGTCCCTCATCTCCCGCTCGAACGAGAAGTTCGGGCGTCGATTCGTCCGAGAAGCCATTCGACTCCTGCTGGGCCGAGACGTGGATGGCCTCCACCGGCTGTACATGAGGTACCGTGAGGGAATCGAAGCGCACGACTGGGAAAACGTCTACAGCTTCGCCCGGACGGAAACGCTCAAGGATACCATCGAACAGTACGAGCGAGACGTTCAAGAGGGCAACCGCCCCCGTGCTGCGACCTACGAGCTGGCGCGACAGCGGTCGGACGACACCGGCCAACCGATCCGCAAGGGCGATCGCATCTCCTACTACATCACGGGCGAGAGTGCAAACGTGACCGCCTTCAAAAATTGCCGCCTGGCGAAGGAATGGGATCCTGCTGACCCTGATGAAAACACCGCCTACTACCTGAAACGGCTCGACCAGTTCAGCCGAAAGTTCGACGTCTTCTTCAATGATGCAGACTTCCGGCTCATTTTCTCACCGGAAGACCTGTTCGGGTTCTCAGCCGCCGGAATAGAGATTCAGAAAACACGCCGGAATGCTGATGTGCGAACAGATGAGAACATCCCGTTTTAGCAACATCAAGCGCTCCAGCCTCCGATTTCTGGCTTTTCGTTCGATCGGGAGGCGGGCACCCCTCCTACGGCGAGAAAGAGGTTCGCATTATGCCGTCTGCGAAAAGGTGAAGTGAGCGTACTGTTGTCTTGAGATGTGGCTATCGGTTCTAGCGGGCATAGATATTACCGTATCGCTCAATAAGCTCCTCTACTTCATCAAGAAGAAGCTCATATATACTGGCAGCACGGGACTCCGGGGCGAACTCAACTATATCTCCGCTATGAGCCGGCGCCTGCTCCAGCGACGGGTCGTAGTGCAACAGCGTGTGAAATACTTTCCCGCCATCGTGCCTCCGCAACACGTCAATCACCTCATTCGGCATCGCCGACGGACGACCGACCTTTTCGTCTCCGACCTGCGTGACGATGAGGTGCGCCCGAGAAGTTGAACCACCTGGTTGGCTAAGATGAAGTTGAGCCGTAGCGGCCGTATTTTTCACCAAACAAAACCAACCAAGCCGCTATGAGCAAGACGTACAGCCCCGAATTCAAACTCCAAGTCGTCCTTGAGGCGCTTCAGTCCGATCGAACCGACGCGGAGATTGCTCGCGCCTACGACGTGCATCCCGTGACGCTCTCCAACTGGAAAAAGAAGCTCAAGGACAACGGCGCGAAGGCCTTCGGGGGAGACAACGAGCTGAAGGAGAAAGAGAAAAAGATCGCCAACCTCGAACGCATGGTCGGTCAAAAGGAGGTCGAAATCGCTTTGCTGAAGAATTTTTTGGGCGAGAGCTGACCACCACGGAAAAAGTCCACTTGGTGGATCAGCATAAGAATGAGCGTGGACTGAACCGGTGCCTTCAGGCCATCGGCCTGCCGAAGAGCACCTATGGCGATGACACATCGCCGGACTACCGGAAAAACCGACCCGACGGCCCGAGCGAAGACGACCAGCGACTGATGCAACACATCCGAGCGATCATTCGAGACCATCCGGATTATGGGTATCGACGCATTCTGCCCGAACTCCGGGGGCGCAGCGGCGAGACGGTCAACCATAAACGGCTTCGACGGCTTCTTCGCCAGCATGAGCTCGGCCTGCCCCGCTGCCTCCCGAAAGCAAAGCCCTCGCCCGTGTGGGAGATCCTGCGGGAGGCTTCTGGCCAACTCAACCTCGTTGGGGCGTATCTCGGTACCGATCGCGAGCCGGAACCGTTGGACGTGTTCTCGACCGACTTTACGGAGTTGGCGTACGCTAGCGGGCAGCGCAAGGCGCATCTGATGGCCGTGGTCGACGTCGGGAGCCGGTGCGCGTTGGGCTGGGCCGTGGGCCCGAGCGCCAACCGCACGCTCGCGTTGCAATGCTGGGAGCACGTGCACGCCCGGATGACCAGGTTGGGCCAGCCGCTGGAAAGACGCGTACTGCACAGCGACCTCGACAGCGTGTACACCAGCTACGATTGGCTGCGACAGGTTCTGCTCGACGACGGCCTGCGCGTGAGCTACTCCGAGCGTGGGGCGAAGGATAATCCGTGGATTGAATCGCTCTGGGGCCGGATGAAGACCGAGATCGGCTCGCGGATTACCGAGGCGCAGACGCTGCCGGAACTGGAGGCCGTCATCGACGAGCGCTTCCGCTATTACAACCACAGGCGGCGCCACTCCCAGATCGGAAACCAGCCGCCTGTGCCCTACCTTGCGGACCGGCTCGGCCACCCTGAAATCACCTATGCAGTAGTACCCCCTGCGGCTTAGCCGAAATTAGCACGCCTAGTGGTACAAAAAATTGGGCACCCATCCCGACAATTCCGAGGACCGGCGCTGCTTCTCCGACTCCTTCCCTCACGTTCTTGAGCACCTCTCCCAGCCCAATGCCCCCGCCAGCGCTAGATATGTTGGACGGACCGGTACAATGAACGCGTCGGCCGCCACCTGCGCAATAACTGTCAACACGGAGGTAAACGGGGCACAGTCGATGAGCATCACGTCGTATACCTAGCGAATCGGATCGAGTACAAGATGAAGCGTCCATTCAGGTCGAACCGTCTACTTGAGAAGAATATCAGCATTCGCAAGCTCAAGCGAACCGGTGAGTAGATCCAGCCCATGTACGTCTGTGCTTCGTACCGTCTCGGCGAACGTCCGCTCCTTGAAAAGCAGATACGCAACCGATAGTTGAACTTGATCATGAGAGACCCCGAGGGCCAATGACGCGGATCCTTGGCTGTCGAGGTCAATCAGGAGAACGCGCTAGCTACGGTGCGCGAACCCGGCCGCCAGGTTTACCGAAGTGGTTGTTTTGCGACGCCGTTAATGTGGTCGAGGTTAACTTCTACTCGTTACAGACTCATGGCTCTACAACGAATTAACAGGGATGCCTCTTATACGGGCGTTTTCGACGTGTTGAGGCTAGCCTGCCGTGTAGAGATGCGTAGACCCTCGTACGTTTGCCGAATGATATTGTCGGGATCGCCCAAACCGTGTCCTCGCAGCAGATCCTAGTTGGGAAGCGAAACGTTTCATCCATACAGGTTCGAACGTTCTCTGCTAGGGTGTGGCGCGTCTGCCGAATCGAAGCCGTTCGAGACACCGACCTTTCACAGTCGAAACAGCATCACAACCTGTTTGGCCCATGGATTGACCTCCACGGCCGGAGACAAGGAGATCATTTTGAGGTAGACACAGTGGGGGCAAGCTCATGGAATGCTCACCCGGGTCAGTTATTGAGACCGACCGCAGAGCAGTCATCGTCCGTTAGCTAGCCATAAATAGTCCGCCACACAGGTTCTCAACGTGATAGAATAGATGCCTAAGTAGGGATGGTATAGTTATTGTTGGCCAGTCACACACATCACTTCCCTTTTTAGCAACGCGCTTTAACGTAACCTCAGATTTATGGCTAACATCCAAGACTCACTCAATCAAATCATGGAGATCGACGGTGCCACGGGTGCTGCTGTCGTGGACTATCAATCGGGAATGACGCTCGGCACGATCGGTGGCGGCTCGCTCGATATGGAGCTCGCAGGAGCAGGGAACACAGAAGTTGTCCGTGCGAAGAAGTCAGTCGCCGAGCAGCTGCAGCTCGATGAGCAGATCCACGACATTCTCATCACGCTGGACACGCAGTACCACCTCATCCGGATGTTCCATGAGAGCGAGAACGTCTTCACGTATGTCGCTCTGAACAAGGATAAGGCCAACCTAGCCCTCGCCCGGATGCAGCTTGAGAAGATCGACAGTACTCTGGAGCTTGAGTAAGAACCCGAAAGGGTATCACTTCAGATTCGTCTGTCCCTTTTGAGTACATCTCGTAATGGGCGACCGCCGTGCTGGGGTCGCCCATCGACATTGGTACGCGCATTTGCGTCCACGCATTGCACGCCCTTCAGCTTCGGGCCAAACGGCCGCATGTTTCTCCACAGGCAGGTAGGGGGTTCCCCTTCATGTGTCTCTGACGCTACCGGCGATTTTAGACCATCGGTTACAGCCGTTCCCGCAACAATAGTGGGCTAATTCGCTTGCAAGCCCGCCTGCTTCCAGTTCACCCCATTTGTGCGAATCTGCCATCGTTCCGCGTTTCTCAAAGGCTTCTTCGGTACGCCTCATGATGACCCGCTTCTGCAACCGTCTGAGCCGTCAAGGGACACGTTTGATGCGGCCATACTGGAAGAACCCGAAAGCACAGACGGGGACGCCTCGCCCGGCGCCTCACCGACACCTCCTTCCTACCAGAAGGCCGATGTAGAGCCTGGTTCGGCGCCGGGGCCGCCATCGCTGTATGCCCGGATTCAAGACGTTATGGACCGCACCGCGCCTCCAGACGATGTTACGCAACAAGGCCACTCCCACAACGGACGCTCTTTGTCTTCAGGCGGCCGAGAAGGATACAAACTGAGCGACGACCACGCCGCGGACTCTCCCACAAACCCCGCGTCCGAATCGAAAGATGGTGTCCGTGCTTGAGGCGACACCTCGCATCGTGCGACACACCGCTCTGGGCCTCGTGAAGCAACGGACCTCTAAAAGGTCAGTGAGGCCGTGAAGAATGGCTTGTACGTGGAAACCGCTCGCAGCGCGTCAGAGAACGACAGGCTCGTGGATGTTGTGTTGGTAAGAGACAGTGTACCGTCCCTTTTCGACTTCGACGTCCCTTACAAATAACCGGTGGTACCGGGGATCGCCACCGAATCAACAAAACGAACCGGCTACGCAGGCACGAACGCCTCGACGCAGCCGGTTCGACTTTCGATACGGGTATCGGTCAGATCTGAACGCCAATTCCCAGGGTGACCACATCGTTAGCGCTGAGGCTGTAGTCCGCATTGATGCGCACAACCGCCAGGGTGATCGTCACCCCGGCCAGGCCCCGGAATTTGTTCGTCGCCTGCTGGTCGAGGTTCACGGTGACCGGATCGATACTCCCGTTCGGCGGCGCGTACGTGTAGGCATAGCTGGCGTCGAACGTCTCGTACTGCAGACCGCCGTAGAACGTCACCGGAAGAACCGGCAGGCTCTTGCTCGCCTGCAGGTTGAATGCGTACCCGGACGCATCGAGTACATCCCCCTCGAGATTGTTGTCTTCCAGGGAGACGGAGTTGTACGCTCCCTGCACGGCGATGTCGACCGGTGACATCGGGATGTACTGGCTGATGCTGTGCCGAATCCCGATCCCGAAGACGCCAATCGTACCGTAGCTCTTGAGACGCGTCCGCGGGAGGTAGCGCATCATCACATCCGTGCCGAAAACCGTACCCGCGCCCACCTGGGGAATGATCAGCGGGGCCACCGGCGTGTCGACAACACCCGGGGGAAGCTGCACGGTTTGTGTCGCTCCCGTGTTTACGTCCGTGATGTCAACGGTTGCCTGCGGGGTGTTCGTGGATCCAAACGCGGTCGGGACGTCTGTGCCGGAATAGTCGAACCGAAGCTCGCGGCCATCCACGACGACGGTCTCATCCTGCGGGATGAACGAACGATTCGACGACGCCATCAGAGCACCCGTTACGGAGACGCCGACGTAGATGTCAATTCCTGGGATGATGCCTCCACCGGCATCTGCGGTCCTGAACATGGCGGAGTTCATGCCCGCACCGAAGGCATCCGAAACCGGCTGGACGTAGTTGTCGGTGTACTGACCGGCCACGACCTCGAGGGCACCGCTCAATTCATCAAGGCTGTTTACGTCTCGGAATTGGGCCTGAGCGGGCGCGGTGCCTGCGATCCCGACCGTGACAACGAGGAGGAAGACTACGAGAGGTTGAAGCCGTCGAATCATGTGATTGAAGGGAGAAGGGAGTAAATATCGGGGTGGGGACGGCGTAAACGCGGGCACGCCGCGATCACGCGCAAGGGGAAACGCTGTCGCCATCAAGAGCAGCAACACACGTGCCGTGCGTCATGTGCTGGTGCGGTGATCGCAAGCTCAAGGGAATACAGCCCGAATCTCGGCAGGACGGGGCAAACGATCCAGCCGAGCCGAATCCTTTAGCCCGAGGATGGGGGGCAAACGCAGCGAATCCGTTCGACGGGGCACACATTAACGACTGGCCTCCACGTTGATTACGCGAAAAGACGGTCGGGAACCGGACGGTCGCGCCGTGTGCTGGGCACCGGACGCCTCGGTGGGCGGTCGTCTCGCCGGCGATGGCGGAAATCAGGGCCAAACGATAGGTGCGTCGACTGAGCACCCGGATCGGGAGCCACCGGGGGCGGCGGACCGTCATCCGGAGGCGGCGACGAATCATCCCCACCGTTCCGGCGGCGCTCGATGATTTTAAGCGCATACAGGCCAAGAAGGAATGGAAGGGTGCTCGCAAAAAGTACGGCGATCTCCAGCATAACGAGACGGGGCGTTCCGTAGACAGTCTTCCCCACGGTAGGATGACAGAATCGGGCCGGTAGACGTCTGAGCCAACAACCGGTGTGCGAGAACGGACAGAACATAAGATACGCGATGATGAGACGCCGATCTACCGCCTGCGGCGCAGCGTTCGTCCCATCACGGAAACGTTGATATTGCGCCTATCGCTACCTGCGTCCACCATTCCTTCTGACGATCGGAAGGCGTTGCCCAGGCAGACGGCCGACAAAAAGAAAGCCCCGATGGTATCCGCCTCCGAGGCGGAGTCTCCGTCGAAAAGCCGCGAATCAACGGCTGTCGGTCGAACGATTGGTTTAACTGCTCGAATCGTTCTGGTACGACTTCCACGATGATTCCTTCTGCCCATCGCTTTCGGAGTCGTGTTGTCTGCATATCCAAGACCGAACTCCTTTTCGATTTCACCGAGTTGCATCTTCGCAAGCGCAAGATTGTTTGTCTCGGCGACGAGCACCGAATATGTAAATACGTTATCGTTCCGACGAAAGACCCGGTCGAGATGATGCTGCGACGGGAGTGTAATCAGGATATCTTCGATGTGGTGATTCAAACACAACTGGTCGATGATTTCATTCTCCGCACGGACGACTTCGGTTGGCCCCGCCCTTGCGACCTCCATGTCGACCCGGTTGCCACCAATCGTCCCGAGCGTCATGCCAGATTTGCAATCAACGAGCGCGGCACGAATGGCACCGTCAATGCTCATAATCTGCTCAAAAGTGTCTTCAATGTTCGCCTTGGTGCGGTTGGAAATAAGATGAGGTGATATGGGTGAGATATCGCAGACCATCACGAACAGCGTGTGATGCCCGGTGCAAAGCGTACTCCAGTCGTGCCATACGTAGATGTACGGAAAGAATTGGCCATAATCTCTCCAAAAACACAAATCCTCGCACAACAGATGCTTAAAGATAACGGCATCTAAACATATTGTCACAGATATCATAACCTACAATCGCTCTTCTTGCAGATCTCATCCCAACTCCATGAAGGGATAACGCGGCTTGATCGCGACCAATCGGTCTTCTGAATCAATCTAAGCGTTTCACTGAGGTGAATTATATTCATGTTCAAGAAATAACCAACAGCGAAAGTGATGCGTGCCGCTTTTCAACCGTGTAGATCGAACAAGCGATCGTTACATCGTAAATCGCGATAAACTCGAAAGTCGCCACCCGACGACAGATGGTCGATTTATGCGCTGTGATCGGATTGGGCGTGCTCAGATATCCGGAGGATATTGTGATGATCGTGTATGCCCGAACAGTCGATAACCGTTCTTCGGCGTGGCGCTCACCCTGACGAGAGTGCTGCTGGACGGGTTTTTGCGCGTTGGTGTGGTGGTTGTATCTCCGTATTCCCGGCGGACCACCATGCGCATGCTGTGCGTCCTGTAGTGCTTGGCCGCCGTGCCTCTTCCCCTTCTCTCCAGCTTCCGGGACACCATGATTAAGACGATCCCTGTCATCAATAATAAGGGCGGCGTTGGAAAAACCACCACGACCACAAATGTAGCCGCCGGCCTCGTCCGGCGTGGCAAGAAGGTGCTCGTGGTTGATCTGGACAGCCAGGGGTCCGCTTCCCTGGCGATGGGCGTCCACCGCCAGGACCTTCTTCCATCGTCTGCCGAAGTATTGTTCGGCAAGGTAAATATTGAAGATGCGATTCGAACAACGGACGTGCGAAATCTTGATTTGCTGACCGGCTCCCTTCATCTGGCTAATGCGGACACGCGTCTGTCTAAGGCAGATCATCACCAACACCGGCTGCAACAGGCACTAAGCCGGGTCAAGGACGACTATGACGTCATACTCATCGATTGTGCACCGTCGACCTCCCTCCTAAGCGTGAACGCGCTGGTGGCCGCCGATGCGTTTATCATTCCAGTTGCACCTTCGTACCTGTCGCTAGAAGGGGTGATTAGCCTCGGCAAGGTAGTGAAAAACGTTCGGCTTAATCTTGGCGAAGCGGCCCCGGTCCTTGGGGTGCTCCTGACGATGGTCCGGCGCAATGACAAACAAACCCGCTCCATCATCCGGGAGGTTCGCAGTCATTACGGCGGGAAGGTATTCGATACAGAGATCCGAGATCATCCTGCGATTGAGGATGCACCTGTATCTGGATCATCCGTATTCGAAGTAGCTCCGAACTCTGCTGGCGCCGAGGACTATGGCGCACTCGTCGACGAGGTGCTTGAACGTCTCAAGCGATATGGGACTATATTCCGCGCCGTCCGAAACGCTACCAACGCCCGCAGTTCGCACACCGATGAGCTAACGGCCGCCGAACGCCTCGCATTGTAGATTCGAGTACGAGCGGCCACCTTATCCTAGCTGTCCTATCAAAACATGGCGAACTCAGACGGATTTTTCGGTAGTGTCTTCGGGTCACGGGACGAGGACCCTCTACTCCACCCCGAAGATAAAGACGCTGAAGCACGCGACATCGGAAGGAGCGACAGCGATGTCTCCTCAGCATCGCCCGAGTCAGTCGGGTCCTGTTCCGTTGCTGAAGAGCGATCTGCCGAGGGCGATACACCTGAACCTGCAACCGATCCTCAGCATCCATCGCTCGATAAAACACGTATGCGGGTGGTATTGTACCCAGATCGGGACGAAAACAAAGATCTTCACACGCTAAACGACGCCGTCGAGGACGGATGGCGTTTCTCGGATGTAACGACGGAACCGGCCGCCGGGGAACGTCCCGACCAGCAGCACACCAGAGTCATCTTTCATCTTAGGCGCGCCCACCCTCGCTCGCTCTTCCATTATGACAATTGATCGAACAGGTGTAGGGACGTTTACGGCACAGTTCTAGCTATTTGCCCGTGAACCGGTCGTGCATCGATTCTTTTCGCCATCGTCGGTTCGGACGTTGCCCGACGAACGCAGGTCGATCACCGCCTGCTCTTCCCGGTGATTACGCGCGTTCGTCCCCCAGGCCTGCGCCCCGCTGCCCTCACCGCACGCGGGGCGTTGGCATGTTCAGGTGAACCGGAAGGGTCGATGCCATTACCCGCTTGAATACCGTCCGCCTTCGCCCCCTCCCCTCTGCTCTGTGGTGCTCGATCGATGTCCGTGGACCGCGAACGCTACAGGCCGAGCGATTGCTGCCCGCCGTCCGGCCCCTTCGCCGGGCGCGTACCGGTCGATGCGGTCTTCGGCCGACGCCTCTGCGAACGACGCCGCCGGCTTCCATGCTCCTCCAGCACCTCCGCCGCCTGCCGGCGCACTTCCGGCTCTTTCCGCACATCGCCAATGATCTGCCGAGCGCGTCGAGCGGCTGTCTCGTGCTTTACGATCGGCTTCGGGTACCGACGACCGATCAGGCAGCCCGTCCGTCGCTGAACCTGCGGAGGCGCAAGCCACGGCGTATGGATGTACGTATCCGGCAGCCTGCGCAATTCCGGTACCCACCGCCGGATGAAGACGCCGTC
>JAAAOT010000259.1 GCA_009908725.1 Bacteroidota bacterium | reverse complement strand
CGTGGCGATCTGGGACGGGTCGACGTCCCCCATCTCGATCATTCGTAACGAGGAGCTTCTTCTGCTGCGGGCCGAAGCACGCATCCTGGGTCCGAATCAGGATCTCGATGCCGCGGTGGATGACCTGAACATCATTCGTGAGGCCGCCGGCATTGGGCCGTACACCGGGTCGGTGACGGAGTCGGATGTGTTTGACGAGATGGTGTACAATCGCCGGTACTCGCTCTTCCTGGAGGGACATCGCTGGGTGGACGCGCGCCGGTTTGGTCTGCTGAACACGCTTCCGGTGGATGCCGTGGGCGACCCGCCATCCCCGGCGCAGATCTTCTCGCAGGTTCCCATTCCGCTGGACGAGATCCCCGAGAATTGATTTCTGCAGCTCCCGGTGCTACGCCCTCTCCGCCAGACCGGCCGGAGAGGGCGTTTTGCTTTGCGGCACTAGCGGGTCCCTTGCGGGTCCCTTCACGACGCCGAACGGCGCTCCTTTCACACGATTTCTGGACGCCATGGGCGCCTGGGGCGGGCACACGGGGTGGTCTTCTGCGTTTGGAGACATCGTTCAGTTGTACCGTGCTCGTCCCTGCCGCAGCGAAATTCGTTTCACCGATACCTGCCCGCCGCAATGTCCGATACGATTCGCATTCAGTTTGTTTGTCTTGGCAATATCTGTCGCAGTCCGCTTGCCGAGGCCGTATTTCGCGACAAGGTCGTGGATCAGGGTCTTGGCGATCGCTTCGACATCGAGTCGTCCGGGACCGGCGATTGGCATGTCGGCGAAGGAGCGGACAACCGGATGCGCCAGACGGCCGCCGATAATGGCCATTCGCTCGAAGAGCATACCGCCTCTCAGTTTCAGGCTGAAGATCTGCAGGCGTACGATCACGTCTTTGTGATGGACAAGAGCAATCTGAACGATGTGCTCTATTTCGACGAAGACGACCGCCACAGTGGCAAGGTCCGGCTTTTTCGCGAGTTCGACCCGCAGCCGGGCGATTACCAGGTCCCGGATCCGTATTACGGCGGGGAAGAGGGGTTTCAGAACGTGTATGAGATCGTGAGCCGGACGTCTGAGGTCATCCTGGAACAGCTTGTCGCCGAATACGACCTGAACAGCGGTACCGCCGAGTCGTGAGCCAAATCGGGCGAAGCCGATCAGGTCCGGAGCCGGTATGCGCTTGCGATCAGATAGGCGGCGTAGAGCCCGAGGGCGACGCGGGCGTAGCGTCCCAGCCAGATCGGTTCGATCGTGGGGTGGACCCAGGCGGCGTATGTCTGCGGCGGGATGTACCATGCCTGGCACATCTCTGCTGTGTCCGAGCCGAAGGCGCACGCGAGCAGGGGAAGCATGTACACGATGCCCAGCAGGCTGTAGACCATGGCAATCCGGCTCCAGTCCTGGTATGCTTCCTCGAGGCGGGACTGCGGCAGCAGAGTCCGGCCGCGCAGGACGGTGAGGGCGTCGCCCCGCCACAGGGCGAGCGGAATGATCGCGCGTGCCAGCCACCCGGTCACGAAGCCCAACTGGACCTCGCCGATCCACAGATACACCGTCACGCCGAGCAGCGCGGACGCCCGCCAGTACACCAGCATGCGGTCCCGCACGGACGGGGTACGCCATGATGCCACCAGCAGGCCGAGGGGGATGAGCACCAGCAGGAGCACGGCGATGACAAAGTCTGCGTGGATCAGCGTCCGGTAAAAACTCACGCGGCGGGGTGGGAAGACGAAAAGACGGCGGTCAGGGATGCGGCGCCGTCACGGACGATGCATCTGTGATCGGGGCGCCGGACCGTTGTCGCCTACCCGAACGGCGGTGGATCGGTTCGTCCGCATCCTGTTTCGTTTCTCTGTAGCTAACAACAACATTTGCTTATGCCCGTCGACGTTCTCGTGATCGATGCGTTCGGTCCTCTCTTGCACCGCGCGACCGGCCAGGCCGGCGTCGGTGCATCTACGCTGCTACGCCGGGCTGCGGCGGAAGACGTGCGCGTCGTCGTGACCGACCTTCGGGGGGCGGAAGACGTTGAGGCGAACGTCCGGTCGGCCGGGATCGAGGTGCCTCCGGAGGCTGATGTAGTGCCGGCCTCGAACGGGTCGACGCCTTGCGAGCGAGTGCAGGGCGTGGCAGAGGCCACCGGCGTTCACCCGGCCCAGTGTGCGACGGTCATTTCGACGCCCTGGGCAGCATTTGCCTCCGTGGAAGCCGGCGCGACGGTGCTGGCGGTGGCGCAGGAAAGTGCCGGGGAATCCCTCCAGCAGAGCGGTGCGCGCGGTCGGTACGAGAACGCCCGGGCACTGGCGGACGACCTTTCCGGCGCGCTCGACCGATGCGGACCGCAGGACTTCTCGCTGACGCCCGATCGCCTGGATGCGCTGATGGGCGGGGCCATCGAGGCCGCCACACGCGGGATGGATGCGGGGGAACTGCCGATCGGAAGCACGCTGGTCTCGGCGGAGGGCGAGACGCTGGGTCGGGGGTACAACGAGGCGCGCAGCACCGGCCGGACGACCGCCCACGCGGAAATGCAGGCCATCGCGGACGCGGAGCGGCACCATGACGTCAAAGCGGAGCGGGGGCTCGTTCTGGTGACGACCATGGAGCCGTGTGCGATGTGCTTCGGTGCCGCGCTTGAGGTTCAGATCGACGCCATCGTGTACGCGGTCGAGGCGCCGGAGAACGGCGCAATCGGACGGTGCACGCCGAACCGGGGCCCGGAGGCCGTCCACCCGCGAGTCGTCGGAGGCATCCGCCGGTCGGACAGCATCGACCTGCTACAGGCGTGGGCGAAGTCGTCGGGAGAAAGCGGGTTCGTACAACGTCTCTTGGAATCGGTTACCGCGTGACGTATCCTTTCACGCCCTTGCGGTCGCGGCAGGACACGGGCCGTGCGGGGAGGCATTGTATTTGATGTGGCATCGTTGATGTGAAATGTCCTCCCGTTGCCCCTGGATCGTGATGTCTGGCAATGGCCTCAACTCATGCCTCCGATCTGCGCCCCGGGATCGGGATGTATTCGTTTAGCGTTTTCTCGACCTCCGTCATGATGCGCCGCACCCCTCTTTTTGCCCTTCTGGTCTGCCTCGGACTGATGGTCGCGTGCGCGACTGGCACCGCGTCGCGCTCCGGCGTCGCCTCCGGTATGACGGAGCGCGGCGAGGCGAGCTACTACGCCGACAAGTTCGTCGGGCGACAGACGGCTAGCGGTGACGTCTACACACACCGCAAGCTGACGGCGGCCCATCGAACGCTCCCGTTCGGGACGCGCGTTCGGGTGACCCGCCTGGACAATGGGAAGCAGGTCACGGTTCGGATCAACGATCGCGGCCCGTTCAAGCGGGGGCGAATCATCGATCTATCGAAGTCCGCGGCCGAACGTATCGACCTCGTTCTCGACGGCGTGGCGGACGTGAAAATCGAAGTGATGAGCGGGACGAACAGCGGGTCGTCGCCCGAGCCGGAGCCGGATCGGACCGGCGACAGCAGCACGTCCTGGTAGTCGATGCCACCCGCACGCCGGATCGCCGTGCGGCTCAGTCGTCGCGATGGACGGTGTCCGGGCTGAAGGCGGGGAGGCAGATCGCCACGTACTCGGCGCCCTCGTCGCCCGGGGTGCTGTAGCGGATCCACTCGCCGGCTCGCGTGAGCATGGCCTGTCCAGGCCCGACCTCGATCTCGCCATCCTCGTGTTCGACGTGAACGCGCCCGCGGAGGACGAGCGTGATTTCGTCAAACTCCGGTCGCTGACCCGGCTCCTCCCATCCGGCCGGCGATGTCATCCGGGCCACGCTGACCGCCTCGTGCCCGGTGTTCACCCGGCCAACGTATTCCTCGATGCGTTTGGGCTTGGTCCCGGCAGACTCGACGACGGAGGGGGACTCGATGAGTTTGGGCATGGGGATGGGTAAGGTGTTAGGCTGTTAAGGTGTTGAGGTGTTGAGGTGTTAAGGTGTTGAGGTGTTGAGGTGTTAGGGTGTTGAGGTGTTGAGGTGTTAAGGTATTGAGGTGATCGGCTTCTTGCGGGGCATTCTTAGGGAACGAGCGTGGGGAGACCCCGCTCAGAATCCCCAATTCTCAATTCCCCAATCCCCAATTCCATCAGTACCACAGGGGGGCGAGGAGTTCGAGGACCCGCTTGCTGACGCGCTCGTTTTGCTTGTAGATCGTGTCGTGGCGCGGGACGTCGAAGACGCGGTCGGACGGGTCATGAAGGGTCGGTGTGAGGTCATCCTCCAGACGGTTCTCCCAGCGCTGGATCCAGGACTCCGGAAGCTGCTCCGGGAGGTCGTGCCCGGTGGCCAGGAGCGTGAGGAGGGCCCAGGTGCGGACCGTTGCATCCATCTGGTAGCCCCCGCCCAGCGTGAGCAGTAGACGTCCCTGGCAATGGTCATCGGCCAGCTCAAAGATGCGGCGGAAAACAGTCTCGTATGCGTGGGTCGTGAGCAGCAGATCGGCGAGAGGATCCGAAAAGTGCGCATCCGCGCCGCACTGCACGACCATAACCTCCGGCATGAAGTTCTCGACGGCGTACGGCACCACGCGCTCGAAGACGTCGACGAAACTGTCCGATTCCGTGAACGGCTCGAGCGGAACGTTGAGCGACGTCCCTTCGCCCGCGCCTTCGCCGATCTCGTGGACGGTGCCCGTGCCCGGGAAGAGGTAGCGGCCAGACTCATGCAGGCTGATGGTCAGGACGTCCGGGTCGTCGTAGTGCAGCGCCTGGACGCCGTCCCCGTGGTGCACGTCGATGTCCAGGTACGCGACGCGTCGGCCGGCGTCCCGCAGGTGCTGGATGGCGACGGAGAGGTCGTTGTACACGCAAAATCCGCTGGCGAGCTGCTCCTGCGCGTGGTGGAGGCCGCCGCCGAGCTGGAGGATCCGCTCCGCTTTGCCCTGCTCGATCAGTCGGGCACCGTGGAGGGTGCCGCCGACGAGGGTCCGGGCGGCCGCATCCATCCCGTCGAAGATCGGCACGTCGGCCGTGCCGAGGCCGTATCTCGACATGCCTCCCTGAGGCGTGCCTGCGCCCGCTGCCTCGACCTGATCCACGAAGGCTTCTGCGTGCACCGACAGCACGTCATTGCGCGTGGCGATTGGCGGCTTCACCGCATTGAGCGACGCGCCGAGTTCCTCCAACAGGTCCAGCAGCATCTCCAGGCGGACGGGGCTGAACGGATGCTCCGGACCGAAGTCGTAGTCCTGGTAGCGAGGGGAAGAGAGAACGGTTGTAGACACAGCGGTAGGAAGAAGGGGAGGAAGCCTGCGGCGACCTGCGGTCGAGTCGTTGGGGTCAGGAAGGCTTCTGGACGGGCCAGACGACATCGAATCCCTCGTCCCGGAGCGTCCGGGCGAGGTTTCGCACATTCAGCGTGTCCACGCGGAGGATCACGCGGAGCCGGGGCGTTGACGCCTCCGGGTCCTCTTCCGGCCCGGTTGTGCGGGCTTCGTCATATGTCAGCACCGACCGGATGTCCAGTCCGGCGTCTGCGACGCGGTTCGTGAGTCGCGCCAGCTGACCGGACTCGTCGAGAAGGGAGATGGCCAGCCGCCCGCCGGGCTTTTTGAGCCCTGTCAGGTCGATGATCGCATCCAACAGATTCGTCACCGTGACAATGCCGACGAGCTCGTCGCCGTCCATCACGGGGAGCGATCCAATCCGCCGGGCCCGAAGCAGGCGGGCGGCCTCCTCCACCGGGTCCAGCGGCCCCGCCGTGATGACGGAGTCGGTCATGATTTGCTGGACCGGGGCCTCTGATTCGACGGGCGAGGGATGCAGGTCACTGGTGGAGTAGCGCAGGTCGCGATCCGTGACAATGCCCGTGAGCGTGCCGTCGTCCACGACGGGCAGATGCCGGATACGCCGGTCATGCATGATGCTGTACGTGTCCGCGATCGAGGTGTCCGACGTCACGGTGACAACGGGATGCTGCATCACGTCCTGGACAAGCATGGGCAATCCGGTCGAAGGAATACGGGCAGGCGAAGGAGCCGCAAGCGCTTCCGGCGGGCACCGGAAGATACGGTCTCTCCCGCTCCGGGTTCAAGTGCCTGGAGGCACGGAGCGCTCGTTCTCGCCATGCAGGCTGAGGTGGCTCGGCTCGGACTTGGCGGCCGGTTGGTCCACGCATCTTGCGGGGGAACGCCGGGTCCGGAGGAGGCGTGCATTCCCTCAGGTTCCATTTCGCTGTGACCGCGCTGCTTTCAAAGCTTATGGCCGACGCTCCCGATGCCCTTCGCTACCTCGATCCTGCGTCCGTGGCCCAGTTGGGAAACATGGAGCTTCGGGCGCGCCTGATCGTCGAGGGGTTTATCACGGGTCTGCACCGGAGCCCGTACCACGGGTTCTCGGTCGAATTCGCCGAACACCGCCCGTACAATCCCGGGGACGAACTCCGGCATGTTGACTGGAAGGTGTACGCGAAGACCGACCGCTACTACATCAAGCGATACGAGGAGGAGACCAACCTCCGTCACTACGTCGTGCTCGATACGTCTCCGTCGATGCACTATCAGGGACAGGGTGCCGTGAGCAAGCTCGCGTACGGAGCATACCTGTCGGCGGCCCTGCACAACCTGATGCTCAAACAGCGGGATGCGACGGGGCTCATCGCGTTCGACGAATCCGTGCACACGATGCGGCGGCCGAAGGCCACACCGGGCTACCTTCGACCCCTGCTGGTCGAACTCGACCGAATCGCGCTGTCGGACGCCACCGGTACGCGCACGAGCGCTGCGTCCGCTCTGGATGAGGTGGCGGAACGGATCAGTCGGCGGTCGCTCGTGGTGGTGATCACCGATCTATTCGAAAACGTAGCGCAGCACGAGGATCTCCTCCGGGCGCTCCGGCACCTCCGTCACCGGCGGCACGAGGTGATCGTGTTTCACGTGCTGGAAGGGGAAACGGAGCGGCGCTTTCGCTTTCCCGACCGGCCGATGCTGTTTCGGGACGTGGAGACGGGGGAAGAAATCACCCTTCAGCCGGCGCAGCTCCGCGACCACTACGAAGAGGCGGTGACGCATTTCTCGGACACCTTCCGACGCCGGTGTCTCGAGCACGACATCGACTTCGTGGAGTTGGACACGAACGAGCCGTACGACACCGCCCTTAAGGCCTATCTCGACAAGCGAAAACGCCTCGTGTAAGCCGTCTACTTCGAGGCACGGCCGGTCCTGTGGCCGCACCGCTTTTCGCTTATCCTCACGTTTCAGAACCGTAAGTCGCATGACGATGGAGACGCGCATCCGGTCCCTCGCCGACGAGACCTACCCAGACGTCGTCGCCTGGCGACGACAGATCCACCGCAACCCAGAGCTGGCAGGGGAGGAGCATCAAACGGCCGCGCTGGTGGCGGACACGCTCCGGGACCTCGGGCTGCACATGCGCACAGGGATCTACGGAACCGGCGTCGTCGGCATCCTCACGGGGGCTGTCCCCGGGCCGACGATTCTGCTGCGTGCCGACATGGACGCGCTCCCGATTCGGGAAGCCACCGGGCTGGACTTCGCCTCCGAGCATGACGGCCGAATGCACGCATGCGGGCACGATGCGCACACGGCGTCCCTGCTGGGCGCTGCTTCGATCCTCGCCGAGCTACGCGAGGAGATTCACGGGCAGATCCGGTTTTGCTTCCAACCGAGCGAGGAAGTGATCCCCGGGGGCGCCAAGTTTATGATTGAGGAGGGCGTCCTGGATGCGTTCGACGGCGGCGACGGGCAACCGGGGGGAGGCGTCGACTACGTGTTCGGCCAGCACGTTCGTCCCGATCTTCCCGCCGGCACGATCGGGATGCGGCCGGGACCGTTCATGGCATCGGCCGACGAGGTGCACGTGACCGTTCACGGCGAGGGAGGACACGCCGCGGCCCCGCATGAACTTGAGGCGGACGCAACACTGGTTGCGAGTCAGATCGTCGTCAGCCTGCAGTCCCTCGTCAGCCGCCACGCGCCGCCCGGCGTCCCGAGCATCCTCACAATTGGGCGTCTTATCGCCGACGGCGCGACGAATGTGATTCCGGAGTCTGCCCGTATGGCCGGTACCTTTCGCACCATGGACGAGGACTGGCGAAGGGAGGCGCACGGCCTGATGGAACGCATCATCCACCGTACGGCAGAAGCGCATGGGGCGAGCGCCGACGTCGATCTGAAGGTGGGCTACCCGGCTGTTGTCAACGATCCCGATGCCACCGCCGTGGTGCGGGAGGCGGCGCTGACGTACGCCGGTCCGGATCGGACGCTCGACCTCGACGCCTGGTACGCCGGCGAGGACTTTGCGTACTTTCTGCAGCGCCGTCCCGGCACGTTCTTCACGCTCGGCGTCGGGAATCCCGAGCAGGGCATTACGCACGGGTTGCACACGCCTCGATTCGACATCGACGAAGAAGCCCTGCGCGCGGGGGCCGGCTTTATGGCGTACCTCGCGTGGTCTTGCGGTCACCACCACACAGAGAACGAGCCGGCGCGGTCGTAGAACCTGCAGAGTTTCCCCCACGATAGATTCAGGGATTGACGGACACCGTCGACGGGTCGGTTCTGCTAATGTTTACATAACACCCGATCGCCGTATGCCGGATGTCATCGAGGGGGGGATCCCATGGATTTGCACCTGCAGCTTCAGAATCACCCGAGCGTCATAGGCCCGACGGCCGATTTTGCCTATAAGTGGGCGCTGAATGCCGGGTTGTCGGAGGAACGCGCACTTGCGCTGTCGCTGGCCGTGACGGAAGTCGTCACCGACGTGGTTCGGTTCGCCTTTCCCCGTCACGAGGAATCCTTCGACGTCACCTTTCGCCGCGACATCTCTACCGTGGAGATTATCATCGCGGAGCAGGGTGAGCCGTTTGACCCGTCGCGCTACGTGTACGATGCGGAACGCGCGAGAAAGGAGGGCAACTTCGACGGGGCCGGTTTCACCGTCATGAAGCATTTCGTGGACGACTTCGCCTTCCTGAACAAAGGTCGGAACGGGAAAGAATTCCGGCTGGTGCAGGAAATCGAAGCGACCCACGTTTCCGAGCTTCTCCGGCGCGACCCGCAGCCGGCGCCGTCCGAGAACGGAACGCGGGAGTACGACCTGCAGCCCATCACGCCCGATGACGCCGGCGATGTGGCGAAGCTCATCTACCGGACCTACGGCTATACCTACGCGAAGGAAGAACTGTACTACCCCGAGAAGATCCGCCGGGCGCTCCGCGAGGACGAAAAGTTCGGCGTGATTGCCCGGACGCCGTCGGGACGGGCGGTCGGCATGTTCGCCGTGTTGAAATCGACGGACTCGAACATCGGGGAGGTCGGGGAGGCGGTCGTCGACGTGGATCACCGGCGGCGGGGCCTGATGACGCGCATGCTCGAGATGCTGATCGAGGAGGCGGAGGCACGCGGCATGTCGACCGTCTTCGGGGAGGCGGTGACGGTCCACGACATCAGCCAGCGTGTGAACCAGCATTTCCAGATGGAATCGACCGCGCTGCTTCTGGGGATTTTCCCCGCCCAGCGATTCCACGGCCTGGTGGGCGACTATCCGCAGCCGATCTCTGTGATCATAGATATGCGGCCCCTGCAGCCGTACGACGTGGTGCGACCGTTCCTCCCGCTGCCGTACGCGCCTCTGCTGCAAGACATCTATGAGACGCTGGGTGCGACGGTCGAATCGCCCGACATGGAACCCGTCACCCCGCCGCCGGGCAGCGAAGCCGTGATCGACGCCCGGATCTCCTACCGATTCCGACACATGGTCCTGGTCGTCCAGGAGCCCGGGGCAGACATCGCCGCCCAGGTCCAGCAGACGATCGACGATGTATCGGGAGATGTGATCGTCGTCATGGTCGACATTCCGATCGATGACCCGCACACGCCCTTCCTCGTCCACCAGCTTCGCGAACACGGATTCGTGCTGTCCGGGCTGATGCCGCGCTTTCATCAGAGTCGCGATTACCTGCGGATGCAATTGCCGCTCGTGGAGCTCGACTTCGACCACATCATCGTTCATTCCGACCTCTCGCACGACCTGAAATCATTGATCCAGCAGGAACTGGCATGCACCACACCCGAGATGGAAATGAGCTCACCGTCGAACTCAACCGCGACCTGAATCTCCTGACCGGTCGGTACATCGCCCGGCTCGCGGAATCGTCCGATCGGGTGGTGGTCGACCTGCGCGATTCGCGGATCGCCGACACGGAAGGGATTGCCCACCTCCATCGTCTTCAACTCAAGGGGAAGGAGGTGACAGTGCGCAATCCGTCGGACATGGTGCTGGAGATTCTCCGGGTGTTGGACCTGACCGGGCTCTTCGAAATTCACACGGATGCGACCGCCTGACGGATCGGGCGGGAAAGGGACGCACGCTGCCGCGTATATAGGACAGAACGTTCCCTTTCGATTCGTTGCACATGCACCCCGAATTCGTGGTCCCCTCCTCCGGAGCCGATCTTTCCCCCCCGTCCGAACCGCTTGTCGCGGGGCTTTCACCTGATGTGGTGGACGCCGTTTTCGCAACAGTGGAATCCGGCAAGGAGGCGTACGTCGAGTTTCTCGAGACGCTGGTACGCATCGAGACGCCGTCGACCGATCCGGACACCTTCGGACCCGCATTCGACCATCTGGCGGGAGGTCTCGAAGAGGCGGGACTTATCTCTCACCACCTACCGGGTAACGAGACGGCTGGAAGTCTCTACGCCCGGCCGATGGACCGGCGCCGTCATCACCCCGTGCAGTTCATGCTGGGGCACGTCGATACGGTGTGGAGCCTGGGCACGGTGAACCGCATGCCGGTCGTGCGTCGGAATGGGACGTTGCGTGGGCCCGGCGTTTTCGATATGAAGGCGGGTCTGACAACAATCGTTTTCGCCCTCCGCGCCCTTCGCGCACTGGGCCTCGAGCCTCCCGCAGACCCGGTCGTCTTGATCACGTCGGACGAAGAGATCGGGAGCCACGAATCCCGACGGCACATTGAGCGACTGGCACGCTGTGCCGCGCGCGTTTTCGTAACGGAGCCGGGCCTGGGTCTGCGTGGAAAGATTAAGACGGCGCGGAAGGGGACCGGCGAGTACGCCATTCTCCTTCACCCGTCCGGCGCACCTACCGAAACTGTGGTCACGGAAATGGTGGATCTCGTCCAGCTTCTCCACGACCTGAACGATTCGGAGCGCGGCACAACCGTGAATGTCGGTACGCTACAGGGACCGGGGACGGGGGAGCCCTTCGGGCGCCTGGGCGTCGACGTGCGTGTCGTTACGCAGAAGGACGCAGATCGCGTGGATTGCCTGCTCCGGTCTCGCGTGCGCGAGCATGTCGGGGAGGGGATCCGAGTTGAAATCCGGGGCGGGGTCGAGCGCCCGCCGATGGAACGCACGCCCGGAAACCGCCGGCTCTGGCACGCGGCCAGGGCCATTGCCGAAGCCATGGGCGAGCCGCTCGAAGAAGATCGGGCCGGCGGGGCGTCCGACGGCAACTTCACCAGCGAGTACGCACCGACGCTGGACGGGCTGGGCGCCGTCGGGGACGGCGCACACGCCGAGCACGAATTCGCAAGCATCGACGCCACCGTTCGCCGGTGCGCACTCCTGGCGCTTCTGCTCTTGACCCCGGTCGAAGGGGCAGCGTAACACGGCGGCATACATGTCGACGCAGCTCGTTGTGTAGACCCATTTCCGGACACCGGATCATGTCCGAGTGCTGTAAATACTATAGATATAGTAATTAATTACAACAGCTTGCTGTCATGTCGTCCCGCCCGGGTGCTTCATTCTACCTGTTGTTCGTATTGTTCATGTTGATCAATGTGTATTCGGTAGGCGCGCAGGAGACCGACGGTGAATCGTCGCCCGGTGCCATGGAGGCGGAGTATCAGCGCGCATGGCAGGCGTTCGTGGACGGTTCGTACGAGCGAGTGGTGAGCCTGTCCGATTCGGCGCGCATTCCATCCCGTGTATTGTCCGACACGACCCGTTACGTCCGATGGGTGGATCTGCTTGCGCGCTCGCATAACCATCTCGGGGCTGAGGCGAGGTCGATCTCGGTTCTTCACGAGGGGTATGACAGCACCGGGGCGTCGTCGCTCGGCCGCCGGCTGGCGGACCTCTACGTTCAGCAGGCGCGGTACGAGGAGGCGCGAGAATTATATCGCCGACTCCAGAGGTCGAACGCGACCGACACCCGCATCCGTGATGCACTCGCACAACTCTCGATGCGGGACCGTGACTGGCTCGAAGCATCGCACCATCTCGAGGCGCTGGTAGGGGCGGACTCGACCAACGCGACCTGGCACGCGAGACTCGCTCGATGCTACGAGGAACGAGGGCGAACCGACGATGCCCTGAACCACCTGCGATCCGCCCATCGGCTCCGTCCTCGTGACGTGGACGTGGCGCTTCGGTTGAGCGCCCTTCTGCGCACCGTCGGGGCTCGCGACGAAGCGGTGAGCGTCGTAAACGCCTCCCTGGATGTGCGGGCGACGGACCCGAGGCTCTGGCGCCGCCGTGCGAATCTGCCTTCGAGGACAGCGCGCTCGAAACGGCCATGACCGCGTACCGCCAGGCACTCGCCTACGGCGACTCGTCGGCGACGGTCTACCGCCGGCTTGGCATCGTTCTGGCCGGGCGAGATCGTCATGCGGAGGCTCTGCCCCGGCTGAGAGTCGCACTGACCCGTGACTCTACCTCCGCACGGACGCGCCTGTACCTCGGCATCTCGTACCGTCATCTCGACAGCCTGGACCGGTCGGCTGCCATGCTGCAAGAGGCCATTGACGTCGCGGCGAACGGTCCGATCACCGACGCCTACGTGCAGCTGGCGCAGACCGAGGATGCGCGCGGAGATCTGTCACCGGCGCTATCGTCGTATCGCATGGCTCGGCAGCTGCAGCCGGGGCGTGTGGAGATTTTCTTTCGCATCGCGCAGCTCTATGACGACTACTATCGAGACAAGCGGGTGGCAGCCCGGTATTATCGATTATACCTGAATCGAGCAGGCCGTGCTGAGACGGATCTTGTCACGTATGCTCGCCGTCGCCTGGATCAGCTCCGGCCCATTCTCCACATGGAGGTTGGTCCAGCGGATCCGGCCTCTTCCGGTGGGACCATGCCGGACCCGTAGACCCGGCATGGGCATGGGCGGCCCCCGGCGTGTTTAACATATAACGAGAAACGCAACACATCGTGGGCCGGTCGCCGCCGGCGCGGGCATCGGCGGTTGTCCTCTGCCGGTTTGATGTGTACGTTACGAATCCAATCTCTTCGACCGTTTCCCGACCTTCATGCAACGCTTCTCGGCTGTGCTTCCCCGTGCCGCTTCGCTCTCGCGGCCGTTGTTCGTGCTCGTTCTGCTGCTCATCATGAGTACGACGTCTGTTTCGGCCCAGCGCGACCTGACGGTGCGGGTCGGCGCCGGCGGAATCGTGATGACGCAGCCCGACAACCTGGACGCCTACCTGGGCTCCGGCACCAACCTCGGCCTGGACGTCGGCGTTCAGCTTCTTCCGGTTTCCCTGCCGGGTCTTGAACTGGTCGCTGGCGCGGGATTCGATCGGTTCACCACGAACGAGTCCGACCTGCTGCTCTTCTTCGGCGAAGGGATCAACGCGGCCACGGAGCGTGTGGATGATGGCACGCTGGCCCTCCTCGACGGCTATCTCGGGCTCCGGTACACCGTCGTCAGCGCAGACATCCCCTCTAAACCCTACTTTCTGGCCGGTGTGGGCATGTACCACTCCATCTTTCAGCCAGCCACGTTTCGGGATGTAGACGGGCAGATCATCGAGGCGCAGACGTCGGAGGGAGCCCCGGTCCAGCTGACGGGCGACGAGATCATCGACACGAACCTCGGGTACACGGCGGGGATCGGCATTGACTTCGACATCAACGACACCTACGGCTTCTTCGTGGAAGGCCGCTACATCGTCGTGCAGAATGGGGACTACGGAGATGCGCCGACGAATCTGTCGGGCGGCGTGGAGGTCACCACGACGCGGTACTACCCCATTCGCTTCGGGGCAACGATCCGGCTGGCAACATTCGGGGACTGACGTGTCCGTGGGCCGGCCGTGCAGACGGCACCGACCGGCAGAGAAGTGACGGGGCGACGACCATTCATGCGGTGTCGTGCCCCGCGACGGCCGAATGAACGGCCAGATGGGCCATTACGGCGTCGCGGTCGCGTTGACGGCCTCAACGCGCGTGATCTTCGGCACGGAACGCTTGAGCGTCTGCTCGATGCCCGCGCGGAGCGTCATGGTGCTCATCGGGCAGGACCCGCAGGCGCCGAGCAGTTCGAGCTCGACCACGTAGTCGGAGGTGATGTTCAGAAGGCGGACCGATCCGCCATCCGCCATCAGGTACGGACGGATGGTGTCGAGCGCTTCTTCGATCTGGTCACGCAACTCCGGATCGGTGTTCGGGTCGGAGGCGGTAGGGGAGACAGATTCGGTCATGAGATAAAACCAGTCGCGAGAACGAGGATGCAGGGAGCGGAGAAGGATGTGCCGGTCCGATGCATAGAGGTCTTGCTGCACCTAGTGGAATCGGGCAGCCCCTGAAAAAGGTCCGGCCGATCGAGTGGGCGAGGGAATGCCGGTCCACCTAGCGGTACAGGATTTCGACCTTCTGGGTCGGGTCCATCTGCGCGTTGCGGATGGAGACCTGTTCGACGGTCCGCTCCCCAAGGGTCCGGAAGGCATCTGCTGAGGCGCTGTCCGGGTGGGACCGAACGACAGGCAGGCCGTCATCACCGCTTTCGCGCACGATCTGTTCAATCGGCACCTCCCCGAGGAACGGGATGTCGAGGTCTCGGGACAGGTTCTGCGCGCCCCCGCGGCCGAACAGGTAATATTTGCGATCGGGAAGGTCCGGCGGGGTGAAGTACGCCATGTTCTCGACGATTCCGATGACCGGGACGTCGACATTGTCGAACATCGCCACGCCTTTGCGGGCGTCGGCGAGTGCGACCTCCTGCGGCGTGGATACGATGATCGCGCCGGTAAGCGGGATCGTCTGGACGATCGTCAACTGGACGTCGCCCGTACCCGGAGGGAGATCGAGGATCATGTAATCGACGTCCCCCCAGTGGACGTCCCCGAGGAACTGGCGAACGGCTTTCGTGACCATTGGCCCGCGCCAGACGACCGCCTTCTCCGGGTCGACCATGAAGCCCATAGACAGCAGCTTGATGCCGTGCTGCTCCAGCGGGACGATCTTGCGCTCGTCGTTCACGCGGGGTTTTTCCCCTTCCATCCCCATCATCTTGGGAACGGACGGGCCGTAGATGTCGGTGTCGACCAGCGCCACATTGTAGCCGTCGTCGGCGAGGGCCAGCGCCAGGTTCGCGGCCACGGTGCTCTTGCCGACGCCGCCCTTGCCGCTCGCAACCGCGATGGTGTTTTGCACGCCGCCGCTCGTCTGCTGCCGCTTTTCCCCGCTGGAATCGCCGACGGAGATGTCGTCGCCGAGCGAGATCATCTCGTTGTCGAGCTCGACATTGACCTTCAACCCGCGGTCGACCTCCTCGTGAATGACCCGGCGGCAGGCTTCCTGGACCTGCTTCTCGAACGCGGAGCCGGGATCTTTGACGACGACGGTAAAGGAGACGGTATCCCCCTCCACTTTCAGATTGCGCACCATGTCGAGGCGGACGATGTTCTCGTCACGCTTCGGTTCGATGACCTTCTTGAGGGCCTGGAGAATATCTTGGCTGGTTACACCCATGACACCGGCGTTCGGGTTGAAAATAACGTCACGTTTTGCCACCCGAGGCCGAGTTCATTGTTCCTCTGAGGCCGTGTGGGATCTGTCAAATATAGGCTGCGGCAAGCGGCCGCAGGGACACGGAAACCCGGGCTACGCCGGCGCGCACCCGGCCAGGTGACGAAGGATCAGGCCGTGGCGAAGCTCGAAGGGACTGACGTGCAGCGTGTCGGCACCGGTGTGTTGCACGACGGCGTCGAGAATAAGCACGCCGACCGGAAATACGGGGGCGCGGCCCTCCATGGCTTCCGGGTGAAGGGCGAGGATTTCGTCGACGGTTCGGCGCAGGGTTTCGTCGCGCCAATGGCGGACACGCGCGGAAGGCAATGCCCGCGGGCCGCCGTGTAGCGGGTCGAGTTGACTGTCTGGGCCGGCATCGACGCGGGCGAGTGCGCTGGCCGTCCCGGCGGTGCCGATAAGCTTTGGTGCCGGGTGCGTGTCAGCGGCTGGACCGGTGAGGGAGAGGCGATCCAGCGCCGCGTGAATCGCATCCCGGGCGGCATCGACGTCTTGTGGTTCGGGCGGCTGTCCGGAAAAGTAGCGCTCCGTCAGCCGGATGCAGCCGATGTCGAGGCTGACGCGTGTGGTAATGGCGCGCTCCGCATGGGGCGCATGCCCGGCGGGGTCGGTGCCGGCAACGAGCTCGGTGGAGCCGCCGCCCACGTCGACCACCAGACACGGTCCGTTCAGATCGGAAAACGGCGCCGTGGCCGCAGCGAAGCTCCAGGTTGCTTCTTCATCGCCCGACAGGATCTCATACGGGAGGCCGGTCTCCAGTTGGACGCGCCGAACGACATCGTCGCGGTTCGCTGCATCGCGGGACGCGGACGTGGCAGCGACGAGGACGGTGTCCACCCCCAGATCCGCGGCCGTGTCGCTGTGCTCGCGGAGCGTGGCGATGAGTCGATCGAGGGCGGCATCGCCGATCCGACCGGACGCGTCCACGCCTTCCCCGAGCCGAACGAAACGCTCCGCCACGTGCACGCGCTCGATTCCGTCATCCGTCACGTCGGCGACCAGCAGCTGAGCGGTGTTGGTGCCAACGTCGATCGCTGCGATGCGCATGGGGGTGTTTGTTCAGAGTTCAGGGTTCAGAGTTCAGCGGGAACTACTCGGGTACATAGGTAACAGATCACCTCGGCAACATGGGTTACACTCAAAACCGCTTTTGCGCCCGTCCCTGACGCCTTGCAAGCACCCTGCAGGGCACGATCGTGAATGGACCGGACCTCTGGCTCCTCGGTGCCTGCGTCATCGAATGTGTTGAATCTCGCCTTAAACGGCAGATCGTGGCCTTCTTGTACGGTCACTTCTCCCCCCTACGGAGGCGTGTACTCGATGTCTCTATCCGTTACAGCGGTATCTTAGCGGACGTAGAAAATTGGTACCTATGTTGCCGAGGCAAAGTGTGACCCATGTTGCCGGTACCACAGCGGTCAATGTTCAGAGGCTGGCCTCCAGCGCTAGATGTTCTGGGTTCAGGGCGCCGGGGTGTCCTTTAGGTGCAGGCGGACGCCGATCCACTGGTTCTCTGATCGGACTTCGTCGACCACGTAGCCCGTCGCTTCCGCCCGCTTGGTGATTTCGTCCTCGTCGCTCTGGAGCAGTCCGGCCATGATCAGCCGGGCGCCGGGTGCGCTGGCCTGGGCAAACGCCGGGAGGAGGTCGTGCAGCACGTTCCGGTTGATGTTGGCCAGGATGACGTCGAACCCGGTCTCGTCGACCGCATCCATGGACCCACGCCGGACATCGATCCGGTCCGCGCAATCGTTGAGTGAGGCGTTTTCGACCGCATTCTCGATGGAGTTCGGGTCGATGTCCACGGCGATGCAGTGGTCGGCTCCGAGGCGACAGGCAGCGATGGACAGAATGCCGGTGCCGGTGCCGACGTCCAGCAGGGTGTCGCCCGGCTCAAGGACGTCCGGCAGGAGACGCAGGACGAGGCGCGTGCTCTGGTGATAGCCCGTACCGAAGCTCATCTTCGGATCGACGATCAGCTCGTAGGGCCGGTCGGCCTCCTCGACCGGGTCGCACCACGTCGGGCGAATGAGAAACGGTCCGGCCCCGATGGGCTGGATGGTGGACTCCCACTTCTCGTTCCAGTTGGTGTCTGGGTGAAAGCTGGTGGCGATGTCCGCCGACCATTGCCGCTCTTTCAGCCACGCGAGCAGTGCGTGGGTGCGGTCGTCCGACCACGCCTCGGCGGGGAGGAAGGCGTGAAGGGCGTCGTCCTCAGACACGAACCCGATCGCGTCGGCCTCAAGTTCGGCAACGACGGCGTCGTAGTGTTCGGGGGCGACGGGA
>JAAAOT010000287.1 GCA_009908725.1 Bacteroidota bacterium | reverse complement strand
GGCGATGCGCCCGCTGAAAATCCGATCAACGACATACAACCGGCAACCTTCGATAACACCCTGCGTCGAGATAGTATCTAAGCGGCCTGCCCTTTCTCGGGGCGGGCTGCTTTTTTCGTGGGTCGTGTGTCGTTTGTCGGTTTTTGGATTGGGTTCTGGGAAGGGCGGTTCATCCCTGGCAGTGCCCTCACTGGAAATCCGATCAACGACATACAACCGGCGACTTTCGATCATACCCTACGTCGAGATACGATCTGAGCGGCCTGCCCTTTTTCGGGGTGGGCTGCTTTTTTCGTGGGTCGGTTGTCGTGGGTTGGTTTTTGGATTGGGTTCGGGGCCGGGAGGTTGATCCCTGACAATGCGCTCGCTGGAAATCCGACAGACAACCTACCATCGACGCCTCACGAGCGTATGCTTCTGATCTCCGGCTTCCCTCTTGCGTAACGAAACCGACCGTCAAACCGTTGAACTACCGGAATCCTCGGCTCTATCCTGGCGTATCGCTCTTCACCGTCACTTCTCCACATCCGTACCGTCATGTCCGAGTCTGATCGCCCGTTTTCCAACTCCCCGAATGGCGCCGCCTCCTCCGACGAACCCAATCCGCCCGCACCTGACAACGCGGCCGATCGGGAATCCGCGGCCGGCGGAGACGCCTCCGAGGCGCCGGCCCCGCCTCCAACGGATACCCTTGCCGATCCGACGGCGGCAGATGACGTGGAAGACGCCCTTCAGCCGTTCATCGGCCACTACCCGGCCTGGGCACAGGAGCTCGCGCGCAAGTACTTCACCAAGACAGTGGCGGAGTTTATCCTCCACGGCGACGTCCGGGATCTCGTCCCTACAAAAGATGCGGACGGCGACACGACGTACGTGAGCCTTCATTCCTTTCTGGTGGACGACCTGTTTGCCGCCAGGGATGCAGTCATCTTCTACGACCGAAGCGCCGGAATCCACTTTGCCGACGACGCCTCGCGGGCCGACTTCAGCCGGGCAGTGTCCGGGTACGATTCCATCTTCGGCACCGACTACCAGAACAAACTGCCGAAGGAGCCGAGCCAGGTCTTTCAACTGCTCGAAAATTACCTTCGCCTCCGGCTGTCGGACGGTAAGCGGATCGCCGTTGTCATCGACTACGCGGAAACCATCGCGCCCATGGCGGAAGCGTCGATGTACTCCGCGGAGGACCGGCGAGCACTCGTGTTTCTTCAGAAATGGTCCCGTGACTCGCTATTCGTGGAGAGTGACCTTACGGTCTGCCTCATCACGGAAAATCTGACGGATCTGAACCAACAGCTTGTTCAGAGCCCGCACACGGCGGAGATTCACGTGCCGATCCCGGACGAAGCGGATCGCAAGCGGTTCATCGATACGTCCCTCATCGGCTCCCGGTCGACGTTCGACGCGCACTCGGATGTCAGCCCGTCCAACCTGGCGCAGAACACCGCCGGCCTGAACTACACCCAGCTCCGCTCAATCGTCGCGGACGTCCTGGAAAACAAAAACCGGTTGACGTTTGAGACGCTCTCGGATCTGAAGAAGGAGTTCATCGAGGCCGAGGCGTACGGACTGCTCGAGTTCATCGAGACCGACTACTCGCTCGACCTCGTCGCGGGACACAATGAAGCGAAACAGCACCTGCGGCAGGCTGCACGGGCGCTTCGTGCCGGTCGCCCGGACGTGATGCCGATGGGATATCTGATCAGCGGGCCCGTGGGATGCGGGAAGACCTTTCTCATCACCTGCTTTGCCGGCGAAATCGGGATTCCAATGGTGAAACTCAAGAACTTCCGGTCGCAGTGGCAGGGCGTCACGGAGGGGAATCTGGAGAAAATCCTGAACCTGCTGGAAGCGATGACGCCCGTCGCGGTGATGATCGACGAGGCCGATGCAGCTCTGGGCGATCGCGATGCGTCGGGCGATTCCGGCGTAAGCCAGCGCGTCTTCTCGCAGATCGTCTCGTTCATGAGCAATCCGAAGCATCGCGGCCGCGTCATCTTCTTCCTTGTCACCGCTCGTCCGGACCTGATGCCGGTTGACCTGAAGCGGCAGGGTCGCGCGGAGGAGCACATCGCCCTGTTTTATCCGCACACCCGCGAGGATCGGGAAGAGTTACTGCAGGTGATGATGCGTCGCACGAACGTCGACGTCCCCATGGAGGAAGTCCCCGATGAACTCCTCGACGGGGAGCGCACCTACAGTGGTGCCGACATGGAGGCAATCCTGACACGTGCATCGTTCCGGGCAGCCGGACGCGACGACGGCGTGGTTACGGCCGACATTCTGCGAGAAACGGTCAATGACTTCATTCCGCCGACCTACCCGACGGAGGTCGAACTGCAGAAGCTCGCTGCGGTCCTTGAGTGCACGAGCCGGGATCTGCTGCCCGCAGCCTATCGCGACATGGACCGGGCAGACATCGTACGGCGCGTGAAGGAACTGCAGATAGAAATCGGGTAAGGCAGCGATTAAGCGGATCATGTGGCAGTGAACGAAACAAGCGGAAGCCCTGCGTCACGAACGGCGTGGCGCCAGTTCGACAATGTCCGCGGCAGGTAGTACACTACAGACCTATCCGTCCCCGTCTGTTGCATTCTGCCCTCTGCATGAGACCGACTTTCGATCCCTCTCTCCCGTCCCCTCTGGCTCGGGTCTCTCGTCGCCTTCTCCCTGTCCTCCTCAGCCTACTGCTCGTCGTCTGCCTGCCCCGTGCAGGCAGCGTGATGGCACAGGATGCGGTGCCGACGGTCACAAAAACCGTCGCAATCACCAACGCCCGCGTCGTTCAGGCGCCAGGGCAGGTCCTCGACCGTGCCACCGTCGTGATCCGCGACGGGCTCATCGAAGACGTCGGCGACGTGTCTCCTCCCTTCGACGCCCGCATCATCGAGGGCGACTCACTGACCGTCTACGCCGGCTTTATCGACGGGCTCTCGCACACGGCTGTCAAGATTCCGGATGAGGAGTACGAAGACGGCTCGTTCGCGCAGGCCGGCATCCAACCCGAACGTACGATACGGCCGCTCCTGGAGCCGTCGACCACCGAATCGCTTCGGAAGGTCGGCTTCGGTCTTGCACACGTGGCACCGGACGGCCAGATGCTGCCCGGTCAGGGTGGGCTGATCCTTCTCGCCGGTTCGACGCCGGACGAGATGATCCTCGCCGACCGCGCATCCCTGTTTGCTCAGATCGAAGGCGCACCGGGAAGCTGGCCAAACGTCATCGCGCCGAGCACGCCGATGGCTGTCATTG
>JAAAOT010000250.1 GCA_009908725.1 Bacteroidota bacterium | reverse complement strand
CTCTTCCATTATGACAATTGATCAAACAGGTGTAGGGACGTTTACGGCACAGTTCTAGCTATTTGCCCGTGAACCGGTCGTGCATCGATTCTTTTCGCCATCGTCGGTTCGGACGTTGCCCGACGAACGCAGGTCGATCACCGCCTGCTCTTCCCGGTGATGACGCGCGTTCGTCCCCCAGCCTGCGCCCCGCTGCCCTCACCGCACGCGGGGCGTTGGCATGTTCAGGTGAACCGGAAGGGTCGATGCCAATCCCCGCTTGAATACCGTCCGCCTTCGCCCCTCCCCTCTGCTCTGTGGTGCTCGATCGATGCCCGTGGACCGCGAACGCTACAGGCCGAGCGATTGCTGCCCGCCGTCCGGCCCCTTCGCCGGGCGCGTACCGGGCGATGCGGTCTTCGGCCGACGCCTCTGCGAACGATGCCGCCGGCTTCCATGCTCCTCCAGCACCTCCGCCGCCTGCCGGCGCACTTCCGGCTCTTTCCGCACATCGCCAATGATCTGCCGAGCGCGCCGAGCGGCTGTCTCGTGCTTTACGATCGGCTTCGGGTACCGACGACCGATCAGGCAGCCGGTCCGTCGCTGAACCTGCGGAGGCGCAAGCCACGGCGTATGGATGTACGTATCCGGCAGCCTGCGCAATTCCGGTACCCACCGCCGGATGAAGACGCCGTCCGGGTCCAGGTCACGGGCCTGCTTCGTCGGGTTGTAGATCCGAAGTGCGTTGATCCCGGTGGTCCCGGACTGCATCTGCAGCTGACTGAAATGGATGCCGGGTTCGTAGTCGATCCACCTGCGCGCCAGGACCGGGTGCAACCGGCGCCAGTCGAGCCACAGGTCATATGCGGCGAATGAGACGATCATCGCCCGCATCCGGAAATTAAGGTAGCCCGTGGCCCGAAGCGCACGCATGCAGGCATCCACGAGGGGGTAGCCCGTTTCCCCCGCGGCCCATGCGTCGAACCGATCTGGGTCGAAGTCGTCCTCCCGCACGGCGTCGAACGCTGGAATAAAGCTCTCGTGCTCGATCCGAGGGGCGCTTTCGAGCTTCTGAATGAAGTGCCCGTTCCAGTGCAGCCGGCTTTCGAACGATGACAGCGATTTTTTCCAGTCGCCGGCTTCTGCGCCGGAGCGACTCGACAGGTCGTTCTGCCGGTCGAGCGCTGCATTGCGAACCGTGCGGATACTGATCGTCCCCCAGCACAGGTGCGGACTGATCCGCGAGCAACTACGAAACGCCGTCAGCGGGCTCGACATTTCCCGCCTGTAATTCCTCCCGCGCCGGTGGAGAAACGAATCGAGCGTCCGGTACGCAGCCGCCTCACCGCCATCCTGAATCGCCTCGGACGGACCGCGAGGCAGCCCCAGGTCGTCACACGTCGGGATCCGGCCGGGCCGGACGGGCACCGGTGTGAGAGCCGGAGGGGCCGGCGTCTCGGGTTCGTCCATGAAGGAACGCCATTGCCTGGCCCAGTTGTCCCGGTCCAGCGAGCCGCGCACTACGCCGTGCTGCCGGCACTCATGAATCGCGACGCCGTGTTCTTTCGCCCACGACCGAACGGCGACGTCCCGGTCGAAGGTGAGATGGTTACCCGTCTCTTGATGTGCCCAGAGCTTGAACGAGCCAGCGATCTGGCGGAGGCGATCAAACGTCTCCACCGCACCTCCCCTCCGCACGACAAGCGGCTGACCGAGGTCGGCCAAACGGCGCCGCAGCTCCGCCAGAGAGGGCCGGATAAACCGCCAGTGCGCTCCGGAGAAATCTTCCGCTCCGACGATCTCCGGCTCCACGATGTAGAGCGGCAAGACAGGCCCCCGCTCGGCCGCGCGAGACAGTGGCCGATGATCGTAAACCCGCAGGTCCCGTTTGAACCAGACGACCTGCAGATTTGGAACTGGGTGCGTGGGAGCCAAGGCTTTCTTTCTCTCTACCTGATCATGAAGCGCAATCAGTCATACTTCGCCCACCGTCGAACGTGCGCACGGACGATCGAACGTAACGACACCTTCCGGATTGCGCACGGCGTGTCCCGGATCCGCTGTTCTCGTGACGCCACGCGGCTCTCGGTCATGCCTTAAACGAAAAACGGGACGCCGGTCGCCGTGACCGTCGCCCCGCTTCGTATTGGACTGTATGCAGATGGCGCTTAAATCTCGTCACCGCCGAACAGGTCGCCCAGCACGCCGGAGCCCCCGACGCCACGGCTTTCTCCCCGGTTCGCAAACTGACCCGCCACGATCCGGTCGGCCAGTCGGGCAAACGGGAGGCTCTGGAGATAAACCGTTCCAGGACCCGTTAGCTTCGCCAGGAAAACGCCTTCGCCACCAAAGAGGGCGTTCTTGAACCCGCCCACGAAGTTGATGTCGTAGTCTACGGTCCCCGAAAAGGCAGCGACACATCCCGTGTCTACCCGCAGGGTCTGCCCCGGCTCCAGCTTCCGTTCGACGATCGTCCCCCCCGCATGCACAAAGGCCCATCCGCTGCCGGTCAGCCGCTGCAAGATGAAGCCTTCACCGCCGAAGAGACCGGCCCCCAGCTTCTTGCTGAATGCGACCTCGACGTCTACGTCCTGGTCTGCGCACAGAAACGCGTCCTTCTGGCACAGGAACCCGTCGTGTTGTGAGAGATCCACCGGCACGATCTTACCGGGATACGGCGCGGCGAATGCGACCTGGCCCTTCGCCGGTCCGGAATACGTGAAGGTCGTGATGAAGAAGCTCTCGCCGCTGACCATCCGCTTGAACCCCTTGAACATGCCGCCGCCGGTGTCGGTCTGCATCTCGATACCGTCCGACATGTAGAGCATGGTGCCGGCTTCCGCGCGAACGCCCTCGCCCGGATCCAACTCCACTTCGACGAGCTGCATGTCGTCTCCCTTCAGCGTAAAGTCGATTCCTTCGGTGCGAATATTTTCCATCGTGGTCGGAGAAATGAGTGGGACAGATCGGTGAGGATCCCGCAGTGTGAAAGACACGGCACACGGGCGCTCATAAATTCAAGCGTGAAAGCGCCATCCATGCGGTCACTCCGAATCGCTCACGCCGGGAAGAATCGTTTCCTCGTAGCTTTCAACGGACTCCGAGATAATGCGGCGCGCCCGCTCCGGGCCGAAGAAGTCCTGAACCCGGACGCTCTTGTCTTCGAGCGCTTTGTAGTCCTGAAAAAACCGCTTGAGCTCGCGCAGCCGATGCTCGGGAAGATCCTTGATATGCCAGTAGTTATTAAAAGCCGGATCATCGATGTGAATACAGATGATCTTCGCATCTTCCTGCTCGTCGTCGACCATGCTCATCATCCCGATAGGACGGGCGCGGAGGATGCTCAAGGGGTCGACCGCTTCCTGAGCAAGCACGAGGACGTCGAGTGGGTCGTTGTCGTCCGCGTAGGTCTGCGGAATGAAGCCGTAATTCGCCGGATAGACGACCGATGAGTACAGCATCCGGTCGACGCGGAGCATCCCGGTTTCCTTGTCAAGTTCGTACTTGACCTTGCACCCCTGGGGAATTTCGATGATGGCCTGAAAGACCTCGGGGCTGTCGGGACCTACGGGGACGTCGTGCCAGGGATGAGCCATGCGTTTCCGTGATGAGACGGTAAGAGCCTACGTACGGTGAAGGTGCAAAATCCGATGCTCAAAAGCCACCGGCCGGATGCAACGGCCTCGATGTAAACGTGCGGCCGACCCCGAACCAGGCGGGATCGGCCGCGACCGTCTGCTGCTATCGTGCTGCGCAAATTGTCAGACCTGCGGACCCGACTCCTCAGTGAAGACCTCACCACTCGTCTGCGGGTCGGCTTTCAGATGCGACGTGGGATCGAACGATCGCTGCGATGCAAACCAGACGGCGAGAGCGGCGCTCGATGTGACGGCGTCGAACCGCGTCGGCAGCGTCTCCCCCTCTTCGGCCTCAGAACCTTCCATGGCCTCCGGTGCCTCGCCATCCACGGCCAGGGCGCCGAAATGCTGGAGCCTGCGGGCGAGAATGGAGGCGGCTTCCGTTTCACGGTGCTGAATTTCGACGCGTCCCTGACGGTGTGCCGTGGCGATGGCTCGAACCGTCTCTCGGCGGGCGACGCTTTCGTCATCGCCTTCCAGTGTCGGGGGAGCGGCATGACGGTCATCCGTTAGCGTGACGGCCCGCACGGGCAGCCCCCGTTCCTCGAGCGCATCGTACACGGCCTGTCCTCGCTTCGATTCACGGTTCACAAAGAGGCCCGTCCGAGCGGTGTACGGGGACGAGGCCAGCAATCCCTGCACGTGGTCCGCGATGTCCTCTGGGTCGGCGTCCCCGGCATATGCCTCCATCGAGTCCAGACGGTAGGTCGACGCCTCGTCGGCGTTCTCCTGCGACTTTTCGATCAGCGCAAGGGATACCGTCCCCGGCTCATCGGCTTGTTCGTCTGCTACGTCAATGCCGAGGAAGAATTCGTAAGCCATGATCTGCGTCTCGATTGTTCAAGAGAACCCGAACAGGGATGATTACCTTCTGTCCTCACGAAACGATTGTCCATGCCGTCGTTCCTCGGAATCGTGTTCGCAAGGTAACGGGCTCGCCGTCAGCAGCTCCGGTCTTCCCGTCCCTTGGCACCTTTTACCACGCTGCAACCGTCGCGTACTGGATACTGAAGAGATCCTGCTCGTCGGTCCAGACGTCTTCGATGCGGAAGCCGGCCTCGGCGGCCATGTTCGCGAACTGTTCGGGGGTGAACTTGAATGAGTACTCGGTATGTATGGACTCGCCTTCCTCAAACGAAAAGGTCTGATCCCCGACAACAACGTCCTGAGGTTCCTGGCTGACGAGATGCATTTCGATGCACCCTGCATCCGGCTGCCAGACCGCCTCGTGGCGGAACGCGTCGAGGACAAAATCCGCATCCAGTTCGCGGTTCATCCGTCGTAGCAGATTCAGGTTAAACTCTGCCGTTACGCCCTCGCGATCGTTGTAGGCCGCGTGCAGAATCGAGGGGTCTTTCCTGAGGTCGACGCCGATCAGCAATCCGCCGCCGGGACCGGCCGTTCTCGCCATGCGGCGGAGAAACGCCACCGCATCGTCCTGTTCAAAATTGCCGATGGTCGAGCCGGGGAAGTAGACGACCGTCCGCATCGCCTCCTCCACAAGGTCGGGCAAAGGGAAGGAAGACGTATAATCCGCACAGACAGGCCGCACCTCAAGCGAGGGGTAGGCGGCGTCAATGCCGGCCGCCGCCTCCATCAGATGATCGCGCGATATGTCGACCGGCACATATCCGACAAGGTCGTCGGCAAGCCGGTCGAGGAGAATCGTCGTCTTGTCGCTGCTCCCGCTACCGTATTCCACCATCAACGCGTCGTCTCCGACGGCCGACGCGATGGCATCGATCTCGGCATGCATGATGGATGCTTCCGTCCGGGTCGGATAGTACTCCTCCAATCCGGTAATCTGGTCGAAGAGCTTCGATCCTCGCGCGTCGTAAAGGTACTTCGACGGGATCTGCTTCCGCTCGCGCGAAAGACCGGCAACAACATCATCCCGAAAGGAACCGGTGGATGGATGGCAGTCGATGAGGGGCAGGGTGTCAGTCGAGCTCATGCCGTCAGGTTGAAAGAAGGAAGACGATGACCGTCTCGGCGCGACACGTAAGATCAGACATTGCGCGCCAGACGTAGCCCCATGAATTGCCAGGCCTCATCCGGATGGAAGAAGTTTCGGTATGTCGGCCGAACGTGAGACTTTGACGTGGCGCAGGACCCTCCTCGCAGGACGAACTGCCCGCACATAAACTTTCCGTTGTACTCACCAAGGGCCCCGGGGAGCGGTTCGTACCCTGGATACGGCGAATAGTGGCTCTGTGTCCACTCCCACACATCACCGTACATTTGATGCAAGGGACCATCCCCTTCATCCGGGACGTGGCCGGTGGCGTCCTCCGGCAGCGGCTGCGGGTGGAATACGCCCCGGTCCACAAAATTGCCATCCACCGGCAAGCCGCGCGCTGCAAGTTCCCACTCCGCCTCCGTCGGCAGGCGCGCATCGGACCATCGCGCGAAGGCCTCCGCTTCGTAGTAGCTGAGGTGCGATACCGGTTCGGCGGGATTCACCTCACGCAATCCGCCGAGCGTGTACAGGTAGTAGACGCCGTCGTGCGGCTCCCAGTAGAACGGCTCTGTCCAGTTCTTCTCCTGGACGGTTGCCCAGCCGGCCGACAGCCACAACTCCGGCCGTTCGTATCCGCCGTCTTCCATGAACTGGAGATACTCGCCACAGGTCACAAGCCGGTTCGCAAGTTGAAAGGATTCCAAGAACTCGCGATGGCGTGGCGTTTCGTTGTCGTAGCAGAACCCGGCATCGGGGTCATCAGCGTCGAAGCCGATCTCATAGAGTCCCTCGTCGAAACCGACCCAGTCGAGCGCGGGAATGGATGTTCGATCCGCCGGCACCAGATCGTCGCGGTAGGCCGGGCGGAGGGGATTGACGGACAGGACGTGCTTCATGTCCGTCACCATCAGCTCCTGGTGCTGCTGCTCGTGGTGAAGGCCGATTTCAATCAACGGGGCGATTTCGTCCATCTTCGTCCCGTCGGCAGTAGCCATCAGACCGCGCATTGCATCGTCTACGTGCTCGCGATAGGCATACACTTCCTCCACCGTCGGGCGCGAGATGTACCCGCGTCGGTCCCGGCAATGGCGCTCTCCCGCCTGAATGTAGTACGAGTTGAAAAGGTAGGCGTAGGTCTCATTCAGCGGCGTATACTCGGGCGCGTGCTCTTTGAGGATAAACGTTTCGAAAAACCAGGTCGTGTGGGCGAGATGCCACTTGGTGGGACTGACGTTCTCGACGGTTTGAACAACGTAGTCCTCGGTGTTGAGCGGTTCACAGAACTCTTCAGTGAACCCGCGCACCGTGTTGAAACGCTCGGATAGCGAAGACGCGTCCGTACATCGAAGGGCATCCGGCGTCGCGGCCGGGGCAGCAGCGTTCGTAGCCATAATCGGCAGAGGGGAAAGGCAGAGAAGACGTGTACTCTCATTCGTCGCCCGGTCCTTTCGGTGCAGGCCGCCAACGGTGTACAGCGTCGCTTCGGCGTGCCCGCAGAGAGCAAGCACGAGAAACCGGCGTACGGAAAGACGGACCTGCGCTCGTAAGGGAGCAAACGGTGAGACAGCGTAGCAGGCAGCGACCACGGGCCGCGCACTGGGACGATCACGACCGACGAGCCGCTTCATCCAGTGTACACAGTAACGTCCCACGACGAGCGAAGTCAACGTCTCTGGCGCTTCCCGCCGGTGAATCGACGGATCGTTACAGGTTGCTCGGGTCCGGATGATCGAATGTGTATCCGAGCACACTGTGCACCCTATCGTTGCCGATTTTCTTCCCCCCGCGGGTGTCGTCCATGTCGAAGTCCGGCGGCTCGAGCCCCAGCGACCGCGCCGCACGAATGTACGTCTCTCGCCGCGACGGATGCCGATCTGCGACGGCGTTGAAGACCTGATCACGAGCATTCTGGTGGAGCACCGATGCGACAATTCCGGTGCAGTCGTCCAGATGGATCAGGTTGACGGGCGCAGACGGACGCGAGAGACCGGTCCGCCCCGCGAGGAACCGGCCCGGGTGCCGGTCGGGCCCGTACAATCCGCCAAATCGCAGAATCGTTGCGGCTGCTTCGTGCGTCCACCACATCCCCTCAATCGTCTCGAGGATCTCCCCCGTACTGCGCCGGGGGCCGTCGTACGTCGCGGGACCGCCGGGGGGAAGATCGTCCTCATGAACGGCCCGGTCCGCATCGGGGTATACGCCCGTCGAGCTGGCGAAGAGAACCCAGTCTGCGGTCATCGCCGCTCCGACCACCTCCATTTGTCGCTGGTGAAAGGCAGCAGCGTCGTCGCGGCCGCGTGGCGGCGGCACATTCACGAAGATGATATCCGACTCGAAAAAGTCTTCGGGGTCCCCCACCGGGTCGGGGTCCAGCTTGATCATGTACGGCTCGATTCCCGCATCCGCGATCGCGTCAAGCTTTTCCGGTGTGGTAGTGGCTCCCTTAACGCGGTAGCCATTCTTGACGAGACGACGACCGAGCGGCAATCCGAGCCAGCCGCAGCCGAGAATACTGATCGTGTCCATACCGGTGGAGCAAGTACGTGCCTGTTCATGGTGCTGACCGTGCGGATGAAAAGACGGGGCCCTCCGCTCGTTCCGGTTCTCCGTCGCACCGTGTCAGAAGGGTGCACAGCCGCTCCGTGCCCGTCGAGTCGACGGCCCCATGCGGACGGTGAGATGCAGGGACGCAGGGATACCACCCCATACGGCGGACTAGCGAGAAGCGACGGACCGCCGATACGTGTCTACGACCGCCGCGGACCGGCGGAGGCAGCGGGGATAATCAGGGTGAATGTGCTTCCCTCACCGAGACTGGTCTCGACGTCTACATCGCCGTCGTGCAGTTCTGCGATTTGCTTGACGATGTATAGACCGAGACCGGAGGAGCCTTCGTCCCCGGTCGCTTCCGGCGTCAGGCGCTGGAACGGCGCAAAGAGGCGGTGCTGATCCTCAACACTGAGACCCGGGCCCTGATCTTCCACGCTGAAATGGATCTTCTGGTCGGAACGATCAACCCGGACCAGAATCGGCGCACCGTGGGGCGAATACTTAATTGCATTGCTGATAAGGTTATTCATCGCCTCACGGAGCTTGCGCTTGTCCGCCTCCACGATGCACGGCTCGGACGGGACCGCGGCCGTCAGCCGCTGCTCCTTCCGTTCGGCCTGATGCTGGAAGCTGTGAGCCACCCACTCGGCCAGCGCGCCGGCGTCGATCATCTCCATCTCCGCCTGGGCCTGCGCGGAGGAGGCCGCTGACGCCAGAAGATCGTTGATCAACGTGAGCGTTTCATCTGCGGAGGATCGAATCAGATCCAGCTTGCGCTTCGCATTTTCGTCCACGTCCCCGCGCTCGAGGAGCACCTCCGAAAGCGCCCGGATACCAAACAGGGGATTCTTGAGGTCGTGCGCAGCGACGCCAAGGAGCTTGGACTTCTGCTCGACGGTTTCCTGCAGCACCTCATTACTACGCACAAGCTCCGTGTTGTACACTTCCAGCTGGCGGGCCTGCTCTTTTACCTCGGCGGTTCGCCGGGCAATGACCTTCTCAAGCGCCTCCGCGCGGTGTTCAAGCTGGGCAGAGCGCCACTGGACGACACCGAACACCAGGCCCCCCATGAGGAAGGCATAGGCGGCATACGCCCAGATCGTCCGATACCACGGGGCAAGCACTTCGAATGCATAATGCGCGGTCGTCGCGGTCCAGACCCGCGGGTTCCGTGCCCGGACGTCGAACTGATACCGCCCCGGAGGCAGGTTCGTGTACTCTTTCTTCGTTTCCGCCGACCAGGCCGACCATTCCGCATCAAAGCCGTCGAGCCGGTACTGATACTCGACGCTCTCCTCCTGCCCGAAGCCGGGCGCCGCAAACTCGAGTCGGACCGCGTTGTCCTCGTACCCGATCGTCGTAAGCGTTCGATCTTCGACCTCCCGGCCCGTGGCGGAGCGGGCGGTCGCCGCGCCATCGCGGCGCCGTTGCGTGCCGGAAGGTCCGGAGGCCGTGGATGCCTGCGCAGCGGCTCGCATCGCGCGCCCGGATGCGCCGGGTCCTGCCGCGCGGGACGGCTCGTTGCTATTCCCGTCGTCCTGCTCTCGGTCCGCCTCATCCCTGCTCCGATCTGGGTCTACTCCCGTCACGTTCAGCGCGCCGAGACGGCGCACCGGCGCTCCCTGCATGGGCTCGGTGCCACCGAAAAGAACCGAATCGCTGCGGATCAACGACACGCTCCGGATCAGCGTCCGGACCGGCCGGAGTTCATGGGATGTCGAAACCGGATGATGCGACGCAACCCCCTCCTCGCCGACCACCCAGAACCGACCGCTGGTCTCCGCGCGAGAGGCATATGCATTGAACTCCGGCACATGGGCGAACGGGACGCGGACGTCGACGTCCCGCCCCGGTGATCGATCGAACCAGTACGTTTCAGCCTCCGCCGTCACCCACAGGTCTCCGTCCGGCGCAGCGGTCAGATTCAGAATGCGACCGGCGTCCGCCGGAAGGCGTGACGTGATGCTGGTGTCCGGCATCAGAGCAATCCGGCCCGTCTCGTCGCGCTCCGGTCGCGAAACGCCTTTTCGGGACACGATTCGAAGACCGTTTTCGGGGACGTACGCCATCCGAAAAACGTGCTGCGGACGCTGTCCCTCGGACGCAATCTCCGTCACGCTGGGCTGGTTCTGCAGGCCGTCGGAGGTCGACACGTTCCACAGGCCGCCGTAGGCCGATGCGACCCAGAGGTCCCCGCGATCGTCTTCTTCGAGAAAGAAGATGCCGCGGTCCAGGCCCGGGATCGCGGGCTGACTCTCCCACCGCCCGTTTCGATACTGGATGGTCCCGACCCCGTCGATGTATCCGACATAGACCAGGCCGTCCGTATGCCGCGAGGCATGGAGGCCGTAGGCGGTTCGGCTCTCGGCGACCGATCGAGCGCGCCCACCTGTAAGCTGGAAAACCCCGCGATCGGTGGCTGTGAGCAAACCGTCAGGATGCGACAGGAGGGCGAAGGCCTGGGCTCGAAGCGCCGTAACGCGCTGAAACGATGGACGCACGGTCCCATCGGCCGAGATTTCGCGGGACAGCCGAAATACGCCCGAGGTCGTTCCGACATGCAGCGTTCCGTTGTGCCGCGTAATCGAGAGGGCGACGCCGTCCAGCCCCGTGCGGTCATCGAACATGCTGATCGGAAGCATGATCTCGGCCCGCGCAATGCCGCTCTCGTAGGCCATCCAGAGGCCCTCGTGACGATCGACGAAGAGCGCCTTCACGTCGTCCCCGATCAACCCCGCCCGTTTGTCCAGGATGCGAAGGGCCCGGCCCGATCGATCTGTGATGACGACCCCGCCCCAGAGCGTCGCAAAAGCATACGACCCATCAGGAAGGACGGTCGCGGTGTACAATTCATTCGCCTGGAGAAAACCGTCGACGTCGGTTCGAAACCGCTCGATTTGTCCGTTTCGACGAAGAAACAGTTCGCTCGCGACCGTCCCGATGAGAAGGCCATCGTCGCCATATGGCATGATGGTGGCGACGCTCGTGTTGGTGAATCGCTCCCCACCGGGTACGGGCTCAAGCCGACCGTTCGCGATCTGATGCAATCCCACGTTCTCTCGAGCAACGTAGACGGTGTCTCGCACCGTGAACAGCTTGTAAAAGCGTGCAGACTCCGACGTGGTCCAGACGTCCATCTTTGACCCGTCCCACCGGTAAATGGCGCGACGCGTCTGAAAGTAGATCCCACTGCTCACCGCGATCCCGCTCCATGTATGCCCGAAGCTGCGGTGAGCGGGAGGAATCTTGTCCTGCAAGGACACGAACCGCATCGTTCCGGATGCATCCGGCGCGAGATACCCGATTTCCCCGTACGCACCGACGTAGACTCGACCGGTGGAATCTCGAAAGACCGTCCGCACCAGCGTGCGGTTCTCGGTCGGAATGAGCCGCCATCCGGCCCCGTCGTAGGCCAGGACGCCGGCCGGATTGCCAACGTAGATGATCCCGCGATCGTCCTGCGTAATCGCCCAGTTCTGACTGGGGAGGTCCGGCCCGTAGTCGTCCGGCACGTAATTGCGGAAGAGCGGGTATCCCGGCACCTCGTCAAAGGTTGGCGTGGCCACAAGCCGAACGGGGCGCTCGACCGTGACGTCTTGCTGGTCGGTGGAAACAGATGCGCCGGACCCCAGGATGCGCCCCGCCTCAGCGGCGGAGAAGGATCCGGCCAGAACCCACAGGATCGCTGCCGTGGCGACCATGCCCAACCCCACAGCAATGTAGACTCGAGAAATGCGCATGGACGATCGAATGGCAAACACGTAAGCCGCCGAAGGGCGCTGGTTCGGGTCCTACAACCCGCCGCTGTGCAGCAGGGTAAGACGATTGATTTCGGCCGAATCGCACGAAAATATCGAAACGGATATTTTGAATGCCACTAATGGTGACGAAAGTACACGCAACCGGTCGTCGCACCGCGTGCTCCTATGGATAATCATGCATACTCCGTTTGTGAATTTCGGTTGCACCTGATCTTGGCCGTGCCCTGCATCTTCGTATACGCGATAAGGACGTTGAACCTGTCACGGCCCGCCGTGCAGACACCATCTTTACATGGCCGCGCGTATCCTCTCTATCCCTGGATCCGACACCATCGACCCGTACGCGACCGCCTGCTGTGCCGACAGGCAGAGGGACTGCAGCATCCACGCGACCCGAGCCGCACGTAGACGCGCCGGCCGCGGCGAAACCTCTGCCGTACCGTGGTTTTCAAGACGAGCACATCTGCCTTCCCATTTTAACGCCCCGGATGGAGACCGCTTCGCCTCCCCTCGAAACCGCCTCTGCAGATGAACTGCAGTCGCTTGAGCCGTCCATGCAAACCGTGTGGTCGATCAAGCGCGGTGCATTCGCGACAATCACGGCGTTTGCGGTCTTTTTCTACGACCTCGCCCACCTCTTCGGTACGAGCGCCCTGCCGTTCGGTGTGCTGACGGCCATTGTTGCCGTTCTCGGCGTCCTCTACGCGCTGATCTGGCCCCGACTGATGTACCGGAACTGGGGCTTTTCCATCCGATCCGAAGAGATTTACATCGAGCACGGCGTGCTGAATCATATCCGCACGGTCGTCCCGCTCCGCCGCATCCAGCACCTGGACGTCTCCCAGGACCTCCTTGAGCGTGAGTTCTCGCTCGGCCGCCTTATCGTCCACACGGCCGGCTCCCGCTCCAGCGACGTCGTCATCCCCGGGTTGAACCTCAAAGAAGCGGAACGTATCCGGGACCGCGTCAAGCAGTTTATCCTCGAAGATCCATTGATGGAAGACCCGGTCTGAGCCTGCCAATCGCCGGTCCGCCCGGCCTGCCGCCACTCGAACGTCCTGCTCCCTGCGCTCCTGCTCCTGTCCATGGCTTCGCCCCTTTCGAACGGATCCCATCCTCCTGATTCCGGGGGAAACGACCACGACAGTGGGGAGGAACGCAGCCGCGAGTCGTCGCCACAGGAGCCTGCAGCAGACACCGACGGCGGGTCTGCGGCCGAACCCTTCGGAACTATGGAGGAGACCGCGCCGGACGCCGATCCCGAGAACCCGGCTCCCGATACGCAACCGACCGCATCCGACGCTCCCGACGACGGCAACCCGGTGCCCAACCCGGACAACGACGGGCCCGCCACGCTGGGCGAGCTTCACGAGCCGCAGCGACTTCATCCCCTGACGCTGCTGCAGCGGTTCCTGGCCAGCCTGCCGGCCCTCCTGCTGCTGATGGTGCCGGTCCTGATGAATCCGAGCGGGGAGAACGTCTTTTACCTTTTCATGACGGTGGCCTTCGGCGTCATCGCGCTTCCGTCCATCCTTCTGCAGTACTACCGGTTCAGCTACCGGTTGACGCCCAAGCAGATCATCATCCAGAGCGGCGTATTCAACCGGCAGAACCGTAGCATCCCGATCGAACGCGTACAAAACGTTCAGATCGAGCAGAACGTCCTGGCCCGGGTCGCCAACATCGCGAAGGTGAAGATCGAAACCGCGGGGAGCACCGGCACGGAGGGCGTCCTCGAATACGTCAGCCTCGATGAAGCACAGCGCATCCGGCACGTCATCCGCTCGTTTCAACGTCAGACGACGAATGCGGAGACGGCTACCGAACAAGACGTATCGGCTGACTCGATAGACGGGGACGAGTCCGATGCCTCGACAAGTCCGGAAGGGGAGCGACGCGCGGAGGAGCAGGTGCTATTTCGGATGCCGCTGCAGCGCGTCTTCCTGAGTGGAATGTTTCGTTTTTCGCTCGTCTACATCGCCGTGGTATTCTCGGTCTTCCAGTTCGTGGAGCCCGATACGCTGCTGAACTACGTGCTTGCGTCCCGGTCGCAGTTTCAGTCTTTCGTCGATGCGATCTACGCCTCGCCCTTTTTTGCAGCCGTTGTCACGATCCTATTTGCGGCGCTCTTTGGCTGGCTCACCGGCATCGCGATCAACCTGAACCGATACTACGGATTCCACCTCTGGCTCGAAGGCGACAAGCTGCGAAAAAAGCACGGCCTGTTCACCGTCACCGAGGGTACGATTCCTCTGGAGAAGGTGCAGGCGCTCATCCTGCGCACGAACCCGCTCATGGAAGCGTTCGGCTGGTTTGCCCTGGAGGCGCAGACCGTCGGTGTCAACGTCGACGAACAGGGGCACCGCGTCGTCGTCCCCTTCGCGCGACGCGAGCAGGTACTTGATGTCGGGCGACGCGTCCGAGAGTTTGACCTGCCGGATTCGTTCCAGCGCGTCTCCCCCCTCACGATCCGACGGTCCTTCGTCCGGTACATGGTCGCTCTGACGGTCGTGGTCGCCCCGGCGGTCTACTTCTGGCCGAGCGACTGGGCCGCGCCCATGGATGCCGCCCTTCCGTACTGGGCCTACACACTGACGCCGCTGCTCCTCCTCTGGGCATACCTGCAGTACACCCATCACGGCTACACCCTCTCGGACGACGGGCTCTACATCCGCCGGGGCGTCATCAGCCGCTACATCTGGGTCCTGCCCACGGAGAAGCAACACGTCTTCTATACCACTGCGTCGATCTTCCAGCGACGCCTTGGACTCAAGTCTTTTTTCGTTGACACGGCCGGGGCCGCAGGCTACGCCTACCCGGAGGTCGTGGATGTACCAGCTGACACGGCCGACAGCAGCCTCTACCGCCTCTACGATCGGTTCCACACGCTATATCAGGACCGCATTCGTGCGGCGACCGGTTCGGCGGACACGCGGCTTTCGTCTGAGGAACGGCCCCAGCTCCCGGAGGCTACGCGGAACGAATGGGCCGAAGGCTGACACCGTCGACCGGCATCCTTTCCTGCGAGGCACCGCCCTGCCCCGCCTATCACAACCTGAGACCGGTCGGCAGCCCTCCGGTCCGTCTGTTCTTGCCCTCAACCTACTCTCCCCGTGGACTCGCGACGCGTTAGCGGCATCCTCCTTCACGTCACCTCTCTGCCCGGCCCCTACGGCATTGGCGACCTGGGCCCGACAGCTCATCGGTTCGTCGATCGGCTCGCCGAGACCCATCAGCGGCTCTGGCAGGTGCTCCCGCTCGGTCCCGTCGGACACGGCGCGTCCCCGTATTCCAGCCTGTCTACTTTCGCAAGCAACCCGCTGCTCGTCAGCCCCGAGCCGCTCCTCCGAGACGGCCTTCTCACAGAGGACGACGTCGATCCGCTCCGGGAGTTGCCCGAGGGACACGTCGACTTCTCCCGCCTCATCCCCAGAAAGCGCGCCGTGCTGGAAACCGCCTTTCAGCGATTCCGGAACGACGCATCCGATACGGAGGACTTCCGGACCTTCCGCGAAAACAACGCGGAATGGCTGGACGAATACACCCTGTTCATGGCACTGAAGGATGCGAACGACGGCGCGCCGTGGCATGCGTGGGACGACGGGCTCGTCCACCGGCAGCCGGCAGCCATGAAGCAGGCCCGGGAGAATCATGCGGAGGCGATCCGGATGCACGCCTTCTGGCAATACCTGTTCGACCGCCAGTGGTCGGATCTACGTGCGCACTGCGCGGATCGGGACATCCGGCTGTTCGGCGACATCCCCATCTACGTCGCGCACGATAGTGCCGACACCTGGGCCCATCAGGATCTGTTTTACCTGGACGAAGAGGGCCAGCCGACGTCCGTCGCCGGCGTTCCTCCGGATTATTTTTCTCCGGAAGGCCAGCGTTGGGGCAACCCGCTGTATCGGTGGGACCGCATGAAGGCAAACGGATTCGAATGGTGGATCCGCCGCGTGCGGCAGGTTCTGAATCGGGTGCACCTCGTTCGCATCGATCATTTCCGCGGGTTCGAGGCATACTGGGAGATCCCCGCAGACGAAGAGACGGCCGTGAACGGGCACTGGGTGGAGGGGCCCGGCGCTGCTGTATTTGAGGCGCTCGGGGACGCACTCGGCCACCTTCCCGTCGTCGCGGAAGACCTCGGCATCATCACGGACGAGGTGCGCGACCTGCGCGATCGATTCGACTTTCCGGGGATGGCCATCCTCCAGTTTGCGTTCGGCGGCGAGCCGGACCACGCCTACCTCCCCCACAACTACTCGCGCAACCTCGTGGCCTACACGGGCACACACGACAACGACACGCTCCGCGGCTGGTGGAACAGCACGATGCCGGAAGATCAGCGCGACTTCGCCCGGCGTTACCTGTCAGCCAATGACGAAAATCTGTCTGAGCGCTCATTACGTGCTCTCCTGGGCTCGGCAGCAGATCGCGTGGTGACGCCCCTGCAGGACGTCCTGGAGCTGGGAGCGGATGCACGGATGAACGTCCCCGGCGAGGCGAACGGCAACTGGACGTGGCGGTGCTCGGAAGAGGATCTTAACGACGAGCGCCTCGATCATCTGGCGGAACTAACGTGGCTGTACGGCCGCGCCGCGACAGACTCGGACGACTAGAATCGGGGGCGGTCGAACGCGCCGCTCTCTCCGGTAGCGCGCATCGCGTCCCGACCGGAGACCTACTGCACCCGGGAGACGTGCACCATGTTCGTGCGACCGCGCGCCGGTAGCGGCATGCCGGCCGTAATCACGACGTGCCCTCCCGGCTCGACCAATCCTTTCTCGCGCAGAATACTGTGAACGCGGGCAATCCCCTGGTCCGTATCCTGCTGAAAGGGAATGTGGAACGCCTTCGTCCCCCACAACATGCCAAGCTGCCCGACCACGCGCTGGTTGTCGGTAAAAGCAAAAATCGGCATGCTCGGGCGGTGGCGCGCAATCGACCGGGCCGTAGCACCGGAGTTCGTCAGGCAACAGATCGCGGCGGCGTTGACCTGCTCTGCAAGCCGGCAGGCAGTGAAACTGACGCTCTCGGTCACGTTCTCGGTCCGCTCCAGATGTCCCGGCGTCATCGAGAGCGTCTGGCGGAAGTCCTGCCAGTGCGTCTCGGCCCGACGGATGATTTTGTTCATCGCGCGGACGACCCGAACCGGGTCGGTGCCGACGGCCGTCTCCGCCGACAGCATGACAGCGTCGCTTCCATCGAGCACCGCGTTGGCTACGTCACTCGCCTCCGCACGCGTCGGGCGCGGGTTGTCAACCATGCTCTCCAGCATCTGTGTCGCTGTAATAACCGGCCGTGCAGTCGCCATGCTCCGACTGATGAGCATCTTCTGCGTGCTCGGCACCTCCTCCATCGGCATCTCAATCCCGAGGTCTCCACGCGCCACCATGATGCCGTCCACGACGTCGAGAATGTCCTCGATGTTGCGAACCGCTTCGGGCTTCTCAATCTTCGCCACAACGCTCACGTTCTTGCCGGCGTCCTCGATCAGGCCGAGAAGCTCCTCCACATCTGACCGCTCACGGACGAACGACAGCGCGACGACGTCCACATCCATCGACAGACCGAACTCAAGGTCTTTTCGATCCTTTTCCGTCAGCGACGGCGTCGACGTGCGGATATTTGGAAGGTTCACGCCCTTCCGTGAACGCAGCGGACCGCCCTCAACGACCTCCGTAATGATTTCTTTCCCGTCGATCCCCGTGATCGTGAGTTCGAGGAGGCCGTCATCCAGCAGAATTCGCCCGCCGACGTCGGCGTCTTCGGCAAGCGTGGGGTAGTCGATGTGAACCCGCTCGGCGGTTCCCTCCTCCAGCGGCTCCGGGGTGATCACGAGCTGCTGCCCCTCCTTCAGCATGACACTTCCGTCCTGCATCTGCCCCACGCGGATCTTCGGGCCCTGTAGATCCTGCAGGATGGTCACCGTCTGCCCCTGCCGCTTCGCCGCCTCCCTCACCGTGCGGATCCGCTCAGCGTGGTCGTCGTGACTGCCGTGGCTGAAGTTCATCCGCGCGACATTCATTCCGGCCTCGATCATATGCTGGATCGTGTCTGAGTCCGACGAGGCGGGGCCGAGCGTGCAGACGATCTTCGTGCGACGATTCATAAAGCGGGGTAGACGTAGTCAGGAGACACCGTGCGGCAAAACCAATCCGGAAGATAG